>NZ_VYIK01000340.1 GCF_008709575.1 Mycobacterium sp.
ACATCGTCACCGTCTACACCGCGGGCGGCCAGATCACCGACCGCGCCGTGGCGAAGCCGCGCGATGAGGACGGCCGCTGGATCGGAGGTTCCACCGACCAGTGGATCGATGAATTGACCTCAGCAGTCTTTGATTACGACGCCGCCGGCATCGTCTACCTCCCCGTCGGTCAACCAGAATCGGCGATTCATCGCTGGATGCACGAGATCGTCCCCGAAGTACGCCGCGCCATCACTGAGTCGAGTCCTAACGTGCCGGCTGCTTCGGCAGGACTTCAGTCATGACTGATCGCACCTTCCCGGCGCCGTCCACAATCAGTGAACCGGCGCAGAAATGGCTCGCCGTCCGGGGCGTCGACAGGTCCTATCCGGCCGCAGAGGACACCGATGCCTGGCTCGCTATGGTCAAGCAGGCGAATCTCCACACGGCCCGGCAGTTCCCGGCCGCCGAACTGCCCGTCACGGTCGACGACGTCAACGTGGACGGTGTCACCGTGTACGCCGCTCGACCCCACGGAATCCAGGACAAGGCCGGCGAGCCGCTCTATCTCTGGATGCACCCCGGAGCCCTACTCGTCGGCGGCGGGGACGCGTGCCGCGCCACAACGAGCAGGACCGCGATGTCCATGGGAATGCTCACGTGGGGGGTGGACTATCGAACGCCGCCGCTTCATCCGTACCCCGCCGCCCTCAACGACGCC
>NZ_VYIK01000341.1 GCF_008709575.1 Mycobacterium sp.
CGGCGGAAGAACCCGTCGAACGCCTTGTTCAAGCGCCGCAGCGTGGCCTGCTGACTGGAAAACGACCACACCGCCTGATCCGGGCGCACCGCGCGGATCTCGGTCAGCTGCGCTGACTGATCCCCGTAGAAGATCCGGGCCTTGCCGTGCGACCAGGCATCCCGACGCTCCTGCAATGCCGCGTTGTAGAGCTCGCGGTGCGCATCCACACACGCCGCCAACGCGACATGCTGGCGTGCGGTCGGGCGTAACCGGAACACGTAGGCGCGCCGCATCAGGCCACCGCGTCCCATTGGTGTTCGATGTAGCGGCGCACCCTCGACTCCGAGACGTAGCCGACCGAGGCGACGAAATACGACGGCGACCACAACACCTTCGCAAACCGGCGCAGGTACAGAAACTCTTGCCGCAGCACCCGCGCGGTGCGGCCCTTGACCGCCCGTACCACCGACGCTGGCGCGTCGGTCGGGCGAACGAACAGGTGCACGTGATCGGGCATGACCTCGCTGGCCACGATCTCCCAACCGTGCTCCCCGGCGACCTGGCCCAGCAGCTCCCCGCAGCGGCCGGCCACCCGCCCGCCCAGAATCCGACGCCGGTCCTTCAGGCACCACACCCCGTGCAGCCCCAGCGAGCACACCCCTCCCGGCGTGCGGCGAAACCGGCGCTCCGACATGCCACGCAGCTTACGAAACGACA
>NZ_VYIK01000342.1 GCF_008709575.1 Mycobacterium sp.
TCCCGTGACGAGGTGGCCCACCTGGCCCGGCTGGCCCGGCTGGCGTTGACCGACGCCGAACTGGACAGCTTCGCCGGCCAGCTCGACGCGATCCACTGAGGCTGCGGAGTTGCCGTGGGACATGTTGTAGTGCACTAAGGTTGAAGCGATATCAGTGGGCGCCTCTAGGTTGCAGGACGCCGACCTGGACGGTGTGGCGGAATTCGTGGACGCGGCCCGAACGCTGGTGCTGGGTGCGGTCGCTGCGAGCGCCCCGCCGCGGCACCCGGCGCCCGAAGAAGTCGTCGGCGCGGTCGGGGTGATCGACCGGCTGGGCTTCGCCCTGTCAGCGCTGCGAAACCGGATCGGTCGCAACCCGCCCTCCGGCCTGGCGAACGGCACGCCGGAGTGGACGCGCAACACCGTCGCCCTGGCCCGCAAGGTCGCCGAGAACCCGGAGGCGATCTAGTTCGTAACCACAGTGTTGGTATCAGGGTTGGTCAGGTATCTCTGCATGACGCGCTGATATTCCCGAGCTGTGGTCGCGAATTCCCGAGAGTTTGTCGGTCCTCTATGGAATGCTGCTCGCGAATGGGCGAGAACGGAGTATAGCCATGCCGACGTCCTTGGTGGACCTGAGCAGCGCAGCCCGGTCGGTGTGGGCGAAGTCGTTGAATGACGACGGCGCGTGGCTTCCGTTGTGGCGGCACATGGACGAC
>NZ_VYIK01000343.1 GCF_008709575.1 Mycobacterium sp.
ATTCGTGTGGACCAAGACCGCCGAGCAGAACCTGGAGTCCATTGGAAGATTAATACAACGAATTAACGGCGCGGGACAAGAGGTGGTGTTTCTCATATTCCATCCGGGATAGTGAGCCGGAACATACCCACTTAGTCGCAGCATTTCTGATCCCATTTGGCGATGTGCCGCCCAGCGCACGGGCTTAGCGTCGTGTCCATCCGGCCCACGAACCTTCGCCGGCTCAGACCATCGAGAGTTGAGGTACCACCCCCGATGACCACTCCGACAGAAGGTGTGAACACCAACCTGAATTCGCTGGAATTCTGGGCATTGCCCCGATCCACACACCATGACACGTTCCGCTGGCTGCGCGCAAACAAACCGGTGAGCTGGAACGGCCCACCTGACTCACTGGACCCGAACCTGAACAACGCCAAGGGTTTCTGGTCGGTCGTCAAACACGCGCACATCGCCGAGATCTCACGCAAGCCCGAGGTGTTCAGCTCCGCCGATGGTGTATTCATCGACGATTTTCCCCAATTGGAGACGATGCTGTCGTTCATTGTGACGGACCCGCCCCGTCACACCGAGATGCGCAATATCGTCAGCGTGGCCTTTACGCCGCGCAATATCGCCAAGATGTCCGACAAGATCGGCGCCATGGACCTCCCCCGTTTTCCCGGAGACTTTTCTATCTGGGATCGGTGCCCTCGGGT
>NZ_VYIK01000344.1 GCF_008709575.1 Mycobacterium sp.
ATGCGTGAGGCACCAACCACCGCTTCGCGCTCACTTTTAGCTGAGGCACCTCGCCAGACGCGCCTTACTTGCGACGTAGCAAGCATCACATGCCAACTCGCCCGACGCCCTGTACCGGGCAATGCGGCGGAGCGGCGCCTAAAAAACCATCCGCGCGATCAGCTCCGCCACGGCAGCCGGCTTCTCGGAGCCGTCGAGCTCGACCGTGTGCCGCACTATCAGGTCAACCATGGCGTCATCGACCTTGGTGGCGTCGACAAGCTCAGATCGGACCCGGATGCGGCTACCCACCGGAACCGGCACGAGGAACCGCACCCTGTTGAGCCCGTAATTGATGCCCATCTTCGCGTTCTCGACGCGGTAATTGGCCTTGCTCAGCGCGGGAATCAGGGACAGCGTCAGGAATCCATGGGCTATCGTTACGCCATAGGGACTTTCGGCACTGGCCCGATCCGGATCGACGTGGATCCACTGGTAATCCCCGGTGACGTCGGCGAACGCGTTGACGCGCTTCTGGTCGATGCCTGTCCAGTCGCTGACGCCCAGCTCCTGGCCGATCATTTGCACGGCCTCATCGATGGATCCGATGACTTTCACGGACTTCCCTTCCCGGTTCTGTTCTGGCCCTGCGTAGCCGCTACACGCTGCGCGCGGTCTTGGCCGCTGCCGATGCGGCCTTGCTGCGTTCCCGCGCGGCC
>NZ_VYIK01000345.1 GCF_008709575.1 Mycobacterium sp.
CCATGCGGGCCGCCCGCCGGTGGATTCTCGCCCCGGCGTCGGCGTCGTCGTCGGCCGCGGTGGGTTCAAGACCCGCCAGTTCGACGGCGTCGACCCCGGCAGTGCGAGCCGCGTCAAGCCATTCGGCGCCGGTGAGCAGTGTCGGGGTGTCGCCGGCGGTGCTGAAGCGCCGGCACAGCGCGATCGCGGGAAAGCAGTGTCCGGGATCGGGACCGGCTACGACGGCGACACGCATCGACCCACTGCACGGCCCTCAGGTGGTCGGTGGCCGCGCGACACACTGGGCGGCGTCGATAGGTTCGCGCTGGTGCCGTCCTGCTGCTGCCGCGCGCGTCCGGGCGGCTAATTGGGTAAATCCCCAGTTTTCTTGCATTGTCGAGTGCAAGAAGTATTGGTTGATCGCGGTGAGCTCACCGGTCAACTGTTCATCGAGCAGGCACAACACCTCCGGGTCACCGTGCACGGTCACCTCCAGTCGGTGAGAAGCCCAGTGGCGCGTTGTCACCTACCACACCAGTCGATGCTGGGGCCGGGCGCTGCCGCGCCGGTGTCAATCTAACCGAATTGGTTACACTCCGCTGCGTGAGACGTGCCCAGCCCGGCGGCGAGGCCGAATCGAACCCCGCAGCACCGGTGCGCGAGAACGAATCGCGATCACTCGTGCTGGCCGCGTCCTACCGGGTCAAAGACGTCGACC
>NZ_VYIK01000346.1 GCF_008709575.1 Mycobacterium sp.
CTTCGGTGTGTTCGCTGATGTCAGGGTTCCGCGCAGGCATGTATCTCATTATATGCAATTAGTGGGATCTCCGGCGTGTACAGGCTGATGGCGTCGGGGGCGGTTCAGATAGCTGCGTCCAAAGCCCCGTCTGGCGACGACCGGCTCACGCTGCCCAGGCAGCCACACCCACACGAAGACATCGTCGCGGTGTGTCTCAGAAGTCGAGGCCGGCATCGTTGTCGCCTCCGGTCAAGCGCGGGTGGTGTTCGCGCGACGGGATCAACGCCACCCGTTCCTCACCCCGGCGACGCAGCCGCGCCAGTTTGTCGTCGCTCGCTGCGAACAGCGGCGCGCTGAGTACCGACGCCGCGCTGAACACGGGTGCCGATCGCCACCTCGGGAGCACCGTGCTCGATGGCGGTGACGGTGCGCGGGCCCACGCCGATGCGCATGCCAAGGTCGGTGGCCGTACGCTGTTGCGTTACAACGACCGCGGTAAGGCGCACGGCGTCTCGGCTTATGGCGCTACCCGCAATCAAGCCGAGGTCGTCGTGGACGAGAAGATGTGGTACATCCGTGAGAAGGCCTTGCCGTCGCCGACTCGAAGTCGCCACTGGCGGACGTGGCGCGAAAGCAGTCGTCGGAGAAGTCACTGACACAGCGATGACACAATTGCGCACCACGATGACTTGGCGTGGATTCACAAATAGCCA
>NZ_VYIK01000347.1 GCF_008709575.1 Mycobacterium sp.
AACGACCGACCTTCCACGGATTCAGGCTAAGGAGCTTGACAATGTCAGAACCAATGTCCGTATCAACGTCGGTATCGATCTCCACCACTATTCGCCATGGCTTCTTCATCCTTGCCGGCGTGGTCGCGCTGGTGTTGACCTGGCCACACGCGTTCCAGTGGATGGCCGCCGGTGGGAACATCCTCAACCCGGTCGAGTTCTTCGGCGATGCGATGGCGCCTGGTGGCACCGCCGCGTTCCTCAGCATCGACATGGCCATCGCCTGGGTGGTGTTCATGGTATGGGTCGTGTTCGACAGCAAGCAGATAGGACTGGGGTACAAATGGGGCTGGATATTCGTGGCATTGTCTTACATCGGTGTATCGATGGCATTCCCTGTGTATCTCGTTACTCGTGAGCGATTTCTCGAGAAGCAGGCTCGGACTGGAGAATTGAGCAGTCACCGCACCTGAGTCACGCTCGCCGAAACCGCCGCAGCATCACAAAACTCGTCGACGGCCGTTCGATGGTCGGCATCATGGGCGGCAAGCGCGTGGACGTCATGCCGAATCAGAACGTCTGCTGGCGGATACCGACCTTGATTCGCTTCTTTCCGCCCGAGAATTGACGATCCGACAAGCACCCTGATAGTGCAGACGATCTAGTGTCCCGCGCCGTTAATTCGTTTTATTAATCTTCCAATGGACTCCAGGATC
>NZ_VYIK01000348.1 GCF_008709575.1 Mycobacterium sp.
CCGGCGGAAGTATCGCGAAATCCATTGCTGCGAGCTTTCTTTAGACCGGCGGCGGCATCGGTGGCTTCGCCGGTCGCATACGAACCTCGTTGGCCTTCAACGTAGACATCACAGGAGGGTGGCGTGGGCAACGCACGCCACAGCGGTGAACGTCAAACCTTGGCCGTCATGAGCCCCGGCTGTGCGGTCATGCAAGAAACCTGGCCTTCCCTATGTCGAGTTTCGACGGACTTCGATGTCCATGTTTTCCTCACCAGACCCCAGCGCGGCAGGGCATAACGTCTCTTTTATCAGGGCCGGGCGGCATCATCGGGCGGGTGAGTTCGCCCAGTGCTCGTCGACTCGAGGCTGCCCCGGCAGTGCGCCGTCCCGAATCGCCGCCGATGCAACATGCCCGCATCGCTTTCGGTGATCGCGACCTGCGCCCCGGAGGCGGCCCCGTCACCCTGGGCTTGTGTGTCGCCGCAACCGCGGCCGGCGGGTTCCTGGTTTCCGTCAGCGCCCATTCCTGGGGCACCGGCGGGGCCGCGGTCCTGACCTGGGCACGATATCTGCGTCCTCACGCAGGGGCTCCGGGCCGACCGCGCCGAAATCGGGTGGCTACGGCTGGACGTGGATGCCGCACTCGGTCTTGGCGAAGCCCGCCCAGCGTCCGCTGCGTTTGTCGGCGCCCGGGGCCGGTTTGGTGGTCATCG
>NZ_VYIK01000349.1 GCF_008709575.1 Mycobacterium sp.
CAGCATTGGGTAATTTTCCAAGCCCATCTCTGCGGCGAAGTCAGACGCAAACCAGCGCTCGGTCGATCAGGGTATGCCCACGCGGGGCGGCATAGGTCAGATACACCGCGACTTGGGAGTTCTCGATGCGCCCGGCGGTGCCGCTGTATTGGCGTTGCACCTCGACGGTGGCGGTGCCCTTCTTGACATCGCCGGTCTCGTCAATGATCAGCACCGCGCCGGGATCGCCGAAGGCCTCGATGACGTAATCACGCAGATCATCACGGACCGCATCAGCGTCCCACTTGGCGCGGGCCAGCAGGTGTTGCAACCCGTCGGGGGTGTGGTCACCACGATGTTCGGCGATCGTCCAGCAATTTTTTCGTTCCAACCCGGAAACCATGCCGGCCATCAGCGCAGCGGCATGCCGCAACGGTTCATGGCGGGTAAATCGTGGCGCGATCCGGTCGATCACCGCCGAGAACTGCTGCCACCACCGGTCAGGGTCTACGCTGGCAGCCGCGGGGGCCGCGGCATATTCAGATGTGTTCACAAACTCCGAACAATGCCCCGGCCACCGCTTCTACCAGCGCAGACACGCCGAAACACTCCAGCCCCGAACTACGGCTGCAGTATTAGCCGCCGTTGATCAGCGGTGATGCTAGTGTCCCGCGCCGTTAATTCGTTTTATTAATCTTCCAATGGACTCCAGGAT
>NZ_VYIK01000034.1 GCF_008709575.1 Mycobacterium sp.
CGGATGGCCCGGGCCCGGGCCCGGGCCATCCGACTGCGCCGCGCGGCCCAGACCCGGAACGACAACGGCCAAGAGCCGACTGCCGCCCCGGTCGCCGAACCTGCCCCCGAGGCCCGCCGGGCCGCCGAGCCGCGGGTCAGCGCCGCGGAGACCCCCCGACCGCGACGGCGGCGGCTCCCCCCGAGAATGTCGGCGGCGCTGAGCGTGACCGCCGTCGTGGTCATCTGCGGCCTGCTCGCGGCCAGCGGCTACATGGTGTGGTACAACCACGAAGCCCTCGCGCAGCGGCAGCGCGCCGCGGCGTTCACCGCCGCGGCCAGACAGGGTGTGATCAACATGCTCTCGCTGAATTTCACCAAGGCCAAACAAGACGTCCAGCGGGTGATCGACAGCTCTACCGGCGAGTTCAGGGACGATTTCCAAAAACGCGCCGGTGACTTCACCTCGGTCGTCGAACAGTCCAAGGTGATCACCGAGGGCGCGGTGACCGCAACCGGCGTCGAGTCGATGGGAAAGGATTCCGCGGTGATCTTGGTGCTCGGGACCGAACGCGTCACCAACGCTGCCGGCGCCAAAGACGAACCGCGGGCGTTCCGGTTACGCGTGTCGGTGACCCGCGACGGCGATCAATTCAAAATGTCGAAAGTCGAGTTCGTGTTGTGAACGCAGCCGACGAAACCGAGGATCAGGCCGTCGTCGAGGCACCCGCCGGTGCGGCTATCCCACCGCGCGACAAGACACCGCCGCAAAAGCAGGTCGCGCGCAGCAAGATCGCGACCCATATCAACCTTGCCGCGGTCATTCCGGTCATACTTTTGCTGGTCTCCGGCGGGCTGGCGGCCTGGCTGTACGTCACCGAATACCGGCCTGATCGGCAGACCGACAACGCCGCCGCCCACCGAGTGGTCGCCGCCGCCCGGGAGGGCACGGTCGCGCTGCTGTCCTACAAACCGGACACCCTCGAACAGGACTTCACCACGGCCAAATCCCACCTGGGCGGAGATTTTCTGGACTACTACGAAAAGTTCACCCGCGAGATCGTGACAAAGGCGGCCAAGGAGAAAGCGGTAACGACCAGCGCCAAGGTCGTCGGGGCCGCGCTGTCGGACCTGCATGCCGATTCGGCCGTCGTGCTGGTCTTCGTCAACCAAACCACCACCAGCAAAGACCGGCCGGAGCCGGCCATGTCGGCGAGCAGCGTGCTGGTGTCGTTGACCAAGGCCAACGGCAGTTGGCTGATCACGAAATTCGACCCGGTCTAGGTCCGACATCGGCCCCGGCGGGCCGACACCTCCGGGCACGATCGGTATTCGCACCGGCCGTGGGCCCACTACATCCTGGTGGATACCACCCGACCGCGTTGGGCTTTATTGCTATTTATATTATGATAGTGAGATTCCACCGGACATGTCAGGTCCGGTGCGCCCGCGCCACCGGTTGCTCCAGGAGGAGCTGATGTCCATCAGCACCAACCCGCACGGCCAAGCCGTGACGCTCGACACGACGGGCGAAACCAGCCCCTACCCGTTCTATGCCTATATGCGTCGCACCGAACCGGTCTGGCACGGCGCCCTCGGCGATCCATCGCAGCTGCCGCCCGAACTGGTCCCCGACGACGAATGGGTGCTGTTCGGCTACGACGACGTGTTCCGGGCATTCCGCGACGACCGGGTCTTCAGCTCGCACGCCTACGACAAAACCATCGGGCTGGTCATCGGGCACACCATCCTGGCCATGGGCGGCAAAGAGCACCATGATCACCGCAACCTGGTGGCCAAGGCGTTTCGCGCCACCTCGCTGCAACGCTGGGAACCTGCAGTCATCGCACCCGTCTGCAACCAGCTGATCGACGAGATCAAAAACGACGGCGAGGCCGACCTGGTCACGTCGGTCACGTTCGAGTTCCCTACCCGGGTCGCCGCCGCGCTGCTGGGGCTTCCTCGCGAGGACCTCGACCTGTTCCGGCGACTATCGTTCGATCTCATCTCGATCCCGGTCGACATCGAGGCCGGGTTGAGAGCCTCCGCCGAATTGCACGACTACTTTCTCGAACAGGTCGAGCAGCGACGCCGCAAACTCACCGACGACATCATCGGCGACCTGGTCGGGGCCGAGATCGACGGCGAAAAGCTCACCGACGAGGCCATCATCTCCTTCCTGCGGCTGTTGCTGCCGGCCGGCCTGGAAACCACCTACCGCTCGTCGGGAAACCTGCTGTATCTGCTGCTGACCCATCCCGACCAGTTGGCGGCGGTGTATCGAGACCGGTCCCTGATCCCGGCCGCGTTCGAAGAGGGACTGCGCTACGAGACACCACTGACCATGGTCCTGCGCACCACCACCGAGCCGGTCGAAATCGGTGGAAAGACAATCCCTTCCGGCGCGCAAGTCGACTTGTGCATGGGATCGGCCAACCACGACGAAACCCGCTGGCGCGATCCCGAAACGTTCGACATCCACCGGCCGCGGCAGGCCAACCTCGCCTTCGCCGGAGGCATCCACATGTGCCTGGGCATGCACCTGGCCCGGCTGGAAACCCGGGTGATGCTCAACAGCCTGTTCGACCGGGTCGCGAACCTGACCCTGATACCCGACGAAGATGCCAGAATCGTCGGGCTCACCTTCCGTTCTCCCAACAAGATTCCGGTCACGTTCACCCCCGCCTCGTGAGAAGCCGGGCGGCGATCCTGCACGACGTCGGCGCGCCGTGGTCCGTCGAGGAATTCCAACTCGATCCACCGCGCGCCGGTGAGGTTCTCCTCGAGCTGGCCGCTGCCGGACTGTGCCACTCCGACGACCACATCCGCACCGGCGACATCGGCGCGCCCAACGAGGTGCTGCGCTCGCTCGGACTGCCGACCATGTTTCCTACCATCGGCGGCCACGAGGGTTCCGGCGTAGTCCGCGAAGTCGGTCCCGGCGTCACCGAGTTCGAACCGGGCGACCACGTGGTGACGTCGTTCGTCGCGGTGTGCGGTCGATGCCGCTGGTGCGCCTCCGGCATGGAGTATCTCTGCGACGCCGGTATCGGCACCTTGACCCCGGGAATGCCCACCGACGGGACGTTTCGCCATCACACCGGCGACGGCAAACCGCTGGGGCACATCGCCAAGATCGGTGCATTCGCCGAACACACTGTGGTAGCGGCAGCTTCGCTGGTCAAGATCGAGCCGGAGCTGCCGCTGGTTCCCGCCGCCCTGCTGGCCTGCGCCATTCCCACCGGGTACGGCTCGGCAGCCAACCGAGGCGGGGTGTGCGGCGGTGACACCGTTGTGGTAATCGGTGCGGGCGGCATCGGGACCGGCGCGATCCAGGGTGCGCGAATCAGCGGAGCCGCGCAGATCATCGCCGTTGATCCGGTGGAATTCAAACGGAAATCGGCGCTGCGATTCGGCGCCACCCACAGCGCGTCGACGGCGGCCGATGCGCTGGATCTGGTGCGCGACGTGACCCGCGGGGTGATGGCCGACACCGTGGTGGTGTCACCCGCACTGATCAGCCCCGAGGATGTCCGCGATGCGCTCGCGCTGACCCGTAAGGGCGGCACCTGCGTGCTGACCGGGATGACGTCGCAACTGACCCGGTCGGTCGACGTCGACCTGCAGGATTTCATCCTGATGAACAAAACGCTGGCCGGCACCGTCTTCGGGTCGTGCAATCCGAGATCCGACGTAGCGCGGCTGGCCGGGCTCTATCGGACCGGGCAGCTCAAACTCGACGAGATGATCACGAAACGCTATCGGCTCGACCAGATCAACGACGCCTACGACGATCTGCTGGGGGGTCAGATCATCCGCGGTGTCATCGATTTCGGACTCGGGTAGCGCAGAGCTCACCGGAGGCGCCGGACCGACTGGTACAAGAAAAGCAACGCCACACCCGGCGATCTCGCCACCGTCACGGCGGCCGATTGGATCTGCTCGGCCGTCACCCAGATCAACGATGCCGGACTCACAGACGTGGTCGTCGCCGGTCACTCACTGGCCGGGCTGACTGTGCCCGGAATCGTCGCGGAGCTCGGTGCGGCGCGGGTGCGGGAGATGATCCTGGCCGCGTGCTCGGTACCCGTGCAGGGAACCGCGATCGTCGACACGCTCAGCGCTCCGCTGGCGTGGTATGTGCGACGGGCCATCCGGCGTAAAGCGTCGCCTGCGACCACCCCGAAACTGCTCGCGGGCTGGTTGTTTTGTAATGGAATGTCATGGCGGCAACGCCGCTTCGCGTTGTCGCGGCTGCACGACGAAGCCGTCGCGGTCATCGCTGAACCCGCCGACCACCGCGGTCTGCCCGCCGACATCCCCCGGACATGGATCTTGACGTTGCGTGACCGTGCCCTGTCGGTGTCGGCGCAATACCGCAGCATTGCCGCGCTCGGGGGCGTGCAGACATTGATCCCCGTCGATACCTGCCACGATCTGATGATCAGCGAACCCGCGCTGCTGGCCGCGATACTCATCGAGCGCTGTCGGCTGCGGATACGGCCGGGCCGATGCCAGGCACAATGACCGAGCCCTCCCGCCTTCCCGGGCCGGTACCGGAGACACCCGTCACGACGGGGCAGCGGCCATCCCCGACCTGGCGGCCAACTCGTCGAGGAACGCCACGCCCACGTGGCCCTGCGCCGCGCCGCACCGGGGGCAGTACCGGCCGGCCTCGGGCACATTGAGCCAGTATCCGGCGGCCGCCGGCGTGGCGTCGACCAAGGCGAGCAGATCACCGGCAGTGACCCGGCGGCCGTCCGGGTTGGTCGACAGGCCCACGAAGACCGGTACGCCGGGGTGAGCGGCCCGGATCCGCTCCACGGCAGCCGGTACCGCTGAGGTCGCCAGCGACGTGCCTTCGGTGCTTTGGGACTGGATCTCGATGACGGAAGCAATCTCCGCGGCCGGAACCAGCACCCGCTCGCTGAATGCCGCCCAGCGGGACGGTCCCCGCGGCTCGTCCGGCGCAAGGACGTTCATGAGGTCAAAGGCCGGGGCGAAGATCAACTGTTTGTCGTGACCGGCGGCGACCTGCTCGGCGGCCCGCAGCGCGGCGATGGGATCGCGCTGCTCGTTTTCCGGCGTGAAACTCCAGTGCTCGAGGTCGAGCAGGACATAGCGAACCGTCTCGGGCACCCTGTCATCCGACAACGCGGCCGACAGCGCCGCGCCGCTGGTGAAATCGGCGACCAAGCCGGCATCCGGCACCCTCGGGTCGCCCCCGGTCGAGAGCAGCAGCGTGGCGGGGTTGTCGAAGAAACGCTTGGTCGATTCGGCGGAGAGCCCGGCGGATTCGAGCCGGCTGATCGCTCCGGGAGAGATGATCCACCCCGGATCCGGGTCGGTCCGGAAAGCGCGCTTGACTGCCGGCGGGCGAGCCGCGGCCGGCGATTCCGCGCCGGTTGCCGCCAGCGCCACCGGCGTCACAACCAGCAGCGCACCCACGAGGATGCCGACCTCTGTCATCCTGCGGCGGCGACGTCGGGCCCCGGCCCCCGTTCGCCCGGCTGGTTGCGAGTGGATCCCACAGCGAGTCGCCATGGCACTAATGATGCGGGAGTTTCTCTTCGCAGGGAACTGGGAGATGCCTCGTCCCAGGGTCAGGACGACGTTCCCCGGGCGCGTCGGCGCGAGTACGGGCGGCTTGCCGGGTCGATGACACCGTGCCCGATCAGGTGATCGATCAACGGGGCGGCGCCGGCGGAGAGGTGCTCCGACATCGCCTTGCGGGCCAGCTCGTCGTCGTGTTTGGCCAGTGCCGCCAGCACCCGCCGGTGGTCCCTGATCGATTGGGCGGGCCAGCCGGGGATCGTGGGAAACACCGATTCGGGGGCATAGCGGGTGATTTGCGACATCAGCTGGGCAAGCTTGGGTGAGTCGGCAGCGACGTTGATGGCGCGGTGAAACTCGTGATTGAGCCGGACCGCCCGTTCGTCGTCGCTACTGGCGTAGGCCGCCTCCAGCTGGGTCTGGATCTCCTTGAGCTGCTGCAGCCGGTCGCCGTCGATGGTGACCGCAGCCCGCGCGGCCAGCTCGCCGCCGACGTGTGCCTGCACGTTGGCGACGTCGGCAAGATCTCGTCCCGTCACCGGCAACACCACGAAACCGCGGCGCGGCTGTTGAGCGAGCAGACCCTCCGCGCGAAGCTCGAACAAGGCTTCACGCACCGGCGTCACGCTGATGCCCAGTTCGGCCGCCAGCTGGTCGAGACGCACGTACTGCCCGGCGGAGTAGGTGCCGTCGAAAATCCGTTTGCGGACATACCGCGCCACATCGTCGGACAGCTGCGGTCTCGCCGCGAAATCTGGAACGCGCGCAGTCATATTTGATAGTCGGCAAGCAGGCGCTTGCTGATGATCGACTTCTGGATCTCGCTGGTGCCCTCGCCGATGAGCAGAAACGGTGCGTCGCGCATCAGCCGCTCGATCTCATACTCCGTGGAGTAGCCGTAGCCGCCGTGGATACGGAAGCTCTGCTGGGTGACCTCGGTGCAGAATTCACTGGCCAGATACTTCGCCATGCCCGCGGCGACGTCGTTACGCTCGCCGGAATCCTTCAACCGGGCCGCGTTGACCATCATCAGATGGGCGGCCTCGACCTTGGTTGCCATCTCTGCGATTTGGAAAGCAATAGCCTGATGCTCGGCGATCGGCCTGCCGAACGTGTGGCGTTGCTGGGCATAGCGAACCGCCAGCTCGAACGCCCGCAGAGCCACCCCGCAAGCCCGCGCCGACACATTGACCCGACCGACTTCGATGCCGTCCATCATCTGATAGAAGCCCCGCCCGGGTACCCCGCCCAGAATGTCTTCTGCACCTGCGATATAGCCGTCGAAGATCATTTCCGTGGTATCGATGCCCTTGTAACCCAGCTTGTCGATCTTGCCGGGTATCAGCAGACCGGGGACGACTTCGCCGAATCCGGCTGGTTTTTCGATCAGGAACGCGGTGAGGTTGCGGTGCGGCGAGTCGGCTCCCTCGTCGGTGCGGACCAGTGCCGCCACCAAGGTCGAGCTGGCCCCGTTGGTCACCCACATCTTCTGACCGTTGATCGTGTAGCCGCCGTCGGCATTGCGAGTTGCGCGGGTGCGGATGGCGGCGACGTCGGAGCCCAACTCCGGCTCCGACATCGAAAACGCGCCACGGACCTCGCCGGTGGCCATGCGCGGCAACAGCCGTTGTTGCTGCGCCTCGGTGCCGTGCTGTCGCAGCATGTAGGCCACGATGAAATGGGTGTTGAGGACCCCGGAGACACTCATCCAGCCCCGGGCCAGCTCCTCCACGCACAGCACATACGTCAGCAGCGACTCCCCCAGGCCGCCGTACTCCTGCGGAATCATCAAGCCGAAGAGCCCCATCTTTCGCATCTGGTCGACGAGGGCCTGCGGATAGGTGTCGGCGCGCTCGAGCTCCGGCGCTGTGGGAATGACTTCTTTCTCGACGAATTGACGCACCGTAGCGATGATCTCGGATTGAAAATCGGTCAGACCGAGTGTCTGGGCAAGTTTGGTCATCAGATCCTCCTCTGGTCAGCAGGCGATCGTTTTCGCGTGGATCAGCCGTTCGATGTCTGCTGCGCTGAGCCCCAAGCGATCCGCCAGGATCCCGGCCGTATCCCCGCCCAGCGCAGGTGCGGCCGCGCTCGGGGGATGACGGCCGTCGAACGCGATCGGCAGGCCCGGTGCCAGGTATTCGCCGAGCCCTGCTTGCTGCAGGCGGGAAAACAGCGGGTTCGCGGTCACCCGTTCGTCGTTGGCGAGCTGCCCGAATGTGCGGTAACGCTCGTAGAGCACGCTCGTGGAGGCCAGCGCTTCGATGATCTCCTCGGCGGTGTGGGCCGCGAACCAGACGGCGAACAGCCCGCTCAACACGTCACGGTAGCGGTAGCGGTCCCCCTCGTCGCCGAAGTCAACGCCCAGAGACCGGGCAAGTGCCGACACCGCGGCACCGGTGCCGGTCACCTCGACAAGGTCCTGGAAGTGCCGTCTCGTCAGCGTGACGACCATGAAGGCAACGCCGTCGCCGCTGGTGAAGTCCTGGCCGTACTGACCGTAGATCGCGTTGCCCAACCGCGGGCGCTCGGTTCCGGTCACCTGCGGTTCGGTCAAAAGCCCCAGATTGCCGGCGGTGGCCAGCGCGACGTCTTCGAGCGCCAGGCTGATGCGGGCGCCCACGCCGCACTGGTCGCGGCGCCGCACCGCGGCGGTCACCGCGAGCGCTGCGTACAGACCGCAGCACACGTCCCAGGCCGGCAAGACGTGGTTGACCGGGCCGGCATGGTTGGCGGGGCCCGTCACCAGCGGGAATCCGGTCCCCGCGTTGACCGTGTAGTCCACTGCGGTGGAACCGTCGCCGCGGCCGAGCAATTGGAGATGGATCACATCCTCGCGCAGGCGGGCGAGCTGGTGATACGACAGCCAGGCCATGCCCGCGGCGTTGGTGACCACGACGCCGTCACCTTCGACGATCAGCCGCTGAACCAGGTGCTGCCCTTCGGGTGAGCGCAAGTCGACGGTGACCGACCGCTTTCCCTTGTTCAGGCCGGTCCAGTAGATCGAGGTGCCGTCGGCGGCCAGCGGCCAGCGGTGTACGTCCGAGGCGCCTCCGACGGGGTCAACCCGAATCACCTGGGCGCCGAGCTGGCTCAGCGTCATGCCACACAACGGTGCGGCGACGAAGCTCGACACCTCGACGACGGTGACGTCGCTCAGCGGCATGGTCACGACGAGATCCGTTCGAACACCGCGGCCAAACCCTGTCCTCCACCGATGCACATGGTCTCAAGCCCGTAGCGCGCGCTTCGCCGGGTGAGCTCACGCGCCAACGTGGCGAGCATCCGTCCGCCGGTCGCGCCGACCGGATGCCCCAGCGAGATCCCGGATCCACACACGTTGATCCGCTCCCGGTCGGCGGCGCCCACGCGCCACTCGCGCATCACGGCGAGAGCCTGCGCGGCGAACGCCTCGTTGAGCTCGATCAGGTCGATGTCGCTCAATTGCAGTCCGGCCTTGGCCAGCGCGATCTCGGTGGCCGGCACCGGGCCGATGCCCATGATGTCGGGTGCCACCGCCGCAACGGCCCAGGACACCAACCGAACCAGCGGGGTCAGGCCCAGGTCAGCGGCCTTGTCCGGGGTGGTCACCACGCACATCGATGCCGCATCGTTTTGCCCGGAGGCGTTGCCCGCGGTCACGGTGGCATCCGGATCATGCTCTGCCAGAACCGGTTTGAGCTTGCTCAGCGATTCCATCGACGTGTCGGCACGAGGATGCTCGTCGGTGTCGACCAACTGCTCGCCGTGTCGGGCGGGTAGCGCGACGGGAATGATTTCTTCGGCGAAGACACCGTTCTGCTGGGCGGCTACTGCTCGCTGGTGCGAGGTCACCGCGAGTTCGTCTTGCTCGGTCCGTGAGATGCCGTAGCGTCGGCGCAGATTCTCGGCGGTTTCCAGCATCCCGCCGGGCACCGGGTAATGGCGGCCGCCGGCGGTGGTGCGACCACGGGTCAACCCGTCGTGCACCCGCACACCGCTGCGGGCGCCGCCCCAGCGCATGTCGGTGGAGTAGAAGACCACGTTGCTCATGCTTTCGGCGCCGCCGGCGATGACGAGGTCGTTGTCCCCGCTGCTGACCTGCAAGCACGCCTGGATCACTGCTTGGAGACCCGAACCGCAGCGGCGGTCGACCTGCATGCCCGGAACCGTCACCGGCAGGCCGGCGTCGAGCGCCACCACTCGCCCGATCGCCGGTGCCTCACTGCTCGGGTAGCAGTGCCCGAGGATGACGTCCTGTACCGATTGCGGCGGGATTTTGGTTCGCTGCAGCAGACCCCGCAGCGCGGCGACACCGAGGTCGACGGCGGTCAGCGACGTGAACATTCCCCCGTAGCGGCCGATCGGGGTGCGCACCGGCTCGCAGATCACGGCTTCGCGCACGATCACATGAACCTCCCGCCGGTCACCTCGAGCACGGTGCCGGTCATGTACGAGGACAAATCCGAGGCCAAAAACAACGCCACATTGGCGACCTCGGCCGGCTCACCGGCCCGCCCCAGCGGAATCTCGGCCATCTTTTCGTCCCAGATACGCTGCGGCATAGCCTCAGTCATCGCCGTCCGAATCAGGCCGGGCGCGATGGCGTTGACCCGCACCCCCAGGTGGGCAAGTTCCTTGGCGGCCGCTTTCGTCATTCCGATGATCCCGGCTTTGGCCGCCGAATAGTTGGTCTGACCGACCAGCCCGACCTTGCCGGACAGCGACGACATGTTCACGATCGCACCGCGCTTGTTCTCCCGCATGATCGCCGCGGCCTTGCGGGTGCCGTTCCAGGTTCCCTTCAGATGCACCGCGATCACCTCGTCGAACTGCTCCTCGGTCATTGTGCGCATGGTCGCGTCACGGGTGATCCCGGCGTTGTTGACCATGATGTCCAGACCGCCGAAGCGTTCGACGGCGGTTCCGATCAGGGTCTCGACGTCGGTGGCCGTCGTCACGTCGCACCGCACCGCCGCCGCGACGCCGTCGCCGCCGAGCCGAGTGGCCGCGGCCTCGGTGCCCTCGAGGTTCACATCGCCGAGCACCACCCGCGCGCCTTCGGCGACGAAGCGCTCCGCGATAGCGAACCCCAATCCTTGGGCACCACCGGTGACGACCGCGGTCCGACCGGTCAGCAATGACATCTGATCACCCTCCTTCATCCACGCCTACGAACCCTGCGATTCTCGCACATCATATTTAATATATGATCTTCGTGGTGCCGGCGACGCCGGGCACCGCGGGTCGCCACGGTTACTCCTGGCCCACGAGGCGCCCCGAAGGAGGCCGAAAGGAGCATGGCTTCGATGACCACTGCCCCCGTCGCCGACGACGTCTTCGCGCAAATCCTCGCCCAGACCCGTGAATTCGTCCGTACCGCCGTCGTCCCGCGCGAGCAGGAGATCCTGGCGGCTGACGCGGTTCCCGACGACCTTCGGGACCAGGCCAAGGCCATGGGGTTGTTCGGCTATGCCATCCCCCAGGAATGGGGCGGGCTCGGCTTGGACCTGGCCCAAGACGTCGAGTTGGCGATGGAGTTGGGTTACACGTCGCTGGCGCTGCGGTCGATGTTCGGCACCAACAACGGGATCGCCGGGCAGGTGCTGGTCGGGTTCGGCACCGACGAGCAGAAGTCGCGCTGGCTGGCGGGGATGGCCTCCGGCGAAGTGGTCGCCTCGTTCGCGCTGACCGAACCCGGCGCCGGCTCCAACCCGGCCGGACTGCGCACCAAAGCTGTCCGCAGTGACGGAGACTGGGTGATCTCCGGAGCGAAGCGCTTCATCACCAACGCCCCGATGGCCGATCTGTTCGTGGTGTTCGCGCGCACCCGGCCCGCCGATGCGGCCGGCCCGGGCATCGCGGTGTTCCTGGTCCCGGCCGACATCCCCGGCGTCGAAGTGGGGCCTAAGGACGCCAAAATGGGCCAGGAAGGCGCGTGGACGGCCGATGTCAGCTTCACCGATGTCCGTGTCCCGCACGGTGCGCTGGTCGGCGGCAGCGAAGACATCGGCTACCGGGCAGCGATGACGTCGCTGGCGCGCGGGCGCATCCACATCGCCGCGGTCGCGGTGGGCACCGCCCAGCGGGCGCTCGACGAGTCCGTGACCTATGCGGCCACCGCCACCCAGGGCGGCACGCCGATCGGGAACTTCCAACTGGTGCAGGCGATGCTGGCCGAGCAGCAAACCGGCGTGATGGCCGGACGTGCTCTGGTGCGGGAGGCGGCCCGGTTATGGATCAGCGACCAGGATCGCCGGATCGCGCCGTCGGCGGCGAAGTTGTATTGCACCGAAATGGCCGGCAAGGTCGCCGATCTGGCCGTGCAAATCCACGGCGGCAGCGGCTACCTGCGCGGGGTGCCGGTGGAGCGGATCTACCGCGACGTCCGCCTGCTGCGGCTCTACGAGGGGACCAGCGAGATCCAGCGCCTGATTGTCGGGTCGAACCTGGTCAGGTCGGCGTCCACAGCACGCCGCAGGTAACCGCACCGAACACCGCGAGCGTGCGTGTCGCCGCAGCGACACGCCGGCGAACGTCGGTTTGTGCGCACGCTCGGGCCGTCGCTGCTCATGAGCCGGCGGGATAGCCGACGGATTTGATCTCGGTGTACTGGTCGAACCCGGCGACACCGTTCTGGCGGCCCACTCCGCTGGCCTTGTATCCACCGAACGGCGTGTCGGCGCCGTAGGCAGCGCCGCCGTTGACGCCGATGAACCCGGCCCGCAGCCGGCGGGCCACCGCCAGCGAGTGCTCCAGGGAACCCGAGATCACGTTACCGGCCAGCCCGTAGGCGCTGTCGTTGGCGATGCGGATCGCGTCCTCCTCGTCGTCGAAGGGGATGACAGCCAGCACCGGGCCGAAAATCTCCTCTTGCGCAATCGTCATGGAATTGTCGACGTCGACGAAAAGCGTTGGCCGCACGAAGAACCCCTTGTCGAAACCGGTGGGCGCGTCGGGGCCGCCGACCAGGGCGGTGGCGCCCTCCTCGATGCCCTTGTTGAGATAGCCCAGCACCCGCTGGCGCTGCCTATCCGAGATCAACGGGCCGCACAGGGTGGCGGGATCCTGCGGGTCGCCCGGCATGACGTTCTCGTAGATGCTCTGCAGAATCCCCACGCCCTCGTCGTAGCGAGACCGCGGCAGCAGCATCCTGGTGGGAATGGCGCAGCCCTGCCCGGCGTGCATGCACGGGGCGATGCCGATCGCGCAGGCCGACCCGAAATCGGCATCCTCGAGCACGATCGTGGCCGACTTGCCGCCGAGCTCCAAAAACAGCCGCTTCAGTGTCGCCGCACCTTTTTCCATGATCCGTTTGCCGACCGCGGTCGAGCCGGTGAACGAGATCAGGTCGACCTTCGGCGAGAGGGTGAGCTCTTCGCCGATCAGATGATCCGATGCGGTGACGACGTTGACGACGCCGGATGGAATATCTGTTTTCTCGGCGATCAACCGGCCCAGCCGGGTCGCATTGAACGGCGTGTCGGGCGCCGGTTTGAGCACCACGGTGTTGCCGGTGCCCAGCGCCTGGCCGATCTTGTTGATGGTGACCTCGAACGGGAAGTTCCACGGCACGATCGCGCCGACCACGCCCACTGGTTCCCGCCACACCTTGCGACGGGTCAGCATGCCGGTGACGCTGATCGGCTTGTCACCCAGGTCGGTTTCCCAGGGGTACTCGTCGATCAGCTTGGCGGGGTACCGCAGCCCGTCCTCCAGCGGCGCGTCGAGCTGGGGTCCGTAGGTGATGGCCCGGGGTGTTCCGGCTTCGAGGATGAGCTCCTCACGCAGTTCTTCGCGCTCGGCGTCGATGGCCTCGTGCAGCTGCAGCAGGCAGCGCTGCCGAAACGCGTGGTTGGTCGACCAGTCGGTCTCGTCGAACGCGCGGCGGGCGGCGTCGATGGCCCGATGCATGTCTTCCTTCGACGCGTCGGCGACCTCGCCGAGGATCTCTTCGGTTGCCGGATTGACGTTGGGGAACGCGCCGGCCCGGCCGTCGACGAGCTCGCCGTCGATCAACATCTTCGGTTCGAAACGAACCTTTGCCGCCTCAGTCATGTCACTCTCCTTCGGTGCGGCGCTCCGCACAGTGCCGGGCTGCCCGTCGCACCCCCTACACGGTGCGTGCCAGCCGATCGGCGAGCAATCCGGCGAACTTCGCCGGGTCCTCGGGTACATCACCTTCGGACAGAAGCGCGGTGCCGTAGAGCAGTTCGGCGGTGTCGGCGAGTTCGGCGAGCTTGGCGTCGTCATCGCCGCGGTTCTTGTGCGCCTGTTGCAGGCCGATGATGAGCGGATGCTTGGGGTTGATTTCGAGGATCCGCTTCCCGACCGGAACCACCTGCCCGGAAGCGCGGTACATGCGCGCGAGCGCGGGCGTGATGCCGAAACTGTCGGTGATCAGGCAGGCCGGCGACTCGGTGAGGCGGGTGGACAACCGTACTTCCTTGACGTGGTCGCTCAAGGTCTGCTGCAGCCAGGTCAGCAGGTCGGCGAAATCCTTCTGCTGCTCCTGGCGCTCGGCCTCGTGGGCGGACTTTTCCTCCTCGGAGTCCAGATCGACCTCACCCTTGGCGACCGACTGCAAAGGCTTGCCGTCGAACTGGCTGACCTGTCCCACCCAGATCTCGTCGACCGGATCGGTCAGCAGCAGCACCTCGTAGCCCTTGGCCTTGAACGCCTCCAAATGCGGCGACTTCAGAAGTTGCTCACGCGATTCGCCGGTCGCATAAAAGATCTGTTTTTGGTTGTCCTTCATGCGCCCCACATAGTCGGCGAGGGTGGTGAGCTGCTCGTCGCTGTGCGTCGAGGCGAACGACGAGACACGCAGCAGCGTGTCCTGGTTGTCGAAGTCCAGCATCAGGCCCTCTTTGAGGACCGTGCCGAACTGGGTCCAGAACGTGCGGTAGTCCTCGGGCCGCTGCGACTGCAGGTCCTCGATCGTGGCGAGCACTTTTTTGGTCAGCCGGCGGCGGATCGCGTTGATCTGGCGATCCTGCTGCAGCATTTCCCGGGAAACGTTGAGCGACATGTCCTGGGCGTCGACAACGCCCTTGACGAACCGCAGGTATCTCGGCAACAGCTGGTCGCAGTCGCCCATGACGAAGACGCGCTTGACATAGAGCTGAACCCCGATCTTGGCGTCCCGGTCATACAGGTCGAACGGAGCATGTGACGGGATGAACAGCAAGGCCTGGTACTCGAAAGTGCCCTCGGCCTTCATCGCGATGACCTCCAGCGGGTCATCCCAGGCGTGTGCGATGTGCTTGTAGAACTCCTTGTACTCCTCCTCGGAGACCTCGTCTTTGGGTCTGGCCCACAGCGCCTTCATCGAGTTGAGCGTCTCGGTTTCCACGGTGACGACGTCGTCGCCCCCCTCCTCGGTGGCCGGAGTACGCTTTTCGACCTGCATCCGGATCGGCCAGGCAATGAAGTCCGAGTACTTCTTGACCAGACTCCGGATCTTCCACTCCGCGGTGTAATCGTGCAGCTCGTTCTCGGCATCTTCGGGCTTGAGGTGCAAGGTGACCGACGTTCCCTGCGGCGCGTCATCGACCGATTCGATGGTGTAGGTGCCTTCACCGCTGGATTCCCACCTGGTAGCAGCGCTTTCGCCGGCCTTGCGGGTCAGCAGCTCGACCTTGTCAGCGACCATGAACACCGAGTAGAAACCGATCCCGAACTGACCGATCAGCTCGTCGGAGGCGGCGGCGTCTTTAGCCTCCCGCAGCTGCCGACGGAGTTCGGCGGTGCCCGACTTGGCCAGGGTGCCGATCAGATCCACGACCTCTTCGCGCGTCATCCCGATGCCGTTGTCGCGCACGGTCAGGGTGCGTGCGTCTTTGTCGGCCTCGATCTCGATATGCAGGTCGGAGGTGTCGACGTCGAGGTCCTTGTTGCGGAAGGCTTCCAGTCGCAGCTTGTCGAGTGCATCGGAGGCATTCGAGATCAGCTCCCGCAGAAACGAATCCTTGTTGGAATAGACCGAGTGGATCATCAGATCCAGCAATTGCCGAGCCTCAGCCTGGAACTCCAACTGCTCGACACGCGCGTTCATGTGACTCCGTTCCACACGCACACCTTCGACTTAGCTGCCGCATAGACTACCTCGAAGCGCCGTTGACCTGCGCTCGAGGAGTTCGCGGCCGGTCTCGGCGCACACTGCCAAAATTTCGCCGGATACGCTACGGTCCGTTCCGTAAGGCTGTCGGTAAGCCCCTCGACTCCCCGCGCCAAGGGGTTCCCGCCGAGATCACAGCGAGGATAGGACGGAAATGACTGGTATCGAGCAGTTTCGCTACGACGGCAAGCGGGCGCTGGTGGTGGGCGGTGCGACCGGCATGGGGGCAGCGGCGGCCCGGACCGCAGCTGCCCTGGGCGCCGAGGTCGTGGTGATGGATTACGCACCGGTTGACGCCGATCTCGGCCGCGGCATTGCAGTGGACTTACGCGATCGGGCATCGATCGACAGCGCGATCGACCAGGTGGACGGCCCCGTCGACGCTCTGTTCTCGGCCGCCGGGGTTGCCGACGGACCCGACCTGATGCGAATCAATTTCATCGGCCACCGCCATCTCATCGAGCGGCTGCTCGATGAGGGCCGGTTGCGTCGCGGTTCGGCCATCTGTTTCATTTCCTCGGTTGCCGGCATCGGATGGGAAAGTGACCTGCCGCGACTGCAGGAGTTCCTGGCCACCCCCGACTTCGACGCCGCGGACGCCTGGGTCAGGGCCCACGAGGCGGAGGGGTTCATCCACTACGGCTTCAGCAAGCAAGCCATCAACGCCTACGTCGCGATGCAGGCGTTTCCGTTCCTGGCCAAAGGGGTGCGCATCAACGCCATCTGCCCCGGCCCGACGGACACCCCCCTTGCCCGCGCCAATGCCGACCTGTGGCTGACGTTCGCGCAGGACTACCGGGACGCCACCGGCTCTGCGGTCCACACCCCCGAGCAGATGGCCAACGTGATGGCGTTTCTCAACAGCGACGCCGCCGCCGGCGTCAATGGCGCAACCTTGCTGGTGGACTATGGGCACGTCGCGTCATCGCTGACCGGGTCGTTCGCGCCCGGCAAACCGATCATCGACCTGATCATGGGCCGGGTGTCACTCACCTGACCGGCTTGGTGCAGGCGAAGGTGACGTCGTGAAAACAAGAGTGGAGGTGCCCGGTGAACGGCCGATTCGCTATCGCGGCGATGGCGGCCGCTTCGGTGCCCATGGCGTTGTGCTCGGGGTGTTTCCTGCGCGCCGAAAGGATCCCCCAAAAAACCGCGCACGTCACCGTCGACTACGTCACCCGGACTTCGCATGCGGTCACCTGTAACCAAGTTCAGTGGTTGCTGACCGCTGATGTCAGCCTCGCGCCCGCGCGTGTCCGAGTACTTCTCAACCTCGATTCGGGCAAGCCCAAGGTCGAATCGGTCAACATCGACAACTACAACGACTTCACCGGCGTGGCCGACGCAGGAGTCGGCCACGCTACTGCTGTTTTCGCCGGTAACACCTATACCGTCACCGGCGAGGCCCACGGCTCTCGGCGCACCGACCCCGCGATCACGACGACGGCGCCGTTCACCATCGAGGTGGACTGCTGAGCGACGATGCCCGCCGGGCCACCCGGTGTCGGTGCGGGCGGAGGGACTCGAACCCTCAAGCTCTTTCGAGCACGGGCACCTAAAACCCGCGCGGTTGCCTGTTTCGCCACGCCCGCAAGCCTGCCGATCGTACCGCTCGCGCGTTAAGAGCGGCGGTGACGCAGCAAGGGGTACCGTCGTAACGTGTCCACTACCCGGCGTCGGAGATGGCCGCTTGCAGCGCTGGTTGTCGTTGCTGCCTGCGGTTGCCTGGCCTTGGGCTGGTGGCAGTGGACGAGGTTTCAGTCGGTGTCGGGCACCTTCCAAAACCTCGGCTACGCGTTGCAGTGGCCGCTGTTCGCCGGATTCTGCGTCTGGGCCTACCGCAAGTTCGTCCGCTACGAGCAAACACCGCCGGCGCCACGACAGCACCCCGCCATGACGCAGCTCCCGCAAGGGTTGTTGCCCGAGCGGCCCGGTCCGGCAGCGCAGCCGGTCGACGATCCGGCGCTGCGAGAGTACAACGCCTACCTGGCCCAACTCGCCAAAAACGATGCCGAGGAACAGAACAGGACGATCGCATGACCACACCCGAGACACCCGAAGCGCAGCAGGCGGCGCCCACATCCGCCGAGAAGGTCCGGCACGCGCTGCTGGGGTACCGCGTCATGGCCTGGACGACGGGCATCTGGCTGATCGCGCTGTGCTACGAAATCGTGGTCCATTACATC
Source organism: Mycobacterium sp. (assembly GCF_008709575.1). Taxonomy (GTDB): domain Bacteria; phylum Actinomycetota; class Actinomycetes; order Mycobacteriales; family Mycobacteriaceae; genus Mycobacterium. Next base: position 17,817 of record NZ_VYIK01000034.1, read on the forward strand.
GTCCGGGTGGAGAATCCGCCGACCTGGATCGGTGTGGTGCATGGCTGGGTGTATTTCACGTATCTGCTGTTCACCGCCAATCTGGCGGTCAAGGTCCGCTGGCCCATCGGCAAGACGATCGCGGTACTGCTGGCCGGCACCGTTCCGCTGCTCGGCATCATCGTCGAGCACTTCCAGACCAAGGACATCAAAGCCCGCTTCGCGCTGTAGGCCCGGTAGCCGGCCCCGGTTGTGCGGTTTGATACGGCCGCTCCGGCGTGTCGCGTATGACACGGCACACTCGGCGGGATGCGGGAAGCGGGCCGTCAGAGCAGTGCCCGCAGCGCCGGCAGCAGCAAACGCAGCGCCCGGCCGCGATGCGAGACGGCGTCTTTGTCGGCCGGACTGAGCTGCGCCGCAGTGCAGGCGAAGCCCTCCGGACGAAACACCGGGTCGTAACCGAATCCGCCGTCACCGCGCGGCTCCCGGGTGATCGTTCCCGGCCACTCACCCCGGACCACGACTTCGCCGCCCTGCCACACCAACGCGCACGCCGAGACGAACGTTGCGCCGCGCCGCTCGTCGGGGACGTCGCGCAGCTGGGCGAGCAGCAGCGCGACGTTGGCGGCGTCGTCACCGTGGGTGCCGGCCCAGCGCGCCGAGAGCACCCCGGGCATGCCGTTCAACGCCGCCACTGCCAAGCCCGAGTCGTCGGCGATGCACGGCAGATTACTCGCGGCGAAGCCGTCACGGGCCTTGGCCAGCGCGTTGTCCTCGAAAGTCGCGCCGGTCTCCGGTGTCTCCCCGAAAGCGGGCACCTCGTCCGGCGACACCAGGGTCAGCGCCGCCAGGTGCGCGGCGTCGAGCACCCGCCGCAGTTCGGCCAGCTTCTTGCGGTTGCGGCTGGCGACGAGCACCCGGGTCAGCTGCCGAAAGCTTTCTGCGGAGGCGGGCCCTCGGGCAGCACACCCGGATACGGTGCGGCCAGGGCCTCGCGCTGCACGGCGAACAGCGTGTCGCAGGCACCCAGGGCTGCGTCGAGCAGCTTGTCCAGCGTCGAGCGCGGGAAGGTCGCCCCCTCCCCGGTGCCCTGCACCTCGACCAGGGTTCCGGTGTCGGTGGCGACGACGTTCATGTCGACCTCGGCGCGAGCGTCCTCCTCGTAGGGCAGGTCCACCCGGATCCGGCCGTCGACCACGCCGACACTGACCGCGGCGATCGCGCACGACAGCGGCCGCGGGTCGGACAGCGCGCCCGCTGCCGACAGGTACGTCACCGCATCGGCCAGCGCGACGTAGGCTCCGGTGATCGCCGCGGTGCGGGTGCCGCCGTCGGCCTGCAACACGTCGCAGTCGATCGCGACGGTGTTCTCCCCCAAGGCCGCCAGGTCGATGGCGGCCCGCAGCGACCGGCCGATCAGCCGACTTATCTCCTGGGTGCGCCCAGACAGCCGGCCCTTCACCGATTCCCGGTCACCGCGGGTGTGGGTGGCCGCCGGCAGCATCGCGTATTCGGCGGTGAGCCAACCCGACCCCGACCCCTTGCGCCAGCGTGGCACCCCCTCGATGACGCTGGCCGTACACAAGACCTTGGTGTGGCCGAATTCAACAAGCACCGAACCCGCCGGATGCGAGGTGAACCCGCGGGTGATGACCACCGGGCGAAGCTCGTCATCGAGGCGACCGTCTTCTCGTCTGGACACACCGGCCAGCCTATCGGGGTTGGTCAGCCTCGCCCCACGTTGAACGTCTCGCCGCACACCACCGCGTGCACCGGTCCGTCGAACTCCGCCTTCGCCTCGCTGATCACGTCCTCGCGCGAGGTCCACGGCGGGATGTGGGTGAGCAGCAGTTCCCGGACCCCGGCGGCAGCGGCGATCCGCCCCGCGTCGGTGCCCGACAGGTGCAGGTTGCAGGGACGATCGGCAGCGTCGGTCCAGGACGCCTCGCACAGGAAGACGTCGGCGTCGCGGGCCAGCTCGACGAGCGTGTCGCAGATCCCGGTGTCACCGCTGTAGACGAAGGATGCTCCGCTGGGATCGGTGATCTTCAGGCCGTAGGACTCGGTCGGATGCGCCACCACGCGCGGCACAATGGTCAGCGTGCCGATCTGCACCGGCTCACCGTCGACCCAGTGGTGGATCTCGAAAATGTCGGTGAAGTCGTCGATCTCGCCTCCGTAGGGCGAGGATGCGGCCCCGAGCCGCGACCAGGTGTCGCTGGGGCCATACATCACCGCCTTGCCCACCGGGGGCGAGGGATGATAGCGGCGCCATACGAACAGGCCGGGCAGATCCAGGCAGTGGTCGGCGTGCAGATGCGACAACAGCACCTGCACCGAACCCGGATCGGTGTGGCGCTGCAGTGCCCCGAGCACGCCGCCGCCGAAGTCGACCACCAGCGGCGGAGTGTCCGGCGCCCGGAGCAGATAACCCGATGCCGGCGAGTCCGGGCCGACGACACTGCCGGAGCAGCCGAGCACGGTTATTCGCACGGTCACTACTGTGCCATGCCCGCGACCGGCTTGGCGAAAACGTCCCCGCTTTGCCGGGCGCCGGCCCTTATCCGGGCAGCCGGTGAACGGGCTGCACCCCGGCGGGCCCCAGGAACCGCGCCGCCAGCCGGCTGAACGCCTCCGGGTCGCCGGTGGCCTCGAAGATCCTGGTTGCCGGTGGCGCGTCATGGGGGCGCAGCAGGTCCTGCTCGGTGAGCACCCGCAGCAGTTCCTTGGCGGTCTCTTCGGCGCTGGAGACCAACGTGACGTGCTGGCCCATCGCCAGCTGAATCAACCCGGACAACAGCGGATAGTGGGTGCAGCCCAGCACCAGCGTGTCCACGTCGGCGCGCTGCAGGGGCTCAAGGTAGCCTTCGGCCAGCCCGAGCACCTGGCGACCACTGGTGATGCCGCGCTCGACGAAGTCGACAAACCGCGGGCAGGCCACGGCGGTGATCTCGGTGTCGCGGGCGGCGGCGAACGCGTCCTGGTAGGCGTGCGAGGCGATGGTTGCCTGAGTGCCGATCACCCCGATGCGGCCGTTGCGGGTCGCGGCGACGGCGCGCCGGACCGCGGGCAGGATCACCTCGACGACCGGCACCTCGTAGCGCTCCCGGGCGTCACGCAGGCACGCCGCGGACGCCGAGTTGCACGCGATCACCAACGCCTTGACCCCGCGGCCGACGAGGTCGTCGCCGAGAGCCAGGGCGTGGGAGCGGATCTCGGCGATAGTGAGCGGACCATAGGGGCCGTTGGCGTTGTCGCCGACATAGATGATGTCCTCGTCGGGCAGCTGGTCGATGATCGCGCGAGCGACCGTCAGTCCTCCCACCCCCGAGTCGAAGATGCCGACCGGGGCCAGCGCTCGGCTCACCGGAGGACCTGCTGCCGGCGATACTCGCGGGCGCGCCGCTCCGGGCCGGACAGCAGGTAGGCGGCCAACAGGCCGGCCAGCGCACCACACAGATGCCCCTGCCAGGACACTCCGCCGCACCCGTCGAGCACCGGCACCGCGCCCCACAACACCCCTCCGTAGCCGAACAGCACGACGATCCCGGTGACGATCTGCCGGACCGAGCGGGTGAAAAACCCGAACACCACCACGAAGGTCAGCCAGCCGAAGATCAGGCCCGACGCGCCGATGTGATCTGTTTCGCCGCACGTCGAGCCGATGTTGCCGATCAGCCAGGTGCCGAGCCCGCCGGCAATCCACACGATCGCGGTCGTCCAGAAGAACCGCGAGAGGCCGGTCAGCGTCACCAGAAAACCGAGGATCAACGCCGGGCCGGTGTTGGCGATCAGGTGCTGCCAACTGGCATGCAGCAGCGGGGCGACGATGACGCCCCACAGGCCGGCGGCCTCCAGCGGCCGGATGCCGTCGCGATCCAGGTGGTGGCCACTGAGCTGATCGACCAGCTCCGCGACGTACAGCAGCGCTACGAAGCCGACGATCGTCGCGCCGCCGACCACCAATCCCGAGTGTTTGGCCGGCCGCTGGGCGGTCGGCACGGCTGTCGTTAGGCCCATAGCTGGCCTTCCAACGCATCCTCGGCCTCGTCGACGGTACCGGCGTAGGCACCGGTGGACAGGTACTTCCAACCGGCGTCGGCGACCACGAAAGCGATATCGGCGCGCTCGTTGGACGCCAGCGCCTTGGCGGCGACGCCCAGCGCCGCGTGCAGGACCGCCCCGGTGGAGATGCCGGCGAAGATGCCTTCGGCCTCGATCAACTCCCGCGTGCGGCGCAGCGCGTCGGCGGAGCCGACCGAGTAGCGGGCGGTCAAGATGGCGGGGTCGTAGAGTTCGGGCACAAAGCCCTCGTCGATGTTGCGCAGCGCGTACACGCCGTCGCCGTAACGGGGTTCGGCGGCCACGATCTGCACGTCGGGCACCCGCTCATGCAGGAAGCGGCCGGTACCCATCAACGTACCGGTGGTGCCCAGTCCCGCGACGAAGTGCGTGATCTCCGGAAGATCGGCCAGCAGCTCCGGGCCGGTGCCGTAGTAGTGCGCGTCGGTGTTGGCCGGGTTGCCGTACTGATAGAGCATCACCCAGGACGGATTGGCCGCGGCCAGCTCCTTGGCGGTGGCCACCGCGGTGTTGGAGCCGCCCTCGGCGGGCGAGAAGACGATCTGCGCGCCGTAGAGCTCGAGTAGCTGGCGGCGTTCGATCGAGGTGTTCTCCGGCATCACCGCGATCAGCCGATAGCCCTTCAACCGCGCCGCCATGGCCAGCGAGATCCCGGTGTTGCCGCTGGTGGGTTCGAGGATCGTGGCGCCCGGCGCCAACCACCCGTCGGCCTCGGCCTGCTCGATCATCCGCAACGCCGCCCGGTCCTTGATCGACCCGGTCGGGTTGCGGTCTTCGAGTTTGGCCCACAACCGCACATGCGGCAGCGGGGAGGCCGGTCCGGCCGCGTCGTGCCAGCGTGGTGAGAGCCGCGGCAGGCCTACCAGCGGAGTATTGCCCAGCGTCTGCAGCAGCGAGTCGTAGCGGGTCATGCTCACCCGCCGGCGACAGCCGGCAGGATCGTGATCGAGTCGCCGTCGCTGATCGTGGTGTCGAGCCCGCCGGAGAACCGCACGTCCTCGTCGTTGACGTAGATGTTGACGAAGCGGTGCAATGTGCCGTCCTGCAGCAGACGCTCGGAGATGCCCGAATAGTTGGCCTCCAGGTCGTCGAGGACCGCCCGCAACGTGTCGCCCTTGGCCTCTACCCGTTTCCGACCGCCGGTGTGCGGACGAAGGATAGTCGGGATGGACACGGTCACGCTCATGAACAGCTCCCCTCTACTGGGCCCGATTCGTGATCCGGCCGGGTCCGCTCGGCAGCATCACCGGTCCGGTAGTGCTCGACGACGGTGACGGGCTCCTCGGTGACGACGCCGTCGATGATGCGGTAGCTGCGCAGTTCGCAGTCATCGGGGTTGCGGGTGGACACCACCACGTAATGGGCATCGGGCTCGGCGGCCAGGCTCACGTCGGTGCGGCTGGGATAGGCCTCGGTCGCGGTGTGCGAGTGATAGATGACGATCGGCGCGTCGCCCGATTCCTCCAAGGCCCGCCACACCCGCAGTTGCTCCTGCGCGTCGAACCGGTAGAACGTCGGCGAGCGTTCGGCGTTGGCCATCGCGATGTGGCGTTCGGGACGGTCGGAGCCCTCCGGACCGGCCAACACACCACAGGCTTCGTCGGGATGGTCGGCACGGGCATGGGCGAGCATCGCCTCGACCAGATCAGCACGGATGACCAGCACGTCCCCGGAATCCCTCGGTCATGAACGCTCCTCGTCGTCGCTGTGTTCGCCGTCAGCGCGGTTACCGGAATGCTCCGGGCAACAGGTCCCGGTAGGTGGGTATTCCGGCCACCGCCTCGGCGGCCAGCACACCGACCAGCACGGCCCGGGCCAGACAGTCCGCCGCCGCCTCCCCCACCTCGGTCAGCAGCGCGGTCTCGGGCGCAAACGCCACCGGGATGTCGGTCGGCGCGGCCACCTCGACGGCGCCGGTGGCCAGCGCGAACACCATATCGCCGTCCAGCGGGGTATGCGCGGGCCGGATGGTGCGGGCCAGGCCGTCGTGGGCGGCGACGGCGACACGCTGACACCCGGCCGGGCTCAGCTCGGCGTCGGTGGCGACCACCCCGACCGTGGTGTTGAGCGGGCTCAGCCGGCTTTGCAGCCCCGCCAGGGCGGCGATTTGGTCGGGCGGCGGGGCAACCAGGCCGAACTCGTCGGCAAGAGAGCCCCACCAGGGCAGGCCGGTGGCCCGGTCGATCACGTCGCCGGCGGAGTTCACCACGACCAGCGCGCCCACGGTCACCCCACAGCGCAGCGTCGTCGACGCGGTGCCGACCCCGCCCTTGAGCACGCCCGCACGAGCGCCCACCCCGGCGCCGACCGTGCCCACCGCGAGCATCCCCCCTTCGGCGCCGACGGCAGCACCGCAGGCGGCGTACCCGAATTCAGCCGTCGGCCGGCAGGCCCAGCCGCCGACCGCCAGGTCGTAAACGACCGCGCCCGGCACGATGGGCACCACTCCGGAGTCGATCGCCACACCCCGGCCGCGCTCCTCCAGCCAGTGCATCACGCCGTCGGCCGCCGCCAGTCCGTAGGCGCTGCCCCCGGCGATCAGCACCGCGTCGACGTAGCGGACGCTGCTGGCCGGGTCGAGCAGGTCGGTCTCCCGGCTGCCGGGCGCCCCGCCGCGGGAGTCGACGGCGCCGACCGTGTGGGGCGGGGTCAACACCACGGTCACCCCGCTCGCCCAGCCCGTACCCGGCGCGGCGTCGGGATCCAGCCGGTGAAAGTGCCCCGCGCGGATACCTCCGACGTCGGTGATCGAGTTGCCCGCACCGCCGATCCCGGTCATCAGGACCCCCGCAGCGCCAACACCAGGTACTCCTGTACGACCGTCAGCCACTGGTAGACGTCAAGATGCGGGGCCAGCGGGTGGTCGTCGGGCAGTCGGTCGGGCCCGCCGGGGCGGATGTCGAGCATGGTGCCCAACGCCAGCCGGACATCGTTGAGGGCCGCGATCCAGGCGTTGGCGGCACCCTCGGTCAGCTCCACCCGGCCGCCGTTATCGGGAACTGTGTCCAGTAGTTGTTGGGCTGCAACACGTTTGGCCTCGATGATCGTCGGCTCGTGCAGGCTGCGCAGGGCAGCGTTGAGGCTGTCGGCAGCCTGGGAGTTGCCGTCTTCGGGCCGGTAGAAATCCGGCAGCAGGCGACGCAGCGTCGCGTTGTCGGGTGAGTCGCTGCGGCCGGTCTTGATGCCGGTTATCTCTTCGAGTTCATCGGGCGGCGAGGAAAACTCCCGTTCGTTGAGCAGCCCGACCACCGATTCGACCAGAACCCTGAGCAGGGCGGCCTCGTGCGGCGCCAACGCGGACCGCAGACGCAGACCGTGGGCGGTCTGGACCCGCTTCCATTTGCGCACCTCAAAACCTGGATGCCTCGCCTCAGCGGTCCTGTTGCAGGGTGGCCCACAACCCGGCGGCGTGCAGCCTGGACACGTCGACTTCCATGGATTCCCGGCTGCCCGACGAGACCACTGCCTTGCCTTCGTTGTGCACTTGCAGCATCAGCTTGGTGGCGTGCGCTTCGCTGTAGCCGAACAACTTCTGGAAGACATACGTCACGTAGTTCATCAGGTTGACCGGGTCGTCCCACACTATGGTGACCCACGGACCGGCCGTGGCGTCGACCGGATCGGTGTAACGCCGCTCGGTGGTGTCCGGCTTGGTCGGTGCTGATGCAGCCATGCCTCCCAGGATACCGAGCAGCGGCCGCACACCGTCTCACGCCCGCTCGAGCCGATACCGTTGGTGTGTGGTTGACCCTGCCTGTGCGGCACTGCTGACCGACAAATACGAGTTGACGATGCTCGCGGCGGCCCTGCACGACGGCACTGCGCACCGGCGGGTCACCTTCGAGCTGTTCGCCCGGCGGCTGCCCGCCGGGCGGCGGTACGGAGTGGTCGCAGGTACCGGCCGATTTCTGGAAGCGTTGTCGCAGTTCCGGTTCGACGACACCGCGTTGGCATCGCTGAGCGATTTCCTCGACGCGGACACGCTGCGCTACCTCGCCGATTTCCGGTTCCGCGGCGACGTCGAGGGCTACGCCGAGGGCGAGCTGTACTTCCCCGGGTCGCCGGTGCTTTCGGTGCAGGGCAGCTTTGCCGAATGCGTTGTGCTGGAGACGCTCGCACTGTCGATCTTCAACCATGACACCGCAGTCGCTTCGGCAGCGGCCCGGATGGTCAGCGCCGCGCGGGGGCGGCCGTTGATCGAGATGGGGTCGCGGCGCACCCATGAGCAGGCGGCGGTGGCCGCGGCCCGCGCGGCCTACATCGCCGGCTTCGCCGCATCGTCGAACCTGGAAGCCCGGCGGCGCTACGGCGTCCCGGCCGAAGGCACCAGCGCACACGCGTTCACCCTGTTGCACACCGGCCCCGACGGGCCGGACGAGACGGCGGCCTTCCGCGCCCAAGCCGAGGCGCTGGGCACCGCCACCACGTTGGTGGTGGACACCTATGACGTGAGGACCGGCGTGGCCAACGCGGTCGCAGCCGCGGGCGTCGGGCTCGGCGCGGTGCGCATCGACTCCGGTGAACTGGGCGTGCTGGCCCGGCAGGTCCGCGAGCAGCTGGATCGCCTGGGGGCGACCCGAACCCGAATCCTGGTCTCGGGCGATCTCGACGAATTCGCGATCGCCGCACTGGGCGCCGACCCGGTGGACAGCTACGGCGTCGGCACCTCGCTGGTCACCGGCTCCGGCGCGCCGACCGCGGACCTGGTCTACAAGCTGGTGGAGGTGAACGGCATCCCGGTGCGCAAGCGCAGCGCCAGTAAGGAGTCCAGCGGGGGCCACAAACAAGCGCTGCGGACGAGTCGCCCGACCGGCGTCATCACCGAGGAGATCGTGTATCCCGCCGGCCACCCACCCGAGACCGGCGAGCCGTCCCGGATGTTGACCATCCCGCTGGTGCGCGACGGCCAGCCAGTGGCCGGCACCGGCAGGGACGCCCTGGCCGCGGCGCGCGCGCTGGTGGCGTCGGGCTTGCGAAGTCTGCCGTGGGAGGGTCTGATGTTGTCGCACGGCGATCCGGCGATTCCCACCACGCAGATCCCGTCACCCGGCGCCAACCGATAACCGCCACATAACCAGGAGTAGACCACGCCCGGCCTGTCCGTACCCGAGCTGCTGGCGACCGCGGTGGCGGCACTGCGCGGCAGTGAGCGCACTGGCCAGCTGCAGATGGCCACTGCGGTCGCGCAAGCTTTCGACACCGGCGAACACCTTGCCGTGCAGGCCGGCACCGGCACCGGAAAGTCGCTGGCCTACCTGGTGCCGGCGGTCGTGCGAGCGGTCTCGGAAGACACGCCGGTCGTGGTTTCGACTGCCACGATCGCGCTGCAGCGCCAACTCGTGGACCGCGACCTGCCCCGGTTGGCCGACGCCCTGGCCGACGCGCTGCCCCGCCGACCGCGGTTCGCGCTGCTCAAGGGCCGGCGCAACTACCTGTGTTGGAACAAAATCCGCGGCGGCCCGCCGGAAGGTTCCGCCGACCCACAGCGTGAGCTCTTCGAGCCCGTCACCGCCATGGGCCGTGACCTGGCGCGGCTCACCGCGTGGGCGTCGACGACGGATTCCGGCGACCGCGACGACCTCGCGCCGGGCGTACCGGACCGGTCCTGGGCCCAGGTCAGCGTGTCCGCGCGGGAATGCCTCGGCCTGGCGCGCTGCCCGTTCGGCAGCGACTGTTTCGCCGAACGCGCACGCGAAGTTGCCGCCCGGGCTGACATCGTCGTCACCAACCACGCGTTGCTGGCCATCGGCGCCGTCTCCGGTTCGGCGGTGCTGCCCGAGCACCGCCTCCTGGTCATCGATGAGGCACACGAGCTCGCCGACCGGGTGACCGCGGTGGCCACCGGCGAACTCACCGCGGCGGCGCTGGGGGTCGCCTCCCGGCGCATCGCCCGCCTCGTCGAGCCGGAGTTGCTGCAGCGGTGGGAAACCGCGTCCGGGAGGTTCATCGACGCGTGCGCCGACCAGGCCCCCGGCCGCATCGATCACCTCGACGACGAGCTGGCGACCCACCTCAGAGCGCTGCGTGACGCCGCCGGCGCGGCGCAGTCGGCGATCGACAGGTTGCCCGTCGACGCGGCGGCGGCGGCCGTGCGCGCCGAGGCGGTCGCCGGCCTGGTCGAGATCGGTGACACCGCCGCGCGGGTCCTGGCGTCGTTCGCCCCGGCGATCCCCGACCGTACCGATGTGGTCTGGCTGGAGCACGAGGACGACCGCGGCCCGACCCGTGCGGTGCTGAAAGTGGCCCCGCTGTCGGTGGCCAGCCTGCTGCGCGAGCGGTTGTTCGCCGGCCGGACGGCGGTGCTGACGTCGGCCACCCTGACCATCGGCGGATCCTTCGACCCGATGGCCACCGCCTGGGGTCTGGCCGGTGCGCCCGGCGAGGCCGACGCGGTGCGCTGGCGCGGGCTCGATGTCGGATCGCCGTTCGCGTATGCCTCGGCCGGGATTCTGTATGTGGCTGCCCACCTGCCACCGCCCGGCCGGGACGGTGCCGGGTCGGCCGAGCAGCTGACCGAGATCGCGGACCTGATCACCGCCGCGGGCGGGCGCACGCTCGGGTTGTTCTCGTCGATGCGGGCAGCCCGTGCGGCCGCCGACGCGATGACCGTGCGGTTGTCGACCCCGGTGCTGTGCCAGGGTGACGACACCACCGCGGCGCTGGTCGAGCAATTCGCCGCCGATGCCGCCACGTCGCTGTTCGGCACGCTGTCACTGTGGCAGGGCATCGACGTGCCGGGCCCGTCGCTGGCGTTGGTGATCATCGACCGCATCCCCTTCCCGCGGCCCGACGACCCGCTGCTGGGTGCCCGCCAGCGGGCGGTGACCGCGCACGGCGGCAACGGATTCATGGCGGTCGCCGCCAGCCACGCCGCGCTGCTGTTGGCCCAGGGCGCCGGCCGGCTGCTGCGCAGCGTCGAGGACCGCGGCGTGGTCGCCGTCCTCGACTCGCGGATGGCCACCGCCCGCTACGGCGGCTACCTGCGGGCGTCGCTGCCGCCGTTCTGGCCCACCACCGACGCCGCAGCGGTGCGCAACGCGCTGAGCCGGCTGCGCCGCGCGCTGGAGGCCGCCGAAGCTTAGGCCAGCGTGACCAGGCCGAGCTCGGCCCGGCTGGCCAGCATCGGGTGATTGGGCAGCACCCGCACGGTGTAGCCCACGGCCCCGGCGACCGGCAGCGGCATCGACGTCGAAAAGATCTCGTCGCCGCCGAACGCGGTGCCGGTGTGTGACATCTCGGCGGTCACCGGGTCGAGCAGCATGTCACCGGCGTCGACGCGGCCCACCACCGCCTGCACGCAGACCTCCTCGGGATCCAGCCCGGCCAGCTTGACGGCCGCGGTCAGGGTCAGCTTCGAGCCGAGCAGCGGGGTGTCCGGCAAACCGGTGCTGTCGACGTCGGTGATGCAGATTTTGGGCCAGGCCGCGAAGGCGCGCCGCCGGTAGTCGGCCAGCTCGCGGGCCGCCTCGTACGTGGCCTCGCCGTCGGCACCGATCGTGGCCGTCTTGCGCAGCGACTGCGCCGCCGGGGCGTAGTAGTGCTCGACGTAGTCGCGCACCATCCGGGAGGCCAGCACCTTCGGTCCGAGCGTTTGCAGGGTGTGCCGGACCATCTGGATCCACCGCGGCGGCACGCCGTGCTCGTCGCGCTCGTAGAACGTCGGCGCCACCGCCTTCTCAAGCAGGTCATACAGTGCGCCGGCCTCCAGGTCGTCGCGGCGGGCCTCGTCGGCCGTCCGCGAAGCCGACGGAATCTCCCAGCCGTTTTCGCCGTCGTACCACTCGTCCCACCAGCCGTCGCGGATGGACAGGTTCAAGCCGCCGTTGAGCGCGCTTTTCATGCCCGACGTGCCGCAGGCCTCCAGCGGCCGCAGCGGGTTGTTCAACCACACGTCGCAACCCCAGTACAACCGGCGCGCCATCGACATGTCGTAGTCGGGCAAAAAAGCGATGCGGTGGCGCACTTCGGGCCGGTCGGCGAATCGGACCACCTGCTGGATCAGCGCCTTGCCGGCGTCGTCGGCCGGGTGCGATTTGCCCGCCACGATCAACTGGATCGGTTTTTCCTCGTCGAGCAGCAGCCGCTCGAGCCGATCCGGGTCGCGCAGCATCAGCGTCAGGCGCTTGTACGTCGGAACCCGCCGCGCGAAACCCACGGTCAGCACCTCGGGGTCGAACGCCGACGCGATCCAGCCCAGCTCGGCCTCGGATGCGCCGCGCTCCAGCCACGCTGCGCGCAGCCGTGCGCGCACGTCGTCGACCAGCTGGCGGCGCAGTTGCCCGCGAATCCACCACAGGTGCCCGGCGTCGACGTGCTGGAGCCGCTGCCACACCGCGGGTTCGCTGAGCGAATCCGATCCGGCCAGTTCGCGGCCCAACTCCAACCACTGCGGAGCGGCCCAGGTGGGCGCGTGAACGCCGTTGGTGATCGACCCGATGGGAACCTCGTCGGGGTCGAACCCGCGCCACAGCCCGTTGAACATCGTCCGGCTCACCCTGCCGTGCAGCAGCGAGACACCGTTGGCGCGCTGCGCGAGCCGCAGGCCCAGATGAGCCATGTTGAACGCGGTGGGATCCTCCTCGGCGCCCAGCGCCAGGACAGCCTCGGTGGGCACGCCCGGCAGCAGGGCCGGACCGGCGTTCTCATCGGCCCGCTCGTCGAAGTAACGCCGCATCATCTCCATCGGAAACCGATCGATGCCGGCGGGCACCGGTGTGTGCGTGGTGAACACCGTGCTGGCCCGCACCACGGTCAGCGCGGTGTCGAAATCCAATCCGGAATCGGTGATCAGTTCCCGGATCCGCTCGACGCCGAGGAACCCGGCGTGGCCCTCGTTCATGTGGAACACCTCCGGAGCGGGCAGCCCTTCAATGGCGGTGAAGGCACGGATCGCCCGGACCCCGCCGACCCCGGCCAGGATTTCCTGCCGGATGCGGTGCTCCTGGTCACCGCCATAGAGCCGGTCGGTGACACTGCGCAGGTCGTGTTCGTTCTCGGGGATGTCGGAGTCCAGCAGCAGCAACGGCACGCGACCGACCCGGGCCACCCAGATCCGGGCTCGCAACTGCGCAGAGTCCGGTAGCGCCAACGCGACCAGCGCCGGATCGCCGTCGGCGTCGGTGAGCAGCCGCAACGGCAGGCCTTGCGGGTCCAACGCCGGATACGTTTCGTGCTGCCAACCGTCGGCGGTCAGCGACTGCCGAAAGTAGCCGGAGCGGTAGTACAGCCCGACCGCGATCAGCGGCACTCCCAGGTCGGAGGCCGACTTCAGATGGTCGCCGGCCAGGATGCCCAAGCCACCGGAGTAGTTGGGCAACACCTCGGCGACCCCGAACTCCATCGAGAAGTAGGCGATGCCGGTGGGCATCGCGGTCCCGTCCCGCTGACGCTGATACCACAGCGGGCGGGTGAGGTAGTCGGCCAGGTCGGCGGCCAGCGCGTCGAGCCGGTCGAGGAAGCCCGAGTCGACAGCCAACTCGTCGAGCCGCGCCGGGGTTACCGCGCCCAGCAGCGCCACCGGGTCTTGGCCGCATTGCTGCCACAACTGCGGGTCGATGGCCGCGAACAGGTCCCGCGTCGGCTTGTCCCAGGACCACCGCAGGTTGGTCGACAGCTGTCCGAGGGCGGCGAGCCGCTCGGGAAGGTGAGCGCGGACGGTGAACCGGCGGAGGGCTTTCACGGATCGTTAGCTTAATGAGGAAGGGCCGGTCGGCCCCGAGCGCGGCTCGACACTAGGCTGGACAGGGGGTGGGTGTCGGCGCGCAGGGACGCGCACGACCACAACGCCAGGGACCACAACGCCAGGGACCACAAAGGGAACGGAGTGACGGTGCCCGGTCGCATCGAGATCGATGACGTCGCGCCCGTCGTGTCCTGCGGCACCTACCCGGCCAAAGCCGTGGTCGGCGAGGTTGTCCCGGTCCGGGCGGCGGTGTGGCGAGAGGGTCACGACGCGGTCGCGGCAACCCTGGTGGTGCGCTGTCTCGGGCCGCGGTATCCGCAACTGGGCCAGAGCCGGATCGGCGATGCGGCGGAGGCGGTCGGGGACCGCGACGCCGAGGCCCGAACCCGGGTGAAGCCGCTGCTGCTCCCGATGACGATGGGCGAGGAACCCTACGTGTTCCACGGTCAGTTCATCCCGGACCGCGTCGGGTTGTGGACGTTTCGGATCGACGGCTGGGGTGACCCGATCCATGCCTGGCGGCACGCCGTGGTGGCCAAACTGGACGCCGGGCAAGGCGAGACCGAATTGTCCAACGACCTTCTGGTCGGGGCGCAGCTGTTCGAGCGCGCCGCCGCCGGCGTGCCACGCCGAGAGCGCGATCCCCTGTTGGCGGCGGCGGCGGCGCTGCGCGCGGCGGGTGATCCCCTAACCCGCGCGGCGCTGGCACTGACCGCTGAGATCGACGACCTGTTGGGCCGCTATCCGCTGCGTGACCTGCTCACCCGGGGCGAGCAGTACGGAATCTGGGTGGATCGACCCGAGGCCCGCTTCAGTGCGTGGTATGAGATGTTTCCGCGCTCGACCGGCGGCTGGGACGCCGACGGCAACCCCGTGCACGGGACGTTCGTCACCGCCAGGGCGGCCCTGCCCCGCATCGCGGCGATGGGCTTCGACGTGGTGTACCTGCCGCCGATCCACCCCATCGGCAGGATCCACCGCAAAGGCCGCAACAACACCGCAACCGCCGCGCCCGGTGACGTCGGCTCGCCGTGGGCGATCGGCAGCGACGAGGGAGGCCACGACGCGGTGCACCCGCAGTTGGGCACGATCGACGACTTCGACGAGTTCGTGGCGGCCACCCGCAACCTGGGCATGGAGGTGGCGCTGGATCTGGCCCTGCAATGCGCGCCGGATCACCCCTGGGCGCGCGAGCACCGGGAGTGGTTCACCGAGTTGCCCGACGGCACCATCGCCTACGCGGAGAACCCGCCGAAGAAATACCAGGACATCTATCCGCTCAACTTCGACAACGATCCTGCCGGTCTCTACGCCGAGGTACTGCGCGTCGTGCGGTACTGGATGGACCACGGAGTCAAGTTCTTCCGGGTCGACAACCCGCACACCAAGCCGCCGGACTTCTGGGCGTGGCTGATCGGCCAGGTGAAAGCGATCGACCCCGATGTGCTGTTTTTGTCCGAGGCGTTCACCCCACCGGTCCGTCAATACGGGCTGGCCAAGCTCGGCTTCACCCAGTCCTACACCTACTTCACCTGGCGCACCGCCAAGTGGGAACTCACCGAATTCGGCGCGGAGATAGCCCAGCTCGCCGACTATCGTCGACCCAACCTGTTCGTCAATACTCCTGACATCCTGCATGCGGTCCTGCAGCATGGCGGACCCGGGATGTTCGCGATCCGCGCGGTGCTGGCCGCGACCATGAGCCCGGCCTGGGGCATGTATTCCGGCTACGAGCTCTTCGAGCACCGCGCCGTGCGGGAGGGCAGCGAGGAATACCTGGACTCGGAGAAATACGAGCTGCGGCCCCGCGACTTCGCCGGCGCGCTCGCCGAAGGCCGCTCATTGGAGCCGTTCATCGCCCGGCTCAACGAAATCCGCCGCAGGCATCCGGCACTTCGCGAACTTCGCACGATGCATTTCCATCATGTGGACAACGACGCCCTGCTGGCCTACAGCAAGTTCGACCCGATCACCGGCGACTGCGTGCTGGTGGTGGCGACGCTGAACGCATTCGGACCCGAGGAAGCGACGTTGTGGTTGGACATGGCCGCACTGGGTATGCAGTCCTACGACCGGTTTTGGGTGCGCGACGAGGTAACAGGCGAGGAGTACCAGTGGGGAGCAGCCAACTATGTGCGCATCGACCCTGGTCGGGCCGTCGCGCATATCATCAACATGCCGCTGATACCCGCCGAAGCCCGAAGCAGGTTGCTGCGCCGGAGGTGAGGCCGCAATGACCCCCACCGACCAGTCGGCCGGAGCCGATCTGGCGCCCGAGCCGAACGACCTGGCACGGCTGGTGGCCGGAGTACACCACGACCCGCACAGCATCCTGGGCGCCCACGAATACGGCGACCACACCGTCATCCGGGCGTTTCGACCGCACGCGGTCAAAGTGGTCGCGCTTGTCGGGGATCAGCGTTATCCGCTGCAGCACATCGACTCCGGGCTTTTCGCGGTCGCCCTGCCGTTCGTCGACCTGATCGACTACCGCCTCGAGGTGAGCTATCACGGTTGCGATCCGCAGGTCGTCGCCGACGGCTATCGCTTCCTACCCACGCTGGGCGAGATCGACCTCCACCTGTTCGCCGAGGGTCGTCACGAACGGCTCTGGGAGGTGCTGGGTGCCCACCCGCGCTCGTTCAGCACTCCCGACGGGGTAGTGAGCGGGGTGTCGTTCGCGGTCTGGGCGCCCAACGCCAAAGGTGTCAGCCTGATCGGCGACTTCAACGGCTGGAACGGCAACGACGCGCCGCTGCGGGTGCTCGGCTCGTCGGGGGTGTGGGAATTGTTCTGGCCCGGCTTCGCACCGGACGGCCTGTACAAGTTTCGAGTGCATGGCGCCGACGACACGGTCACCGATCGGGCCGACCCGTTCGCCTTCGCCACCGAGGTACCGCCGCACACCGCGTCGCGGGTCACCTCCAGTAGCTACACCTGGGGGGACGGCGACTGGATGACACGACGGGCCCAGCGCAACCCGATAGTCGAGCCGATGAGCACCTACGAAGTGCATCTGGGTTCCTGGCGACCGGGACTCAGTTATCGCGAGCTCGCCCGCGAGCTAACCGATTACGTTGTCGAACAAGGTTTTACCCACGTCGAGATGCTGCCCGTCGCCGAGCACCCGTTCGCCGGTTCGTGGGGCTATCAGGTCACGTCGTACTACGCACCGACGTCCAGATTCGGCACGCCCGACGACTTCCGGGCGCTCGTCGACGCGTTGCACCAGGCCGGGATCGGCGTCATCGTCGACTGGGTTCCCGCGCATTTTCCCAAAGACGCTTGGGCGCTGGGCCGTTTCGACGGCACGCCGCTGTACGAGCATTCCGATCCCAGGCGCGGCGAGCAGCTCGATTGGGGCACGTATGTGTTCGACTTCGGTCGACCCGAGGTTCGCAATTTCCTGGTGGCCAATGCGCTGTTCTGGCTCGAAGAATTCCACGTCGACGGCCTGCGGGTGGACGCGGTGGCGTCGATGCTCTACCTCGACTACTCACGCCCGGCGGGCGGCTGGACACCGAACGTCTACGGCGGGCGAGAGAACCTCGAGGCAGTGCAGTTTCTGCAGGAGATGAACGCCACCGCCCACCGGGTGGCTCCGGGCATAGTCACGATCGCCGAGGAGTCGACGTCGTGGCCGGGTGTATCGAGGCCGACAAGTGTTGGTGGACTTGGTTTTTCGATGAAGTGGAACATGGGATGGATGCACGACACCCTTGACTACATGAGTCATGACCCCGTGCATCGCAGTTATCACCACCACGAGATCACCTTCTCGATGCTGTATGCGTTCAGCGAGAACTTCGTACTGCCGCTCAGCCACGACGAGGTGGTGCACGGCAAGGGCACGCTGTGGGCACGGATGCCCGGCAACGACCATGTCAAGGCCGCCGGACTGCGTAGTCTGCTGGCCTACCAGTGGGCCCATCCGGGCAAGCAGCTGCTGTTCATGGGACAGGAGTTCGGGCAGCGCGCCGAGTGGTCACAGGAGCGCGGGCTGGACTGGTACCAGCTCGACGAGGACGGCTTCTCCGCGGGCATCCTGCGGCTGGTCCGCGACATCAACCGCATCTACCGCGGCCACCCGGCGCTGTGGAGTCAAGACTGCCGCCCGGAGGGCTATTCCTGGATCGACGCCAACGACTCGGCCAACAACGTGTTGAGCTTCCTGCGCTACGGCAACGACGGCTCGGTAATGGCGTGCGTCTTCAATTTCGCCGGCGTCGAGCACAGCCACTACCGGCTTGGTCTGCCCACTGCCGGGCGCTGGCGCGAAGTGCTCAACACCGATGCGACCGACTACCACGGCGGCGGCGTGGGCAATCTGGGCGGCGTCGATGCCAGCGACGAGCCCTGGCACGGCCGTCCCGCTTCTGCGGTCTTGGTGCTCCCGCCGACGTCGGGGCTGTGGCTGGTCCCCGGTGAGGGCGAACGCTAATACAGCGCGTTGGCTAGGTTGCGGCGGGCGGTGATGACGTCGGGATCGGCCGGATCGAAAAGGTCGAACAACTCGATCAGCCGGGTCCGTACCTTGGTGCGCTCCTCGCCGGAGGTGCGCCGCACCAGTGCGATCAGGCGATCGAAGGCAGCGCCGACTTCCTGGTTGAGGATCTGCACGTCGGCGGCGGCGAATGCGGCCTCGATGTCGTCGGGCGCGGCGTCGGCGACCGCCACCGCGTCCGGCCGCTGCGCGGTCGCCCGCATCAAGAAGGTGATCTGGCGCACGGCGCCCTTGGCTTCGACGTGGTTGGGGTTGGCGTCCAGCAACGCCTGGTAGGACTCGAGTGCCGCAGCGAAGTCGCCGTCCTCGAGCTGCCGGCGCGCCTGCGCCAGTGCCGGATCGACCTGTTCCGGTTGCCGGGATTCCGGCGGGCCGCTGAGTTTGCCGGCCGTCGCCGCCAGCAGCGAGTCCAGCCAACGCCGCAACTGGTCTTCCGGCTGAACACCCTGAAAACTCGACAGCGGCTGGCCAGCAGCCAACGCCACCACGTTGGGGACCACTTGGACACCGAACAGCTGGGCCACCCGCGGCGCCGCGTCGACGTTAACCATCGCCAGCGACCACTTGCCGCCATCGGCAGCGGCCAAGCCCGACAGGGTGTCGGCCAACTGCACGCACACGTCGCTGCGCGGCGACCACAACAGCACCACCACCGGCACCTGGTTGGACCGGTTCAGCACCTCGTCTTCGAAATTGGCCTCGGTGATCTCGCGACCGGCCGCCTGCGCCGACCCGGCTGCCGACACATCGCCGCTGGCCTGCTGGGCGCGCTGTTTGAGAGCCGACAGGTCGACTGCTCCGGCCAGCGCGGGCCCGATCGGGGGTCGGGGACGAGTCACGCCATCAAGTCTGGCACGCCGCGGGCAGCGCCTGCCCACCCGGATCCGGGTACGGCAGCGACGGGAATCACAGCCGGTGACGGGGACGGTGCGGCGCCCGCGAGCGCCGAAGCCTCAGCCGGCCCGCAGAATCAGCGCATCGCCCTGCCCGCCGGCGCCGCACAACGCCGCGACGGCGTAACCCGAGCCGCGGCGCGCCAGCTCCAGGGCCGCGTGCAGCGTGAGGCGGGCGCCGGACATGCCGATCGGATGCCCGACGGCGATCGCGCCGCCGTGGACGTTGACCAGATCGGGGTCCACGCCGAGTTCCCGGGTCGACGCCAAGGCCACCGCGGCGAAAGCCTCGTTGATCTCCACCACGTCGAGCTGGTCGACCGGGATGCCTTCGCGACCGAGAGCCTTCTTGATCGCGTTGGCGGGCTGCGATTGCAAGGTCGAATCCGGGCCGGCCACCACGCCGTGCGCGCCGATCTCGACCAACCAGGACAGCCCCAGCGCGCGGGCCTTGTCCTTGTTCATCACGACGACCGCGGCCGCGCCGTCGGAGATCTGCGACGACGATCCCGCCGTGATCGTGCCGTCCGGGCGGAATGCCGGTTTGAGCGCTGCCAACGACTCGGCGGTGGTGTTGGCGCGAATGCCCTCGTCCTCGTTGAACTGCAGCGGGTCGCCCGTGCGCTGCGGGATGGTGACCGGCACGACCTCGTCGGCGAAGACACCGTCCTTCCACGCGGCGGCCGCCCTCTGATGCGACCGCGCGGCGTATTCGTCTTGCTCGCGGCGGGTGAATTTGTCGGTCTCGTTGCGCTGCTCGGCCAATGCGCCCATCGGCTGGTCGGTGAACACATCGTGCAGCCCGTCATAGGCCAGGTGGTCCAACACCGTCACATCGCCGTACCGGTAGCCGGCGCGGCTGTCGATCAGCAGGTGCGGCGCCTTGGTCATCGACTCCTGACCGCCCGCGACCACGACATCGAACTCGCCGGCCCGGATCAACTGGTCGGCCAGAGCGATGGCATCGATACCGGACAGGCACATTTTGTTGATTGTCAGCGCCGGAACATCCCAGCCGATACCGGCCGCCACCGCGGCCTGCCGGGCGGGCATCTGACCGGCCCCCGCGGTAAGCACCTGGCCCATGATCACGTACTCGACCGCCGATGCCGGCACTTCGGCTTTCTCCAGGGCGGCTGCGATCGCGATGGCGCCCAGGTCGCTGGCCGAGAAGTCCCTCAGCGAGCCCATCAATTTGCCGATCGGTGTGCGTGCACCGGCGACTATCACCGACGTCGTCATGAGAACCTCCAGAACCAGCAGAAATGACCGGAAAAACCGGTTGGGGACGCGCAGCTTTTCCCGCCAGGCTACCGTGACACTATGACCACCGAACACGTCGACGCCCGCCGCACCCTGGCCAGCGCATTGGTGACGGCGATCGACCATGTCGGCATCGCGGTCGCCGACCTCGACGCTGCGGTTGCCTGGTACCACGACCACCTCGGCATGATCGTGGTACACGAAGAGGTCAACCCCGAGCAGGGCATCCGGGAGGCGATGTTGGCCGTGCGCGGCGCCCCGGTCGGGAGCGCACAGCTGCAGTTGATGGCTCCGATCGACGAGTCCTCGGTGATCGCGAAGTTCTTGGACAAGCGCGGCCCCGGCATCCAGCAGCTGGCCTACCGGGTCAGCGACCTGCAAACCCTCACCGAGCGGCTGCACGAAAAAGGGGTCCGGCTGCTCTACGACGCACCGCGGCGCGGCACCGCGGGTTCACGGATCAATTTCATCCACCCCAAAGACGCCGGGGGGGTCTTGATCGAACTGGTCGAACCGGCTGCTGATCCCGACGACTCCGGCTAAGACCGCTAAGACCGCTAAGCCTGAATCCGTGGACCGGTAATTTCGTGCCATCGGTGGGCCGATTCTGCACGATTGGGGCGGTTCGGAATGGTGCGGGCATGAGTGACCCGCTGGCCTGCACCAGTTTTCCTTGGGTTCCTCGGGTCGGGCCTGTGATGGCGGGGTGGACAGAGTCTGGTTGGTCGGGTCAGGCGGCGCGGGGTTGAGCGGTCGGGTAGCCGATGATGTTGTGCCACAAGGTTGTCCACTCGATTTGCTTTGGCCAGTGGATGGGCAGGTGCAGGGTGGGTTTGCGGGCCGGTGCGGCAAAGCGGGCTGGGACGTTGACCAGGTCGCGGCGCAGGGTGGTGCCGCGCGCCACGGCGGCATCGCTGCCCGCGAGTGTTCCGGCCGCGCGCAGCAGGTTGTGCGCGATCACCGCGCAGGCCAACCAGGCGCAATTGGCTGCAAACAGCCCAGACGGGATATGAGCCAAGGGGCCGTCGATGAGGTCGGCGAAGGTGGTCTCGATGATGGCATGGCGGCGGTGGGTGATGTCGGCCTCGGCGGTGGGCAGCTCGGAGTTGGTCACAAACGGGTGATAACGCCACACCGGAAACAACCCGTCGGGGTAGCGGGCATCTTTGACCCGGCGCACCACCAGCCGCCCGGTGATCGTACGGCCGCAGCCCAGCCGCAGCGTATAAGCAGTTTCGGCGACCTCGGCGTCGGAGATCAACGCCCCGGTGTCGGGGTCGGTCACCGCGCCCGGGTAGTGCACTGGGGTGTAGGTGGCCTCATCGATGGCCGCGATCGCGGCGGTGATGCGCGGGTTGCGGCTCACCGACAAAGAGAACTCGACGCCTTCTTCCACACAGGCGGCGATCACCTTCTTGGTGCCGAAGGCTGAATCGCCGCGCACCATGATCGTGCCGGCCCCGCACGTGCGAGCGGTGGTGATGGCCTGCTTGACCTGGCGGGCGGCGGCGCGCCCGGAACCGGCCTTGCCGCTGCGCAGCCGGGCCTCGGCGATCACCGGCGCCGTGGTCGCCGTCGAGATCGTGGTGATCTGCGGCGACAGACCCCGGCGTAGCAGCGCCCGGCCGGCGAT
>NZ_VYIK01000350.1 GCF_008709575.1 Mycobacterium sp.
CTCTGGCAGAGCTCGAAAACCTCGCGCCGCCCCCGCCGCCGGGGGCTAACGTCGCTTCATGAGAAGCCCTATGTCAAGCCGCCTCGCGTCAAGCGAGGATGCGCTGAAGTGCGCGGTGTTTGTCGGGGTCGTAGGCGAGGTTGTCGCGCCAGTAGTGCCAGATGACGTGGAGCCAAGCTCGGGCCAGGATGCGTACGGCGTGGGGGCGGTCGTGGCCCCGGGCTCGTGCCCGGTCGTAGAGGTCGGCGGCCCAGGGGTTGACCAGTCGGGTGTCGGCGGCGAAGTCGGTGACGGCGTCGCGCAGTTGCTTGTCGCAGGCCCAGCGGAATCCGACGATGCGGGATTAGGAAGACTTCATGTCAGCCTCCTCGCTGCTTGCTCCAGTGGGGAGGCACCCTTTTGTGGCGGTGCCGTTGGCGCCGGGACGTGGTTGCCGGTTCGCTCACTGATCGGCGCTCGCGGCCACAGGTGGCGTTGGCGCTCAGCCCTATCGACGGTCGGCACGCCCCGGGCGACCACCAGGTCCTGCAGATCTCATGATGGACATCAATTACGTCAAGCGAGCAGGGCAGTGACCTGGTGGCACCTCGGGTGCATCAACGCTTCATCTAGAAGCGATGACCTCAGGAAGGTAGACCAGTGAGCGTTGCGATGGACCCGATGGTGGCCGCCACTGTGCGCGATTACGGCGACC
>NZ_VYIK01000351.1 GCF_008709575.1 Mycobacterium sp.
GGCGTTGCGCCCCAAATCCCCAGGTCACGAACCCACTACAACGTCACAAGAGCCCCAAAAAGAAGATGTCCTTGACCCCGCGATTTTTCAGGTCGGTCAGCACCGCCAACCAAAACTTCGCCGACTCCCCGTCGCCGTCGCCGGCCCACATCCCCACGATGTCCTTGTTGCCGTCGAGATCCACGCCGATCGCGGCGTAGACCGGCCGGTTGCGGACCTGCCCGTCGCGGATCTTGACCATGATCGCGTCGATGAACACCGCCGCGTACACCTTTTCCAGCGGCCGAGACCACCACGTGGCCATCTCCTCGATCACCCGGTCGGTGATCCGGCTGATGGTGTCCTTGGACACCGACACCCCGTAGACCTCGGCGAAATGCGCCGCAATCTCACCGGTGGTCAGGCCCTTGGCGTACAGCGACAACACCACCCGATCCACGTCGGAGACGCGGCGTTGGCGCTTGCCCACGATCACCGGCTCGAAGGTGCCGTTGCGGTCGCGAGGCACCTGGATTTCGACCTGTCCGCACGCATCGGTGATCACCTTCTTGGCGCGGGTGCCGTTGCGCGAGTTGCCGCTGCCACGCCCGGCTGCGGCGTGCTTGTCGTAACCGAGGTGTTCGGTCAGCTCCTCGTCCAGCGCCGCTTCCAGCACCGTCTTGGTCAGCGCTTTGAGCAAACCGTTCGGGCCGGT
>NZ_VYIK01000352.1 GCF_008709575.1 Mycobacterium sp.
ATTCCCATCACGACTAGCGGGAAGGTCAGACGCGCGGCGTGTGTCGAGCAGTACCGGAAGGATCGGTTCAGCCGCTTGGACACCTAGGAGCGTGGGTCGTTGACACTTTCTGCGGGTCCAGTGGTGCTGCATACCATGGGTTTCGGTTGTGCTGGGTGGTCAGCTGACTGCGAGGCCGGCCAGTCCGGCGGTATCGACGTGGCCGTGGAGTGTGCGCAGGTTGTGGCAGGCGGCCCGCAGCAGCCATTCGCCGCGGGCCTGCCCGAACCCACCGTTGGGAAGCGTTGGCCCGCGCCCGTGCAGCACGATGCGCGCCATCAGCCGCCGGTCACAGGGCGGCCCAACAAACTCGGCGATGAACCCAGGTGCTCAGCCGGCAGCCAGTCATCCAGCGACGGCGGCAACAACAACCCTCCGGGTCGAACCTCCGAAACGTCTTGTCCACCGTCGACTTCGCCGCTGCAGAATGGGTATCGACCCGCCCGGACGGGCGCCCCTGGCGCACCGGCCGCCCGTGCACCGCGGCCGAGTTCGGCGGCGGCCCGCTGCTTACCGATTCGGCTACTCTTCCGGCAGAACCATCGTCGGAATACTGCTGAAGGGGCGACATGACTGCCCAATTTGAGACGCCAAGACCGCAGGACAACTATCCGCAGCCGTCCGGTGGCCGGCCGCCCACCACCGATATCGGTCG
>NZ_VYIK01000353.1 GCF_008709575.1 Mycobacterium sp.
AGATGCTCCGGTCTCAGCGTCGGCAGGATACCGATCATCACGATGCGTGCGCTCCGGGCGCTGGCCTTGCTCTGGGCAGCGTTCAGGCTGGCCCGCACTTGGGTTTCCAGATCGAAGGTGCCGCGGCCGGCCAGCGGCCGGGGCATCACGTTCAACTCGATGTTGTAGGCGCCTAACTCGGTCTGATATGCCGGATCGGCAATCGCTTCGAGAACATCTCGATTCGACATCACCGGCTGATAGCCGTCGTCGACGAGGTTGCATTCGATCTCCATCCCGGCCAGCGGGCGATCGAATTCGAACCTGGACTGTGCCAGCATCGTCTCGAAGACGTTCAGACACAACTGCACCTTGCGCCGGTACTCTTGCCGGCGGTCGTGCCCGGAGGTGGAGCGGTTGACCTCTGTGCCCACCCTGCCGATGCAACAGGTTTACCGAACGCTGCGCAAGCCTGCGAAGGCGATCGTCGATCGACGCTTCGCCGCTCCGACCTGGTCTACTCGCTGTGCCGGCCGCTTCGGGCTCCCCGCTCCTTTGCCGGTTGAGCCTGGAATGCGCTATCCATGACGGGTGCGCGCAGCCGGAGCCGTCGCACCCAAGGAGAAAAGATGGCTGATTTCGGTGAGTTCATAATCTCTATCGACCAGGGCACCACCAGCACCCGCTGCATGATCTTCGACCACGACGGGGTCG
>NZ_VYIK01000354.1 GCF_008709575.1 Mycobacterium sp.
CAAACTCGGTGGAGCTAAGGGGATTCGAACCCCTGACCTACTCGATGCGAACGAGACAACCTGCGCGTTTGTAATTGTTAGCCATGATGGGTGCGTTGCAAAACAGCACGTCAGCGCGTTGATTGTGTTGGGTAACGATGACGGTTGCTGAATCTACTGCGGACCCACTGCGGACCCACTATGCATGCCGGAGGCTCCAGCAAACTTCCAAAACGGCATCTCTATGCTCGATGAACATGCGGGTCAGAATACGGAAAGATGCATGAACAGGGTCCTCAGCGTCGCGGAGCGTGACCAAGTTGTCGAGTCGGTCCTTGCGCTGGTTCGGCGGAGATTGGGAGAACAACTCCGCCGCCCTCAGCGAACTGCAGCGAGCGCTGAATGATGCACCGGCCGACCTGTTCGATACAGACGACATACGGGCCTGGCGCGACCATCTATCCGTCATCATCGAGCCGGCATAGCCAGAGCGCGGCCCGAGCCCGTCTAGTCGTCGTCCTCGTCATCGATGTCGTCGGCGTCAACGCCGACGAGTTCGGCCAGTTCCTCACGGGTCGGGATCGCGTCGGACAGCAGCGGCAGGTCATCCGGGTCAGGTTCGTCAATGCTCGTCATGATTATCCTTCCTCGCATCGAACATCAGAGGTGTTCACCAGCCGTGGACGGGCAGACGGCTGTTATGCATTGGACCTT
>NZ_VYIK01000355.1 GCF_008709575.1 Mycobacterium sp.
AGAAGGACGCGATCTTCATCACGTGGGACGAGGACTTCAACAACCTGTCGCTGGGCATCGATAACCAGGGCAACAACGTCCCGATGATCGTCATCCCCAACCAGGGCGCCGTCACGGATGGGGGGATGCAACCCGGCCCCTTCACCACCGCCGCCTACTACAACCAGTACAGCCTGATGGCCACCATCGAAGACGCCTTGGGCCTGGCCCCGCTCACGGCCAACGACAAGTACGCCACACCCATGAACGCATTCTGGAAGTAATTGAGGGCAAACGCTCCTGGGGGGATCGTCGCCGGGGAGTGCAGGTGCGTCGCTCGGGTTGTCAACGGTTGAGGTGGGTTGTCGTCGCGAACCGCCGGGGTGCGCCGGCGGCGCCTCGGGCAGTCGTTCGTGGTGGCCGGCGATGCCTGGGTTCTGCGGTAGCGTGCGGCGCGCTGGCCGGCGCGCGGTCTCAAACCCTTCGGATGCGTCAGACGAGGCCGAAACCTTGCCGTGAACAAACCCTAAGGTTTATCTTAGGCGCAGCTGAGATCCCGCGCCATGCCTAGGAGCCACCAGTGATGACTGATCGAGGCGGCAGCAAGCACAATCCGCATCCGCGCATGGTGCGTCGCCGCGTGGTCGGGTTGGCCGGCGTGATCGGCGTGGTTGTGGCGGGGGGGCTGGGGTCGCTGGCCGGTGCGCCCACAG
>NZ_VYIK01000356.1 GCF_008709575.1 Mycobacterium sp.
CTCCGCCCAGCCCCACGCCGCCATAAGCGGATGACTGTCGGTGAGCTGGTCGAGCGGCGTAATCACGGCATCGCCCGGCGGCGCGCCGGCGGCTACCTGCAGGATGAGGGCGCCTTCGTCTATGCCCTGGAACCAATAAAGACCCTCGGGCAGCTCGACTTCGGGTCGCCAATGTGACCGGCATTCCGCGACGCGACTTACAGGATCGCGGACAGGTCCATCGAGCACTAGCGCCCGCATGAAGTGACCGTGATCCAGGGCAACGTCTATTCGCTCAAAGTCCGGATGATAGCCAAAAGACGGCACCGTATCGCTGACCGATGAAGCCGACGACGTCATCGATGGTTGCTCCTTTGCCGTCCGTACAACGCCCCAGCAGGGGGCAAACTGTCAGGTCGACACTCCGATCGCGCCTCAGTTTACGGAGAAACGGCACGTCGCGAGGTATTTTTGCGTCCGTTATGCCAGGGAGGGTAGCCACTATGACTGGAGCGCGGCCCACAGCGAGCCCCCGCGATTGACCTCGGGCGAGCCCGCGCAGCTCGGAATCGAGGCGCCCGATGCGATGGGCTTCGCTCAGCCGGGTGACCTACCCAGCCAGTGGCCGACGCGCACGCGGCCCGGTGTCCAGCCGCGGCCGGCTTTATTTTATCCTGGTGGAGCTGCCGGGAATCGAACCCGGGTCCTACGGC
>NZ_VYIK01000357.1 GCF_008709575.1 Mycobacterium sp.
GCGCGAGGCCGGCGAAACCTTCCCCTCGGAGTCGCTGCTCACGATGATGATGCTCTACCGCGCGGTCGCGGCCACCGACCGCAAGCACGCTGCCGAACTGTCCCCCTACAAACTCAGCCTCAGCCAATTCCAGGCGCTTAGCGTTTTGCACCGGGTCCGCAGGTCGGTCACCATGGGTGAATTAGCCGAATTGCTGTCCATTCGACCCGCCAACCTCACCGGTATGGTTGACACCCTCGCGAAGCGATCCCTGGTCCGGCGCGTGCTCAACCCCCGTGACCGGCGTTCGATCCTTGTGGAGATTACCCCCGCTGCCGAGGAGTTCCTGGGTCATTTCCTCCCTTACCATTGGGACTACCTCAAAACTCTGACCAGCGGCTTGACAGACGACGAGTTGCGGCAACTGGCAGATTTGCTGGACCGCCTGCGGGCTTCGATCGAGGCCGCCCCAGCATGTTCACCTCCCCCACTCCCGGTTCTCATGCCGACCGGCCAGGTGGAAACAGCCCACCGGGCCGACGCCTCGACAACGGCGCAATAACGCCGGCCCGCAACCAGCTCCGATCGCCCGCGGCGGTCACGCTTCAGTGGCGTTGACGGTCTCGGCAAGGCCAGCACGGCGATGGCATCCTGGCTCCATGGTTGCCGTTCACTCCACGATGCTCCCCCTGGGCACTTCCCTGCCCCACTTT
>NZ_VYIK01000358.1 GCF_008709575.1 Mycobacterium sp.
GCTGCGGCCATCGCTTCATGGCTTCGACCGCGAGCGAGGGGGTTTCGTTGACGTGACCGTCGGCGTCGATGATTCGCATACTTGCTCCGCTGGAGTCTACGTCCTAGCGTCACGCGACGGGCCGGTGGCGCCGGAACCGGTGGTTGGGCTTCGGGTCTGGCGCTGCGTTGTCGGTAAGCGGCCGGAAGCAGGCCACGCAGGTCGCCCCGATCGGTCGACCTGACACTTGAACAGTCGACGTCCGCTGAGCAGAATACGAGCTGTGCGTTCCAATCACCGGCACACCGGGCAGAGTTCTGTCCCTACGGTGCTGGCCCGGGCAACGGCGATCCTCGCGGCCTTCGACCGGGAGAGCCAAATCCTTGGGGTATCCGCGCTGGCTCACTGTACCGGACTAGCCAAGTCCACCGTGCACCGGCTCGCCGGCGAACTGGCCCAACACGGCTTCCTGGAACGGCGAAGAGAGGGTTTTGTGCTCGGGTTGCGCCTATTCGAACTAGGCGAACTGGTCCCTCGCCAGCTCGACCTTCGCGGGGCTGCACTGCCTTATATGGCCGACCTTCGTGCCGCGACGAAGCAGACTGTTCATCTCGCGGTGCTCGACGACACCCAGGTGGTCTACGTCGAAATTCTCCGGCACCGTGACGCCCCGCCATTGCCGTCGCGGGTGGGTGGCAGATTTCCCGCGCACG
>NZ_VYIK01000359.1 GCF_008709575.1 Mycobacterium sp.
ATCGACCAGCTTCTCGCCGCCCATACGCCGGAGGAGGAGGACGAACACGCGCGGCGGCGAGAGGTGTTCGTCCATCTGGCGCTGCTGGGGCTGCGCCGCGGAGAGCTTGCCGGACTCCGATGGAGTGCAATGGATCTCGACGTCGACGAGCCGACGATCACCATCTGCGAGACACGAGTCTCGACCAGCAAGGGTGTCATCGACCAGGATGACGCCAAGACCGCTGCGTCGGGACGGACCCTGGGAATCCCGCCGTACCTCGTCCCCATCCTGCGGCGGGTACGCAAGGAGCAGCGAGAGATGCGGCTGCAGCTTGGCCACCTCTGGGAGGGCGGAAACGACGGCTACGTGATCGCGCAACGATGGGGAAAGCCGTTGTTGCCGAGGACGATCGACCGGTGGTGGGAGCTCGCGCTGGAGCACGCCGGGCTGCCGCATCGCCGGCTGCACGCCAGCCGACACACAGCTGCAACGGTTCTCGCGCTGCGCGGCGAGAAGGCGGAGGTGATCGCCGCGTGGCTCGGGCATGCCGACGGCGGGACACTGGCACAGCGGGTGTACATCCGGCAGCGCAATAAACTGGCGATGCGGGGGACGGTGGCGCTGGACCGGCGCACAGCGGGGCAGGCATGACCACTAGCCCCGGTTTTGCACGCAACTTGGCGTGACACGCTGTTGAATTAGCGAAAGTG
>NZ_VYIK01000035.1 GCF_008709575.1 Mycobacterium sp.
AAACTAGCTGAGGCACCACCACCGGCCACGCGCTCAAAGTACGTGAGGCACGTCGTCGGATTTGCCCGTGGTGGCAGAACCTCTAAAATTTTCAGCAACGGCGACGATCCGGCCATCACCGGGGAGCCTTCGGAAGAACGGCCCAGGCCCAGTAGAACCGAACGGGTAGGCCCGTCACAGCCGGAACTGAGCGGTCGCGCGTCGGCGCGGCAAGCGGGGTGGTACCGCGGCGCTCGCGCACCGGCGCGTCGTCGTCCCCGGCCAACAACGGGCGCAGGGAGACCACGTACGCAGTGACCGAGCACACCTATCCCAAGCTTGCCGGCGGCACCCCCGACCTCCCGGCGGCCGAGCGCGAAGTCCTCGAATATTGGGCGCGTGACGATACCTTCCGCGCCAGCATCGCTCGCCGCGCCGGCGCCGGGGAATACGTGTTCTACGACGGGCCTCCGTTCGCCAACGGACTGCCGCACTACGGGCATCTGCTCACCGGTTACGTCAAGGACATCGTGCCGCGTTACCGCACCATGCGCGGCTACAAGGTGGAGCGCCGCTTCGGCTGGGACACCCACGGGCTGCCCGCGGAACTCGAGGTCGAACGCCAGCTGGGCATCACCGACAAATCGCAGATCGACGCGATGGGTATCGCGGCGTTCAACGAGGCTTGCCGCGAATCGGTGTTGCGCTATACCGACGAGTGGCGCGCCTACGTCACCCGCCAGGCGCGCTGGGTGGACTTCGACGACGACTACAAGACACTCGACCTGTCCTACATGGAATCCGTTATCTGGGCATTCAAGCAATTGTGGGACAAGGGCTTAGCTTACGAAGGCTACCGGGTGCTGCCGTATTGCTGGCGTGACGAAACTCCACTGTCCAACCACGAACTGCGGATGGACGACGACGTCTACCAAAGCCGCCAGGACCCCGCGATCACCGTCGGATTCCGGGTTCCCGACGGCGACCAGAATGACCTGTCCGGTGCCTATCTGCTGGTGTGGACGACGACGCCGTGGACATTGCCGTCCAACCAGGCGGTTGCCGTCAATCCCGAGGTGAGCTACGTGCAGGTGCGGGTGCGGGATCGGCGCTATGTGCTGGCCCGGGACCGGTTGGCCGCCTATGCGCGCGAACTCGGCGACGAGCCCGAGGTGCTGGGTAACTACCGTGGCGCCGATCTGCTCGGCGTGCGGTATCTGCCGCCGTTTCCGTACTTCATGGATTCGGTCAACGCGTTTCAGGTTCTGGCCGGTGATTTCGTGACCACCGCGGAAGGCACCGGGATCGTGCACCTGGCACCGGCCTACGGCGAGGACGACAAGGAAATCGCCGACAAGGCCGGAATCGTCGCGGTAACGCCTGTCGATGCCAAGGGCCGCTTCGACGCCACTGTGGTCGATTACCAGGGTCAGCACGTCTTCGACGCCAACGCCCACATCATCCGCGATCTGAAAAACGCCAGCGGCCCGGCGGCGGCCAATGGTGCGGTGCTGGTCCGCCACGAAACCTACGAGCACCCCTATCCGCACTGC
Source organism: Mycobacterium sp. (assembly GCF_008709575.1). Lineage (GTDB taxonomy): Bacteria > Actinomycetota > Actinomycetes > Mycobacteriales > Mycobacteriaceae > Mycobacterium. The sequence continues at coordinate 1,533 of NZ_VYIK01000035.1, forward strand.
TGGCGCTGCCGTAACCCATTGATCTACCGGGCGGTGTCGTCGTGGTTCGTCAAGGTCAGTGAGTTCCGCGAGCGGATGGTGGAGCTCAACCAGCAGATCACCTGGTATCCCGAGCACGTCAAAGACGGGCAGTTCGGCAAATGGCTGCAGGGTGCGCGTGACTGGTCGATCTCGCGGAACCGGTACTGGGGCACTCCGATCCCGGTGTGGGTCTCCGACGATCCGGCCTACCCGCGGATCGACGTCTACGGCAGCCTCGACGAGCTCGAGCGTGACTTCGGGGTGCGCCCGGACAACCTGCACCGACCCTTCATCGACGAGCTCATCCGGCCGAATCCCGACGATCCCACCGGCGCTTCGAGGATGCGGCGCATCCCCGACGTGTTCGACGTGTGGTTCGACTCCGGGTCCATGCCGTATGCCCAGGTGCACTACCCGTTCGAGAACCGTGACTGGTTCGAGGATCACTACCCGGGCGACTTCATCGTCGAATACATCGGGCAGACCCGAGGCTGGTTCTATACCCTGCACGTGCTGGCTACCGTGCTATTCGATAGGCCGGCATTCAAAACCTGCGTCGCCCATGGGATCGTGCTGGGCTCTGACGGGCAGAAGATGAGCAAGTCACGGCGCAACTACCCCGATGTGGCAGAGGTTTTCGACCGGGATGGCGCCGATGCCATGCGCTGGTTTTTGATGGCGTCGCCGATTCTTCGCGGCGGGAATCTGGTCGTCACCGAGGCGGGTATCCGCGAGGGTGTGCGGCAGGTGCTGCTGCCGTTGTGGAACGCCTACAGTTTCCTGGCTCTGTATGCGCCGAAAGTCGGTCGCTGGCGTAGTGATTCGCCGCATGTGCTCGACCGTTACATTCTGGCCAAGCTGGCGGTGTTGCACGACGAGCTTACCGCCCGGATGGACGCGTGCGATATCTCCGGGGCGTGCGAGCAGCTGCGCCAGTTCATCGAGGCGCTGACGAACTGGTACGTGCGGCGGTCGCGACAGCGATTCTGGCAGGAGGAGACCGACGCTATCGACACCCTGCACACCGTGCTGGAGGTCACCGCGCGGCTGGCCGCGCCGCTGTTGCCGTTGACCACCGAGATCATCTGGCGTGGGCTGACCGGCGAACGCTCCGTGCACCTGACCGACTGGCCGGCAGCCGGAGATCTGCCCGCCGATGCGGCGCTGGTGGCAGCGATGGACCAGGTCCGCGAGGTGTGCTCGGCGGCGTCGTCGCTGCGCAAGGCACACCAGCTGCGGGTGCGGCTGCCGCTGCCGAAACTCACGGTGGCGGTGCAGGATCCGGCCCGGCTGGCGCCGTTCACCGATCTGATCGCCGACGAGCTCAACGTCAAGACGGTCGAGCTCACCGACGCCATCGACCGCTATGGGCGTTTCGAGCTCACCGTCAACGCCCGGGTCGCCGGTCCGCGGCTGGGTAAGGACGTGCAGGAGGCGATCAAGGCGGTCAAGGCGGGCGAGGGTGTGGTGAATCCGGACGGCACGTTGACTGCCGGTCCGGCAGTGCTGGCGCCCGACGAGTACAGCTCGCGACTGGTGGCTGCCGACCCGGAATACACCGCGGCGCTGCCCGATGACGCCGGGCTGGTCGTGCTCGACGCCACGGTGACCCCCGAGCTTGAGGCCGAGGGCTGGGCGAAAGACCGCATCCGCGAGCTGCAGGAGCTGCGCAAGTCCACCGGGCTGGACGTCTCCGACCGGATCTCCGTGGTGATGTCGGTGCCCGCCCAGCGTGCCGACTGGGCGAAGGCGCATCGCGATCTGATCGCGCGGGAAATCCTGGCCACCAGCTTCGAATTCGGTGATGCCGACGGTGTGGAAATCGGTGACGGTGTGCGGGTGAGCATCGCTAAGGTGTAGCCGCGAAACTGTGTTCCAGGGGGTCGTGGGAAGCGCAACACCGCTTGTCGGCAGCGAAGCACTTCGCGCAGGCAAACTGACAGAGCGTGACCTGCGTCGGTCGTGCACCCGGATTTACCGCAACGTCTCTACCGCATCGACATGGGCCGGGAGCGCATGCTTGTCGGCGTCGAATACGACGGCGCGCAGCACTGGACCGACTCGCGCATTCGCGCGAACGACATCGAACGCACGGTCAGGCTGCAGTGTCGTGGTTGGCGGCTGGTTCGGGTGAGCTCGGCTCTGCTGCGCGGCCGGCCGCACGCCATCGTCGCCCGGGCCCGCGACGCGTTTAAGTTTTGACTGCGCGCCAGCGCAATCTGTTTGCGTCGGCGTAGACACGCACGCCGTGAAAGCCCACGGTGCGCAAACGCTGGGGGAGGGTATCGGGGGAGTACGGGATTGCAGGTGTCGCGGACATGCAGCAGCCGGAAGCGCAGCGACGTTGCGCTGTCGCTGCCGGCGAACACCCCGCCGGGGCGCAGCACCCGCAACGCCTCGGCGAACAACCGGTCCTGCAGCGCCGCCGTCGGCACGTGGTGCAGCATCGTGAAGCACACCACCGCGCTGAATTCGTCGGCGGGCAGACCGGTGTCGGTGCCGTCGCCGGTGATGACCCGGGCCCGGCCGCCGTAGGTGTCGCGCAGCCGGTGCGCCAGCTGCCCGTCGATCTCGACTGCGGTGTAGCGCGGCGTCTTGTCTACCAGCGCACGTAAATTGGCGCCGTAGCCCGGACCGATCTCGAGCACGTTGTCGCCGAGGTCCACATCGGCGAGCGCCCACGGGATCAACTGACCCTGCACCAGGGTGGCCCAGCGGGCCGAACTACAGCAGCGCCGGTGCAGCCAGTTCATCGCCATGGTCTGAGACGCTAGTAGCCGTGGACTCGCGCTGGGTGCTGCACCTGGACATGGACGCGTTCTTCGCGTCCGTGGAGCAACTCACCCGGCCCACGCTGCGGGGGCGCCCGGTGCTGGTCGGCGGGCTCGGTGGTCGCGGCGTGGTCGCCGGCGCCAGCTACGAAGCCCGGGCGTTCGGCGCCCGCTCGGCGATGCCGATGCATCAGGCCCGCCGGCTGGTGGGGATCGGCGCTGTGGTGCTGCCGCCGCGCGGGGCGGTGTATCGGGTGGCCAGCCGCCGGGTGTTCGACACCGTGCGTGCCGTGGTGCCCGTCCTCGAGCAGCTCTCGCTCGACGAGGCCTTCGGGGAACCGGCCGAACTCGCCGGCGCCTCGGCGAGCGACGTCGAGCACTTCTGCGCGGCGCTGCGGCGACGGGTGCGCGAGGAGACCGGGCTGATCGCCTCGATCGGCGCCGGATCGGGTAAGCAGATCGCCAAGATCGCCTCGGGACTGGCCAAGCCCGACGGCGTCCGGGTGATCGGGCGCGCCGACGAGGCGCCGCTGCTGGGCGGTCTTCCCGTGCGCCGACTGTGGGGGATCGGCCCGGTCGCCGAGGAGAAGCTGCACCGGCTCGGCATCGAGACCATCGGGCAGCTGGCCGCGCTCACCGAGGCCGAGGCGGCTGCCTTGCTGGGCGCGACGATCGGGCCCGCGCTACACCGGCTCGCGCGCGGGGTCGACGACCGTCCGGTAACCGAGCGCGCCGAAGCCAAGCAGATCAGCGCCGAATCGACGTTCGCCGCCGACCTGGGCACGCTGGAGGAGCTGCGCGAGGCGGTCGGCCCGATCGCCGAGCACGCCCATCGGCGGCTGGTCCGCGACGGGCGCGGCGCACGGACGGTCACGGTGAAGTTGAAGAAATCGGACATGACCACGCTGACCCGCTCGATCACCCTGCCCTACGCCACCGCCGACGCCGCCGCACTGGCATCGCTGGCCCGGCGCCTGCTTCTGGATCCTCGCCAGATCGGGCCGATCCGATTGTTGGGTGTGGGGTTTTCCGGTTTGACCGACGTGCATCAGGAATCGCTGTTTCCCGACCTGGACCTTTCCCCGGAGGCGACGGAGACCGAGGGCTCTTCAGACCCACCGCGGGAGCCGGCTGTCATGTGCTGGCGGGTCGGCGACGACGTCACTCACCGCGACCTCGGGCACGGCTGGGTGCAGGGCGCAGGGCATGGTGTGGTCACGGTCCGATTCGAAACCCGCGGCAGCGGTCCGGGACCGGTACGCACTTTTGCCTCCGCGGGCCCGTCCGAGAGCGTCGATCTCACGCTGGCCAACCCGGTCGACAGCCTGGATTGGTCGGACTATCTCGCCGTCCTGCGGGGGGATTCAGAGCAGGCGGCCAATGACGTCGCGCACCGGTAGTCCCGCGGCCAGCGCTGCCATCACCAGCACTCGCACCTGGCTGGGAGCAAGGCCCGGCACCATCAACGCCCCGGCGTCGACCAGTTCCCGGCCCGGGCCGTAACCGGGGGTGACCCGAGCGCCGGGGACCCGGGTGGACACCGCGACGACCACGCCGCCGGCGCAGTGGCGGCGAACTCCTGCGATCACTGCCGCCCCGGCGTTACCCGAGCCCAGCGCCTCGAGCACCACGGCGCGCGCACCGGCGGCCACGCAGGCGTCCAGTGCGACCGCGTCACTTCCCGGGTACACCGCCACGATGTCGACCCGTCCGGCCCCCGCCGCACTCAGCTCGCCGAGGTAAGGCCGGGTTTTCGGCCGGGTCAACCCGGCGTCGACAGTGCCCAGCTGCTCGCCGGCGAAACCCTGCGGGCCGGCCACTTTACGCAGGCCCAGCGGTTGCCACAGCCGTCCGGCAAAACACACCAGGACCCCCTGGTTGCGCACCTCGGCGCCGGCCGCCAGCTGCAGGGCAGCACGCAGATTCCCCGGGCCGTCGGCGTCCGGGGCGTCGGCGCTGCGCAGCGCGCCGGTGATCACCACCGGAACCGGGCCGCCGTAACTGAGATCGAGCCACAGCGCGGTTTCCTCGAGGGTGTCGGTGCCGTGCGTGACGACCACGCCCGCGGAGCCGCGGGCCGCGGCATCGCGGACCGCCGCGGCGATCACGTCCCAATCGGCGGGCGTCAGCTGCGAGCTGTCCAGCGACAGCACGTCGACCACGTCGATTTCCACATCGACGTCCAACTCGGCGGTCAGTTCGGCACCGCTGCGCGTCGGCCGCCGTACTCCGTCGGTGTCGGTGCTGGTCGCTATCGTCCCGCCGGTGGCGATGACGGTGACCCGGCTCATGCTGGGATGATAGGGGTGTGACCGCCGGCGACGATGCAGAGCGCAGCGATGAGGAGGAGCGGCGTGTGGGCCCCGCCGGCGACGATGCAGAGCGCAGCGATGAGGAGGAGCGGCGCTTGGACCCCGCCGGCGACGATGCAGAGCGTAGCGATGAGGAGGAGCGGCGCTTGGACCCCGTGACGCCACCACGAGTGGGCGAGCCGGTCGCGACTGCGGGTGACGGAGAGACATCCTCGCCGCCGCGACGGTTGCGCCTGCTGCTCGCGGTGGCAGCGGTCGTGTTGGCCCTCGACGTCGTCACCAAGGTGCTCGCGGTCAAGCTGCTAACCCCCGGCCAGCCGGTGCCGATCATCGACGACACCGTCAGCTGGACATTGGTGCGCAACTCCGGAGCGGCGTTCTCGATGGCCACCGGATACACGTGGCTGCTGACGTTGATCGCCACCGGGGTCGTGCTCGGCATTTTCTGGATGGGTCGCCGCCTCGTGTCGCCGTGGTGGGCCATCGGGCTGGGCATGATTCTCGGCGGCGCGACCGGCAATCTGGTCGACCGGTTCTTCCGCTCGCCCGGCCCGCTGCGCGGGCACGTCGTGGACTTTTTGTCGATCGGCTGGTGGCCGGTGTTCAACGTGGCCGATCCCTCGGTGGTGGGCGGTGCGATCCTGCTGGTCGCCTTGTCCTTGTTCGGCTTCGACTTCGACACCGTCGGCCGGCGCAAGGCCGAGCCGCGGCGATGACGACCGTCAAGTCGATGCCGGTCCCGGAGGGCCTGGCCGGTATGCGGGTCGACGCCGGGCTGGCACGGCTGCTGGGCTTGTCGCGAACCGCCGCCGCGGCGCTGGCCGAGAGCGGCAATGTCGAGTTGGACGGCAAGACTGCGGGCAAGTCCGAGCGCCTGAGCGCGGCGGCCTGGCTGCAGGTGCGGTTGCCCGACGCCGCGGCGCCGCCGCAGAACACGCCCGTCCACATCGACGGGATGACGATCCTCTACTCCGACGACGACCTCGTGGTCGTCGACAAACCGGCGGGCGTGGCGGCGCACGCGTCGCTGGGATGGACGGGGCCGACGGTGTTGGGCGGGCTGAGCGCTGCCGGCTACCGGATTACCACCTCCGGTATCCACGAGCGGCAGGGTATCGTGCATCGCCTCGACGTGGGCACCTCCGGTGTCATGGTGGTGGCGCTTTCCGATCGCGCCTACACCGCGCTGAAACGCGCATTCAAGCAGCGCACAGTCGACAAGCGCTACCACGCCCTGGTGCAGGGACATCCGGATCCCTCCAGCGGCACCATCGACGCACCGATCGGCCGGCACCGGGGTCATGACTGGAAATTCGCGGTCACCGCCAACGGCCGGCACAGCCGCACCCACTACGACACGATTGAGGCGTTTGTGGCCGCCAGCTTGCTCGACGTGCACCTGGAAACCGGTCGCACTCATCAGATCAGGGTGCACTTCGCGGCGCTGCACCACCCGTGCTGTGGTGACCTGACCTACGGCGCCAATCCGAAGCTGGCCAAAAATCTTGGTCTGGACCGGCAATGGCTGCACGCCCGGTCGTTGACCTTTACCCATCCGGCCGACGGCCGGCGGATGGAGATCACCAGCCCCTATCCGGCGGACCTGCAACACGCTCTGGACGTGTTGCGAGCCGACGACTGACCTGCTGGGACACCCGTCCGCGGCCGCGATGTCCGGCAGGGTCGGCGCGCCTCACGACACACTGAAGCGACACGCCCGGGACAGGTCAGTGGACAGTCATAGACTGGCGTCCCTATGAACGGTCCGTCTGCTCTGCGAGCCAGCGCTCATCGCGCGTCGTTCGTGCACCTGCATAACCACACCGAGTACTCGATGCTCGACGGTGCTGCCAAGATCACGCCGATGCTCGCCGAGGCGCAGCGCCTGGAGATGTCGGCGATCGGGATGACCGACCATGGAAACATGTTCGGCGCCAGCGAGTTCTATAACGCCGCCACCAGCGTCGGAATCAAGCCGATCATCGGGGTCGAGGCCTATGTGGCGCCCGGCTCTCGTTTTGACACCCGCCGAATTTTCTGGGGCGACCCCAGTCAGAAGAGCGACGACGTGTCCGGCGGCGGCTCGTACACCCACCTGACCCTGATCGCCGAGAACGCCACCGGGCTGCGAAACTTGTTCAAGCTCTCCTCGCTGGCCTCCTTCGAGGGCCAGCTGGGCAAGTGGTCGCGGATGGATGCCGAATTGGTTGCCGAACACGCGGCAGGCATCATCGCCACCACCGGCTGCCCGTCCGGTGAAGTGCAGACCCGGCTGCGACTCGGACAGCACCGTGAAGCGTTGGAGGCCGCCGCCACGTGGCGGGAGATCTTCGGACGCGACAACTATTTCCTGGAGCTGATGGACCATGGGCTCGAGATCGAACGCCGGGTCCGTGACGGGCTGCTGGAAATCGGCCGCAGCCTTAACATTCCGCCGTTGGCGACCAACGACTGCCACTATGTGACCCGCGACGCCGCGCACAACCACGAGGCGCTGCTGTGCGTGCAGACCGGCAAGACGCTGTCAGATCCCAACCGGTTCAAGTTCGACGGCGACGGCTACTACCTCAAGTCGGCGGCCGAGATGCGGGGGATCTGGGACGACCAGGTTCCCGGGGCCTGCGACACGACCTTGCTGATCGCCGAGCGGGTGGGTTCCTACGCCGACGTGTGGACACCCCGGGACCGGATGCCGGTCTTTCCGGTGCCCGACGGGCACGACCAGGCGTCGTGGCTGCGCCATGAGGTCGACGCCGGGCTACGTCGGCGGTTCGGCGACGCGCTGCCGGACGGATATGCCGAGCGGGCTGCTTACGAGATCGAGGTGATCTGCGCCAAGGGCTTCCCGTCCTACTTTCTGATCGTGGCCGACCTGATCAACCACGCACGCTCGGTCGGCATCCGGGTCGGACCCGGCCGTGGTTCGGCGGCCGGCTCGCTGGTCGCTTATGCGCTGGGAATCACCGATATCGACCCGATTCCGCACGGGTTGCTCTTCGAACGGTTCCTCAATCCCGAGCGCACGTCGATGCCCGACATCGACATCGACTTCGACGATCGCCGCCGCGGTGAGATGGTGCGCTACGCGGCCGACAAATGGGGCCATGACCGGGTCGCCCAGGTGATCACCTTCGGCACCATTAAAACCAAAGCGGCGCTGAAGGACGCGGCTCGGATTCACTACGGTCAACCGGGATTTGCGATTGCCGACCGGATCACCAAGGCGCTGCCGCCGCCGATTATGGCCAAAGACATTCCGCTGGCCGGTATCACCGACCCCGACCACGAGCGCTACAAAGAGGCCGCCGAGGTGCGCGGTCTGATCGACACCGATCCGGACGTGCGGACTATCTACCAGACCGCCCGGGGGCTGGAAGGCCTGATCCGCAACGCCGGGGTGCACGCCTGTGCGGTGATCATGAGCAGCGAGCCGTTGACCGAGGTGATTCCGCTGTGGAAGCGACCGCAGGACGGTGCGATCATCACCGGCTGGGACTACCCGGCGTGCGAGGCCATCGGGCTGCTGAAGATGGACTTCCTGGGGCTGCGCAATCTGACGATCATCGGCGATGCGATCGACAACATCAAGGCTAACCGGGGGATCGACCTCGACCTGGAGTCGGTGCCGCTCGACGACCCCACGACCTACCAGTTGCTGGGCCGAGGCGACACGTTGGGGGTGTTCCAGCTCGACGGCGGGCCGATGCGCGACCTGTTGCGCCGCATGCAGCCCACCGGCTTCGAAGACGTCGTCGCGGTGATCGCGCTGTACCGTCCCGGTCCGATGGGGCAAAACGCCCACAACGACTATGCCGACCGCAAGAACGGCCGCCAGGCGGTGACGCCGATCCACCCCGAACTCGCCGAGCCGCTGGCCGAAATCCTGGCCGAGACCTACGGGCTGATCGTCTACCAAGAGCAGATCATGCGCATCGCGCAGAAGGTGGCCGGCTACTCGCTGGCCCAGGCCGATATCCTGCGCAAAGCAATGGGCAAGAAGAAGGCCGACGTGCTGGCCGCCGAATACGAAAGCTTCTCGGCCGGAATGCAGGCCAACGGCTACTCGGCCGGCGCGATCAAGGCGTTGTGGAACACCATCCTGCCGTTCGCCGACTACGCGTTCAACAAATCCCATGCCGCCGGCTACGGAATGGTGTCGTACTGGACGGCCTATCTCAAGGCGAACTATCCCGCCGAATATATGGCCGGTTTGCTCACCTCGGTGGGCGACGACAAGGACAAGGCAGCGGTATACCTGGCCGACTGCCGCAAACTGGGCATCACCGTGCTGCCGCCGGACGTCAACGAATCAGGCCTGAACTTCGCCTCGGTGGGCACCGACATCCGCTACGGGCTGGGCGCGGTGCGCAACGTCGGCGCCAATGTGGTGGCTTCGCTGCTGAAAACGCGGACAGAGAAGGGCAAGTTCACCGACTTCTCGGACTATCTGAACAAAGTCGACATCGCGGCCTGCAACAAGAAGGTCACCGAATCGCTCATCAAGGCCGGCGCATTCGACTCACTGGGTCACCCTCGCAAAGGATTGTTCCTGGTGCACACCGATGCGGTGGACTCGGTGCTGGGCACCAAGAAGGCCGAGGCGGTCGGCCAGTTCGACCTGTTCGGGGACGCCGGGGGAGACGCCGCCGCCGGTGCGGCGTTCGCCATCAAGGTTCCCGACGAGGAGTGGGACGACAAGCACAAGCTCGGGCTGGAACGCGAGATGCTCGGACTGTACGTGTCCGGACATCCACTCAACGGGGTAGCGCATTTGCTGGCCGCCCAGGTCGACACCGCCATCCCGGCGATCCTCGACGGCGACGTCCCCACCGACACTGCGGTGAAGGTGGGCGGCATCCTCGCGTCGGTCAACCGGCGAGTCAACAAAAACGGAATGCCATGGGCGTCAGCCCAGTTGGAGGACCTCACCGGTGGCATCGAGGTGATGTTCTTTCCGCACATCTACTCCGCCTGCGGCGCCGACATCGTCGACGACGCCGTGGTGGTGATCGACGCGCGGGTGAAGACGTCCGAAGACCGGATCTGTTTGATCGCCACCGACCTGACAGTGCCGGACTTTTCCCGGGTGCAGGCTGTGCAGCCGCTGGCGGTCAGCTTGCCCACCCGGCAATGCACCGTCGACACGGTCAGCGCGCTCAAGCAGGTGCTGGTGCGTCACCCCGGCACCTCGCAGGTGCACCTGCGGCTGATCAGCGGGGAGCGCGTCACCACGCTGGAGTTGGACGCCTCGCTGCGGGTGACCCCGTCGCCGGCCTTGATGGGCGACCTGAAGGCGTTGCTCGGCCCGGGGTGTGTGGGCGGTTAAAGCGGAGTTTCCCCGGAAGCCGTGGCGACGCCGGCAAGAATGTCGCCTCCACCCGAAGCAATAGCCGCCACGTCACGACCGAGCACCCCGAGCGGGTGACGGTGGTCGACCAGACCATAGATGTCGATATAAGCGTCGTAGCCCAGCAGGCGAAGGAAGTCGTCGGCCAGGGTCGAAGCGATCTCGGCCGGGATCGCCAGATACTGGTTTTCTTGCTGGCGGAGCCACGCGCAGTTGTAGTTCACGTTCAATCCGAGACGTGGTCCGCGACCGCGGTTGGCACCGGCGCCGTGGAAGAGCCCGCCATCCCATATCAGGACCGAGCCCGGTTCCATCTCCGCGGTCACGATCGTCGCGTCGGCGTCCAACTCGGTCGCGTCCTGGCTACCCGGTACCAGGCGGGTAGCGCCGTTCTCGGCGGTGAATTCAGTGAGGGCCCACATCGTGTTCACGATCACGGGTGGGTGCGGGCGAGCGATCGGAAACACCACGTCGTCTTGATGGAGAAATTGGGCGGTCTCGCCGGGATGGACCTCGATCGCGTTGACAATCGACACCTGCGGCGCAGTGAGCATGCTTCGGACGAGATCCAGGACCGCCGGGTGGCAGACAACGGCGTCGACGGCGCGGGTTTTGGCCAGAATATTGTGGACACGTTTGGTCTGACCGCCAAAAAACTCCCCCTTACCCCAGGGTTGTCGGTCCAAGAGAGGACGCAGCGCGCTGCGCGCGTGCTCGACAACCGCAGACGGAAGGACGTCGCGCAGGATGAGATAGCCGTCGCTGCGCAGTTTTTCCAGTGCTTGATCGTTGGACATGGGTCTTCCTCAGGACAGGACCGGATCGTGATAAATGACGCCCTCTTTCATGACGAATTCCACCCGGCCGGTGACGTCGATGTCGGTGAGCGGGTTGCCCGGCATCGCGACGAGATCGGCGATTTTACCTTCGGCGACCACACCCAGATCGTCGAGCTGCAGCAATGCGGCGGCCTCGCTGGTGGCGGCCCGCAGGGCACGCAGCGGAGAGATCCCGTTGGACACCATCATCGGAAATTCCCGCCAATTCTCGTGATGCGGAAACATGCCGGCGTCGGTGCCGAACGCGATGCGTACGTTGCTGGCGGCCAACCGCTCGGCGGCATCGAGCAATGGGCCCCGGTACTTTTGCGCTTTGCGCCGCGCATACTCCGGAGCCGTGGCCCACATCGGGTCGTCGGGGCTCCGTCGGGCGCCGGACAGGATCGCGTACTGGGTAGGGACCATGAACACGTCGGCGTCTTCCATCATGCGCAACGTCTCCGACGACGCGAGGTTGCCGTGCTCGATGCTGCGGACCCCGGCCCGCACGGCCCGGCGGATACCCTCGTCGCCGTAGCTGTGCGGCGTGACCGGGACATCCAGGTCGGCAGCCGTGGCGACTAACACGTCCATCTCTTCCTGGCTGTAGGTGGCCTGTCCGGGGTCGTCCGACGGGGACGCGAAACCGCCGGTCGCGGCGAACTTGATCCAGTCCGCACCGGCGCGGATCTCCTGCCTGACCCGGATCCGGATCTCCTCGGCCCCGTCGGCAGCCGCCAACTCCAGCCGCCGCGACCGGCCTTGGTACTGATCGGCCGCCAATCCGCTGAAGTCGCCGTGGCCCCCGCGGGCCGAAATCATGTGCGGCGCCACTAGCATCCGCGGGCCCTCGATGATGCCGGCCGCCACCGCGTCACGCAGATCCACCGTCGGGTAGTCGACGTCGCCGCAGCCCAGGTCGCGGATTGTGGTGAACCCGTTGCGCAGTAGAGCGCGCAGTACGGGCAGGGCCTTGAGGGCTTTCGCAGTGCTCGAGTCGGCGGCCAGCACGGGGCTCAGCGGCGGTATCACCGTGACATGGGTGTGGCAGTCGATGAATCCCGGCGTCAGCGTGTACCCCGACAGGTCGATGGTGCGCGCATCCGCCGGTGGTTCGATCGCTTCGCCCACCTGCGCAATCCGGCCGTCGACGACGAGTACCTGCCGCTGCGGCGTCGATTCTGAAATTCCGTCCCACACGTTGGCGCCGGTGATCAGTGTTGCCGTCATGGTCGTCGCCTCTCCTGTGCTGCTGGCTCGGCGCCGCGCTCTACGTTAGCGCGCCGGGGTTCGCCCACGGCCGCTGCACCGAGGCCCGCACCGCTACCCAGGCGCGACCGGCTCCGCGTGTCGACCCCAGTGCGCTGAACTGCCTGCTGGATGGCACCATTGATCGGTGTCTGCCGACCCGAGCCCCCCGGCCGCTGCGCCGCTGAGCGCAGCGGATGTCGACGCGGCGGCCCGACGGATCGCCCCGGTGGTCACCCCGACACCGTTGCAGTTGTGCGACCGGCTGTCGGCTGCGACCGGCGCCAGCGTCTACCTCAAGCGTGAAGACCTGCAGTCGGTTCGCTCCTACAAGCTGCGCGGCGCCTACAACCTGCTGGTGCAGCTGTCGCCGGAGGAAGTCGCCGCCGGGGTGGTCTGCTCGTCTGCCGGCAATCACGCCCAGGGCTTCGCCTATGCCTGCCGGGCGCTGGGCATTCACGGCCGCGTGTACGTGCCGGCCAAGACGCCCAAACAGAAGCGGGACCGCATCCGCTACCACGGTGGGGACTTCGTCGAGCTGATCGTGGGCGGGCTGACTTACGATCTGGCCGCCGCGGCGGCGCTCGACGACGTGGCCCGCACCGGCGCGACGCTGGTCCCGGCGTTCGACGATGTGCGGACGATCGCCGGTCAAGGCACGATCGCCGTCGAACTGCTCAACCAGCTCGACAGCGAGCCCGACCTGGTCGTGGTTCCGGTCGGCGGCGGGGGGTGCATCGCCGGCATCACCACTTACCTGGCGGAGCGGACGAGCAACACCGCGGTCCTGGGCGTCGAACCGGCCGGTGCTGCGGCGATGATGGCCGCGCTGGCCGCCGGAGCGCCGGTGACGCTGGACCACGTCGACCAGTTCGTCGACGGTGCGGCCGTGAGCCGGGCCGGGACGTTGACCTACGCCGCGCTGGCCGCCGCGGGCGACATGGTATCGATGAGCACCGTCGACGAGGGCGCGGTGTGTACCGCGATGCTCGACCTCTATCAGAACGAGGGCATCATCGCCGAACCCGCCGGTGCGCTGTCGGTCGCCGGCCTGCTCGAAGCCGACGTCGAACCGGGTTCCACCGTGGTCTGCCTGCTCTCGGGCGGCAACAACGATGTTTCCCGATACGGGGAGGTGCTGGAGCGCTCGCTGGTCCACCTCGGGCTCAAGCACTATTTCCTGGTCGACTTTCCTCAGGAGCCCGGGGCGTTGCGCCGGTTCCTCGACGACGTGCTCGGTCCCAACGACGACATCACGCTGTTCGAATACGTCAAGCGCAACAACCGGGAGACCGGGGAGGCGCTGGTGGGAATCGAGCTGGGATCGGCCGCTGACCGCGACGCGTTGCTGGCCCGCATGCGGGCCACCGACCTCCACGTTGAAGCTCTCGAACCCGGCTCGCCGGCCTACCGCTACCTGCTCTGACCCATCAGTGCGGCAGCGCCTCGGGCCATCATGCACGACGCTGCGCTCCGTCGCCGTGGACGAGCAGGTCGAGAGCCTCGGCGACGTGCAGATCGCTACGGTCTTTTGCTGGTATCCACCGCTGCAGCACGGCGGCGTCCTGCTGTCACAGCCAGCCGACACGGGCGGCCGCAACCGGCTCGTCGGGGGCCGGGGCCAATTCCCCGTCGCGCACCCCGTCGAGCATCCGCTGCACAGCGCGCAGGATCTCCGGTGCCTGCGCAGCGAGCCCGCTCTTGTCGGCGTCGGCGACCGCATCGGCGGGTACGCTCGCGCGAGCCAGCAACGCAGCCGGATCGGCCAGCTGGTCAGCCAGCCAGGACAGCGGATCAGCCGACAGCTCGGGATCGAAATGCCGGGGTCCGGGTTCCCAGCCGTCGAAGCGGGGATGGTGGTGGGCTCGGTCGAGTGTGCCGGCCGGGCTGTCGGTAGACCCGAAAAGATCCACCCGCCATACCGGGCGGGTGAAGCTTATGGGAATACCGGCATATATCGATCCCTGCGGCTGGGATCGGTCCACAAGGCGAAGTTCTACTCTGACTCCCCGTTCCGGGGACTCCTGACCGGCCAGCGGGACCGGGTCGAGGAAATACATGTCGGCGACGACGACGCCGAGGGTTTCGAATCCGAACGCGACAAGCATCTGAGTCCTTCGACGTTGTGCAGCAGAGCGATCATCCCAGGTTAGCGCTCAACGCCGGGGCGCAGAGCCCGGCTCGGGAAACCCGAGAACTTTCCGAATCGCTGTATTATGAGATGTGCTGCAGCAGAGCACGATTGAGATGAGTCAACGGCCCGGCGTCCGGACGATGGCGAACGAATGCCCGGGCAGTTCGGTGGACACGTCGCCGACGACGGGCGCATCCCAGGCCAGCACCAGCTCGCCGGCGACCGGGACCCGCGCCGCGGTGGGCCCGAGGTTGCAGGCGATGGCCAACCGGCCGCGGCGCATCACGATCCAGTGGCGGTCCTCGTCGTAGTCGACCTGCAGGTCGGTGAGCCACGGATCGGTCAGGTCGGGTTCGCGGCGCCGCAGCGTGATCAGGTCTCGGTAGATCCGAAGCAGCCGCGCGTGCTCGCCGACGGAGAGTTCGGCCCAGTCCAGCTTGGAGCGATAAAAGGTTTGTGGGTCCTGCGGGTCGGGTATGTCGTCGGGGTTCCAGCCGTGCTCGGCGAACTCGTTCTTTCGTCCCTCGGCGATGGCGCGGGCCAGGTGGGGTTCCGGATGCGAGCTGAAAAACTGGAACGGAGTCGATGCACCCCACTCCTCACCCATGAAAAGCATTGCCGTATAGGGCGATCCAAGTACCAGCGCAGCTTTGACGGCGAGCTGGCCGCAGCTCAGGTTCTGTGACGGGCGGTCACCGGCGGCCCGGTTACCGACCTGGTCGTGAGTGCAGGTGTAGGCCAGCAGCCGGGTCGCCGGGATCTGTGCCGTGTCCAGCGGTCGGCCGTGGCGGCGGTGCCGAAACGACGAGTACGTGCCGGCGTGAAAAAAGCCGTGGCGCAGTGTGTGGGCGAGAGTGGCCAGCGATCCGAAGTCGGCGTAGTAGCCGTGGCGTTCACCGGACACCGCGGCGTGCACAGCGTGGTGGATATCGTCGTCCCACTGTGCGGTGAGCCCGTAACCGCCTATGGAATCGCCCGCGCCGCGGGGGGTGATCAGCCGCGGGTCGTTCAGGTCGCTCTCGGCGATCAACGATAATGGGCGGCCGAGTTGCTTCGCGAGCGAATCGGTTGCGGCCGAGAGCTCTTCGAGCAGGTGGATCGCGGTGGTGTCTACCAGCGCATGCACGGCGTCCAGCCGCAGCCCGTCGGCGTGGAAGTCGCGCATCCAGCGCAGCGCGCACTCGATGATATAGCGGCGGACTTCGTCGGAGTCGGCACCGGCGATGTTGAGGGCTTCCCCCCACGGGTTACTCGCCGACGACAGATAGGGGCCGAACCGCGGCAGGTAGTTGCCCGAGGGTCCCAGGTGGTTGAACACGGCGTCGATGAGCACACCAAGCCCGCGGCGATGGCACGCATCGACGAACCGCACCAGCCCGTCCGGGCCTCCGTAGGGTTCGTGCACCGCGTACCACAACACCCCGTCGTAACCCCAGCCGTGCGTGCCGGAAAACGCGTTGACCGGCATCAGCTCGACGAAATCGACGCCGAGTTCGACCAGGTAGTCCAGCTTTGTGATGGCCGAGTCGAACGTTCCCGCGGCGGTGAACGTGCCGGTGTGCAGCTCATAGATCAGCGCACCTTCCACCGACCGGCCGGCCCAGTCGCCGTCGGTCCAGGTCACGTCGGCCGCATTCCAGCGCTGGGAGCGGCCATGCACGCCGTCGGGCTGGCGGGGCGAGCGCGGATCGGGCAGGACGGCCGGATCGTCGTCGAGCAGATACCCGTAGCGAGCGTCCGGTGCGGCGTCGACGGTGGCACGCCACCAGCCGTCCGCCGATCGTGTCATCGGGTAGTGGTTTCCGGCGACGTCAAGGCGCACGCGGGCGGGTGTGGGAGCCCAGACTTCGAACCGGTGCATCATGAGCGTTCCAGCAGAGCCACCGGCAGCTCGGCGAACAACTCTGCGACCGGAAGGGCTCCGCCGACCACGGCGCCGGTCAGCGTGTCGGTCCAGCGTCCGGCCGGCAGCGGCAGCGCGGTGTCGCCCCAGCCGGTGTCGGACAACCGCACCGTCCAGCGGGTGACGGCCACCAGCACGTCGTCGGCGCGCCGGAACGCCACGACGTGATCGGCGCCGGTACCGGTGGCCAAGACCGGGTGATAGCCGCCGCGCAGGAAGCTATCCGGTCGGGTGCGCCGCAGCCGCAGGGCTCTGGCGACCACCCGGATCTTTCGGTGGTCCAAGGATTGCAGGGCCTGTCGTCGCGCGAGGTAATCCACCGGCCGCCGGTTGTCGGGGTCGACCAGGCTGTCGTCCCAGAGCTCGGTGCCCTGATACACGTCGGGTATCCCGGGAACGGTCAGCGCGAGCAGCTTTTGGCCCAGTGCGTCGCTTTCGGCGTGCGGTGCGAGCGCCATGACCAGGTCGGTAAGCTCGCGGGCGGCCGGGCCGTCCAGCACGGCGTCCAGCCAGCCGTGCACAGAGTCCTCGAATTCGGTGTTCGGGTCGATCCAGCTGGTGCACCGGCCCGCTTCCCGGATTGCCTTCTCGGTGTAGGAGTGCAATCGGTCACGCAGTCGGCGGCTCACTTCGCCGCTTACCGGCCAGACCCCGAAGATGTTTTGCCACAGGAACAGTCCGGTCCAAAGATCGGGACAGGGCGTAGTGGCCTCGCAGCGGGCGACGAAGTCGGCCCACCGCGAGGGAACCTGGGAAAGCACCCCGATGCGGGCACGGACGTCTTCGCTGCGCTTGGTGTCGTGGGTGGACAGCGTCGTCATCGTCTGCGGCCACAGGCTGGCGCGGGCATCGGCTTTGGCGTGGAATTCTGCGGCGCCCACACCGAACCGTTGCGGGTCGCCACCTACCTCGTTGAGCGACACCAGCCGGGCGTCGCGGTAGAACAGGCAGTCTTCGACCGATTTGGCCATCACCGCGCCGCACAGCTGTTGCAGCCGCACGGCCGGCTCGCCGCCGCCGGCAAGTGCGGCGGCAACGATCTGCAGCGGCGGACCTAATTCGGGCGCAGCCGACTGGGCTTGCGCCAGGGCAGTCGGCAGCGTTGCCGCCAGTCCGCGGTAGTCGCAGCGGTATACGCCGAGGTGGCCGATCACCGCGGCCACGGCCTCGGGCAGCAGCCGATGGTCGGCGCCCGTCGCGGCGACGATGGCACGCCGCAGCCGGGCCAACTCGCTGGCCAGCGTGTCGGTGGCGACGACGGTTTTCAGCTCGCGCACCAATGCGGGCAGGCCCCGGTAGTCGACGCCGGCAGATTCGAACAGCCTCGTCAGGGCCGGCGCTCCCGTCGGGTCGACGAAGAGCCCGCCGATCTCGCGAAGCACGTCGTACCCAGTGGTGCCGGCGACCGGCAGCGTGGGCTCCAGGGCCTCGTCGACCGCGAGGATCTTCTCGATGACGATCCACACGTCGGGTCCCAGCAGCTCCCGCAGCCACGCCAAATATCCTGCGGGGTCCGATAATCCGTCAGGGTGGTCGACGCGCACGCCGTCGACGAGCCCCTCGGCGCACCAGCGGGCCACCTCGGCATGCCAGGCATCGAACACCGCGCGGTCCTCCTGGCGCAGTGCGGCAAGCGAGGTGATCGAGAAAAATCGGCGATAGCCGCAGCGTCCGTTCTTCCAGCCGACCAGCCGGTAGTGTTGGCGGTCGTGGACCTCGGGGCCGGTGCCCGCGCCGGTGCCCGGTGCAATCGGAAATGCCATGTCGCCCAGTCGCAGCAGCTCGCCGTCTACGATCAGGTCGGTGACGTCGTCGTCGGAACCCAAGCAAGGCAAAACGATTCGGCCGCCGTCGAGTTCCCAGTCGATATCGAAGAATCCGGCGTAAGGCGACGACCGGCCGTTTCGCAGCACGTCCCACCACCAGGAGTTTTGCCGAGGCTGGCCGATCCCGACATGGTTGGGCACGATGTCGACGATCAGGCCCATCCCGCGCGCTTTTGCCGCTGCCGACAGCCGGGCCAAACCGTCGGCACCGCCGAGTTCGGGTGACACCCTGGTCGGATCGGCGACGTCGTAGCCATGTTCCGAGCCGCGCATTGCGGTGGTGATCGGGGACAAGTACACATGCGACACCCCGAGGCCGTCGAGGTAGTCGAGGATGTTCTCAGCGTCGGCAAAGGTGAACGCGAATCCGCTCGACGCGCCTCTGAGCTGCAACCGGTAGGTAGCGGTTACCGGGAAAACCATGTTTTACAGCGTCTTACGCAATACAAGCAACGATCGCGGCGGCAGCGAAACCTTTCCTCCGTCGTTGATGACCAGATCCACCGCGCCGGTGGGATCGGTGGTGTCCAATACCGCCGTCCACTCCCGCGCATAGTCGTTGTGCGGCATGCTGAAGTCAACCACGTGGTCGTGGGCGTTGAAGCACAGCAAGAACGAGTCGTCGACCACCCGCTCGCCGCGGCGGTCGGGTTCGGGAATCGCCTCGCCGTTGAGAAACACCGCGATGCTCTTACCGAAGTCGCTGTCCCAGTCCTGCAATGTCATTTCGTCGCCGGCCGGCGTCAGCCAAGCGATGTCACGGATTTCCCCGCCCGTGCGGATCGGCTGACCTGCAAAGAAGCGTCGTCGGCGAAATACCGGGTGATCGGTGCGCAACTTGGTCACCCGGCGGGTGAAAGTCAACAGGTCGGCGTTCTTGTCGACCAGCGACCAGTCCATCCAGGACAGCTCGGAATCCTGGCAGTAGACGTTGTTGTTGCCCTGCTGGGTGCGACCCATCTCGTCGCCGTGCGAGATCATCGGTGTTCCCTGGGACAGCATCAAGGTGGCGATGATGTTGCGCATCTGGCGGGCACGCAGGGCCAGGATTTCCGGGTCGTCGGTGGGGCCTTCGACTCCGCAGTTCCACGACCGGTTGTAGTTTTCGCCGTCGTTGTTGTCCTCGCCGTTGGCTTCGTTGTGTTTTTCGTTGTAGGACACCAGGTCATTGAGTGTGAAGCCGTCGTGAGCGGTCACGAAGTTGATACTGGCACTGGGCCGGCGTCCGGTCGCTTCGTAGAGGTCGCTCGACCCGGTCAGCCGAGAAGCGAACTCGCCCAGTGTTGCGGGCTCGCCCCGCCAGTAGTCACGCACCGTGTCGCGGTACTTGCCGTTCCACTCGGTCCACAAACCGGGGAAGTTGCCCACCTGGTAACCGCCTTCGCCGACATCCCACGGTTCGGCGATGAGCTTGACTTGGCTGATCACCGGATCCTGCTGCACGAGATCGAAGAAGGCGCTGAGCCGGTCGACGTCATAGAATTCGCGGGCTAGGGTCGAGGCCAAGTCGAAACGGAATCCGTCGACATGCATCTCGGTCACCCAGTAGCGCAGCGAGTCCATGATCAGCTGCAGCGTATGCGGGTGGCGGGCGTTGAGGCTGTTGCCGGTCCCGGTGAAATCCTTGTAGAACCGCAGATCGTCGTCTTCGAGCCGGTAGTAGGCGACATTGTCGATACCACGGAAGTTGATGGTCGGTCCCAGATGGTTGCCTTCCGCGGTGTGGTTGTAGACCACGTCGAGGATCACCTCGATGCCTTCCTCATGGAAGGTGCGGACCATCGTCTTGAACTCCGCGACGCTGGCCTGCCGATTGGCCGCGTACTGGTTGTGCGGCGCGAAGAACCCGAAGGTGTTGTAGCCCCAATAATTTCGAAGTCCCAATTCCAGCAGGCGCTTGTCGTGCAGGAATTGATGCACGGGCATCAGTTCGATCGCGGTGACGTTCAACGATTTGAGGTGATCGATGACCACCGGGTGAGCCAGTCCGGCGTAGGTGCCGCGCAGTTCCGGTGGAATGCCGGGGTGAGTCTGGGTCATGCCTTTGACATGAGCCTCGTAGATGATCGTCTCGTGGTAGGGCGTGCGCGGCGCGCGGTCGGAGGCCCAGTCGAAGAAAGGGTTGATCACCACACTGGTCATGGTGTGTCCGAGTGAGTCGATCATCGGGGGAGTGCCGGTCGCCGACGGATCCGCGGCGGCGACGGCCATGTCATAGGAGAACAGCGCCTGGCTGAAATCGAACTCGCCGTGGAATGCTTTGCCGTACGGGTCTAAAAGCAGTTTGCTGGGATCGCATCGGTGTCCGGACGGGGGGTCGAACGGGCCGTGCACCCGAAAGCCGTACCGCTGCCCAGGGGTAACGCCCGGCAGGTAGGCATGCCAGACGTACCCGTCGACCTCATCGAGGGTGATGCGGGTTTCGGAATCGTCGTCATCGATCAGGCAGAGCTCAACCTTGTCGGCGATCTCGGAGAAGACCGCGAAATTCGTTCCTCCGCCGTCGTAGGTGGCACCGAGCGGGTAATTGCTGCCCGGCCAGACGGTGGGCAAGACGGGCCCCGGTCCGCCGCTGACGGACGCGTCGGACTGCGCCGCTGACGGGTTCGATGCCATACACCTATCCTTGTCTCGGGCCCGAGGTCGATCGACCCGGCGTCGACGCGAGCCGGTGGCCGCCGGAGCATCGTCGCGGTGGTGCGATCACCACCAGCCGGTAGCGGCGGCGATCTGCCGGCCCAGCTCGTTGGTCATGGTACGCATGTAGGTGGCCGACAGGTGGTGAGCGTCGTGGTAGATCAGCACATTTCCCTCCACCGCGCGGCAGATGTCGGGGCGGCACACCGCGTCGCTCATGTCCAGCGGTTTGAGCAGCGGGAACTGCTCGACGAAGTCGAGAGTCGGGTTGCGGTCGGAGAGCACCACGGAGCGCTTGATGCCGCACGACTGCGCGTTGCCGCCCTTGGCCAGGCAGTCGGCCGGCTCGAATGGGTTTCCGTCTTTGACCAGCCACGGCGTGTCACGCATCGCCAGCACCGGAATGTTGTGGTCGGAGAATGTCTGCCAAATCCCGACATAGCTGGCCGGCATCACGTCGCCGGGTTTGATGTTCCACGGCCGAGTCGAGGTGGTGAATACGTAGTCGGGGTGGTCGGCGATCAACTTGGCCATGGTGTGGTCCACCCACTGGCGGCATTGGGGATAGGGGGCGTTGTTGCCCATGATGAGCGGGGTTTCCTCGGTCGACAGCGGACAGCCCATTTTGAGGTAGGTCACCACCTTGAAGTGGTGCATGCGACCCAGCAGGTCCAGAGCGGTGAGCCAGTGTTCGGCGTGTGACCCCCCGGCCAGCGCGATGGTGCGGGCGGCCTTTTGATCACCGTACGTGCAGTTGATCAGCGTGGTGTTGGTGAAGTCGCTGATACAGCCGTCCTTGGTCGATGCGGGCAGATCCTTGTGGGCCTCCAGGACGGTGGGCCGCATCCGCAGTTTGGGTACCCGCACGTGTTTGACCAGCGCCCGGGCACCGGGGTAATCGCGCAAGCTGAGTCCGCTGAGTTCCTTGCCGCCGGCGCGCTGCACGGTCACGTGCTCGCGCCAGGTGAACGACGTCGCGGTGAGCGTCACGCCCAGCAGGGCCACCACCGACCCCAGCACGATGGTCGGGCGGCGCAGCCGGTTCCGCCACGGGATGTTCGGCCCCGGGTGCGCCGGGGTGCGATACCGCAGCGGATCTTCGACCAGGCGCATGGTCAGGTAGGCCAGTACAGCGGAGAGCAGCAACACCGCGGCGCCTTCGATTAAGTTGGCGTGCCGGTGGCCGGTGTAGGACAGCCAGAAGATCAGCAGAGGCCAGTGCCACAGGTAGAGCGAGTACGCCATCGCGCCCAGGGTCACCAGTGGGGCGGCGGCCAGGATCCGATTGGGCAGCGGTATCCGGTCACAGGTGCCGGGGTGGGCTTGCCGGTTGGCTCCGGCGAGAATGAACAGCACGGTCGCCCCGACGGGGACCAGGGCCCAGGGCCCGGGGAATTCGCGGACCCCGTTGATCAGCGCTCCGCACGAGAGGATCGCCGCCAGTGCCACGGTCCCGACCGCCGTGCGCAGCCAGATCGGCCAGCAGATGTAGGGCACGAGCGCGCCGGCCAGCGCCCCCGCCAGGAGTTCCCAGCCGCGTGCGAAGCTGTTGTAGTAGGCGGTCGCCTGGTTGCTCTGGTGCGCGATGATCGCGTAGCCGAACGACGCCACGGTCAGCGCACCGAGCAGCACCACGAAAACCGTCCGCAAGCGGTGGCCGAAACGGTGTCGACCCAGGTACGCCACGCCGACGACCAGCACCAAAAACGCCAGATAGAACTGGCCTTGCACCGACATTGACCAGATGTGCTGCAGTGGGCTGACCGCTTCGCCGGCCCGCAAATAGTCGGCCACCGTGTGGGCGAGTTCCCAGTTCTGGTAGTAACCGAGGCTGGCCAGGCTCTGATTGGCGAACGTTTCCCACCGGGTCTGCGGCTGGATCACGACGGTCAGCACCGCGCAGGCGGCCAGCACCACCACCAGAGCCGGCAGCAGCCGGCGGATCAGCCGGGTCAGCTCGCGGACCAGCGACAGCGACGCCGCCGAGGTGGGCGCGGGCGTGAGGGCCGAGCGCAGCACCTTGCCGCCGAAGAAGAACCCCGACAACGCCAAGAACACGTCCACGCCGCCGGATACTCGACCGAACCACACGTGGAACATCGCCACCAGCGCGATGGCGATGCCGCGCAGGCCGTCAAGGTCGTGCCGGTAGAACCCCGCTTTCCGGTTTCCCGTCGCGGCGGGTGCAGGGTGTGCAACGGCAGCAGACGCCGGGCGGCTGGGCAACAGGGTCACCATGATTGATGACAATTTACCTAACCGCTCACCTCACCCGGCGGCCGCTTTCGGCGGCATGTCACCGCCGTCGCCCGGTCAGGATTCGATGATCCGGGTCAGGTACGGCGTCATGTTGGTGGTGCGTGCCGCGGAAACCGTGACAACGGGCTCGGTGGCCTCGATCATCTGGCCGTTTCCCAGATACAGTGCCACGCTTTGGCTGCCGCCGGGGCCGTAGCAGATCAGGTCGCCGCGACGGGCCTGCGCAGGCGGAACCTTGCGACCGACGTTGCACTGTTCGCCCGAGGTCCGGGGCATCTTGATCCCGGCACCGGCGAAGGCGTACTGAATCAGGCCCGAGGAGTCGAATCCGACGGTGCCGGGCACGGTGGCGGGCGAGGTCCCGGCGCCCGGATTGGCGCCGGTAGTGGGAGCAGGGAAGATGCCCGGGAGGACGCCGGCGCCGCCGGGCACGGGGGCCGGCAAGGTGCCGGCGCCCGGGGAGGAACTTTGCCTGATGCCATTGGTGGGTCCCGCGGCGTTGCCGCCGCCGTAGACGTACGGCATGCCTCGTTGCGACAGGGCACGTTGGATCACGATTTCGATGGGCTGCCCGTAACCCGAAGGCCACGGGTTCGGCACGGCGGCGGCGAGAGCGGGGCTGACCAGGGAGGCCGTCATCACCGCCAGGCCTGCTGCGACGGCGTAGCTGCTTCTCATGTGGTGTGCACCTCTCTAGAACGGGTGGCCTCCGCGCGGTGACTTCGCGCATCGGCCGTCGTCTCATGCCGGTTCACCGCAGCGGCTGATGCGGGACCCGCCTGCGTGGGGTCAGCGCCGCCGTCGGCACGCTCCGGGACCCGGCCGGTCGTCGACCGCTTAAATCACAACAGTCACTACAGTCACTTTGACAACAAACGCGCCCGGCGGCCAGCGGAGGGGCGGCCCGGGAGGCATTTTTTGTCGTACCGTGACCCGACGGTGACCGCACCCGGGCCGGGCGGTCAGTGCCAGTAGCGGTCGCTGAACGCGGTGATCACCCAGCCGGCGACGGCGCTGAGCAGGACGACGGCCACCGCCAGGATCGGCCAGAAGTACAGGTGCCAGCCCTTCACCAGGGACACGATCGGGCCGATGACGGCGGCGGCGACCCCGGCGCCGACACCGCCCCACACCACCGGGTAGATCCAGATATCGACCCCGAATGGCACCGGTGCACAGTCTTCCCCGGCGCACACGCCGGCGAGGAAGCCGAACAGCCGCGACGGCCAGTTGGTGGCCGTGACGACCACGACCAGCACCGTCAGGGTCGCGACGGTGCAGATCGCGTCCCAACCGGCCACCCGCACCCGCCTCCCCGGCAGGGACTGGGCGGCCTCGTCCGGGGACGAGGTGGAGGGGATCTGCGGCTGGGCCATGCCGGCAATCTTCCCGCAGGCCCGGCGCTTCTTCCACCGCTGGGCCCGCTCCGAGCGCGGGGTGGCCATGCCCTGATCGGCATCCAGGGCATCGAAGCTGTACTCACGGCTCTGCAGAAGGCGATTTCGTCGCCCTCACCGCAGGATGAAGCCTGCCTCGGTTCGGGGTGACGCTGCACGGCGTGGGCGAGGCCTGCTTTACCCTCGTTCGGTATGGCCTTCCCGGTGGCCGGGGCGACTCCCGGGCTGACGCCCGAGCAGATCAGCGCCATCGACGCCGCCCATCTCTGGCACCCCTACAGCACGATCGGCGCCGAGGTGATGCCGCCGCTGGTGGCCGTGGGGGCTCGCGGTGCCTGGTTGACGTTGATCCGCGACGGTACGCCGATCAGAGTCCTCGACGCGATGAGCTCGTGGTGGACCGCAATTCACGGGCATGGTCACCCGGTTCTCGACGCCGCCCTGACCGCGCAGCTGGCCACGATGAATCACGTCATGTTCGGGGGATTGACCCACGAGCCCGCTGCGCGGCTGGCGCAGCTGCTCGTCGAGATCACCCCGGCCGGGCTGGAAACGGTGTTCTTCAGCGACTCCGGATCGGTGTCGGTGGAGGTCGCGGTCAAGATGGCGCTGCAGTACTGGCGCAGCCGTGGACGGCCCGCCAAACGGCGGCTGATGACCTGGCGCGGCGGCTATCACGGTGACACGTTCACGCCGATGAGCATCTGCGACCCCGAGGGCGGCATGCACGAGCTGTGGGCCGCCGGGGAGTATTCGGTACTGGCCCCGCAGGTCTTCGCCCCGCGAGTGCCCCGCGACTACCACCCGGACTACAGCGCGGCGTTCGAGGCGCAGCTGGCCGAACACGCCGACGAGCTGGCCGCCGTCGTCGTCGAACCGGTCGTGCAGGGGGCCGGCGGCATGCGCTTCCACGATCCGCGCTATCTGCGCGATCTGCGCGAGATCTGCACCCGGCACCAGGTCTTGCTGGTATTCGACGAGATCGCCACCGGCTTCGGTCGCACCGGGGAACTGTTCGCGGCCGACCACGCCGGGGTGAGCCCGGACATCATGTGCGTCGGCAAGGCGCTCACCGGCGGCTACCTCGGCCTGGCAGCCACGTTGTGCACCGGCGATGTCGCGCACACGATCAGTTCCGGTCCGACCGGGGCACTCATGCACGGACCCACTTTCATGGCCAATCCGCTGGCTTGCGCGGTGTCGGTGGCCAGCGTCGAATTGCTGCTCGGGCAGGACTGGCGGTCGCGGATCGCCGAGATCGGCGCCGGGTTGGCCGCCGGGCTGACACCGGCACTGGACCTGCCCGCGGTCACCGACGTGCGGGTCTGCGGGGCGATCGGGGTCATCGAATGCGACCGGCCGGTCGATCTGGCCGTCGCCACCCCGGCGGCGCTGGACCGCGGGGTGTGGCTGCGGCCGTTCCGCAACCTGGTGTACGCCATGCCGCCGTTCATCTGCGGGCCAGACGAGATCGGGCAGATCACCGCGGCGCTCGTGGAGGTGGCGAGGCTCACCGGCTCCCGTGGGCTCTCTGATGGGCTCTCTTCTAGGCTCTAAGTCCATGAACGCTGTGTCGCGGGCACCGGTCGATGCGTCACCGCTGGCCTGGCTGGAAGCCGTCGAGCAGCGGCGCCGCCACGCCGGGCTGCGGCGCTCGCTGCGCCCGCGTGCGGCGGTGAGCACCGAA
Organism: Mycobacterium sp.; assembly: GCF_008709575.1. GTDB lineage: Bacteria > Actinomycetota > Actinomycetes > Mycobacteriales > Mycobacteriaceae > Mycobacterium. The sequence continues at coordinate 27,893 of NZ_VYIK01000035.1, forward strand.
CTGGATCTGGCGTCCAACGACTACCTGGGGCTTTCGCAGCACCCGGACGTCATCGACGGCGGCGTGCAGGCGCTGCGCACCTGGGGAGCCGGCGCCACCGGGTCGCGGCTGGTCACCGGCGACACCGAGCTGCACCAGGAATTCGAGGCAGCTCTCGCAGAATTTGCGGGCGCTGCAACGGCTTTGGTTTTTTCTTCCGGCTACGCCGCGAACCTGGGGGCGGTCGTGGGGTTGTCGGGTCCGGGCTCGCTGGTGGTGTCCGACGCCGGCGTGCACGCCTCGCTGGTCGACGCCTGCCGGCTGTCGCGGGCCCGGGTGGTGGTCGCCGGCCACCGCGACGTCGACGCCGTGGACGCTGCGCTGGCGGGTCGCGATGAGGAGCGCGCCGTGGTCGTCACCGAGTCGGTGTTTTCCACCGACGGCGTGCTGGCGCCGGTGCGACAGCTGCACGAGGTGTGCCGCCGGCACCGGGCGCTGCTGATCGTCGACGAAGCGCACGGGCTCGGAGTGCGTGGTGCCGGCGGCCAAGGCGTGCTGCACGAACTCGGCCTTGCCGGGGCGCCCGACGTGGTGATGACGACCACGCTGTCCAAGGCGCTGGGCAGCCAGGGCGGCGCGGTGCTGGGCCCGGCCCCGGTACGCGATCATCTGATCGACGCCGCCCGACCGTTTATTTTCGACACCGGGCTGGCGCCGGCCGCGGTGGGTGCCGCGCTGGCGGCGCTGCGCGTGGTGCGTGCCGAGCCGTGGCGACCGGAGGCGGTGCGCAGGCATGCGGGCCTGCTGGCCGAATTCTGCGGAGTGGCCGGGCAGCCGGAGGCCGCGGTGGTCCCGGTGATACTCGGCGACCCGGACGTGGCGGTGGCCGCCGCGGCCGCCTGCCTGAACGCCGGGGTGCGGGTGGGCTGCTTCCGGCCGCCGACGGTGCCGGAAGGCACCTCGCGGCTGCGGCTGACCGCGCGCGCCGGCCTGGACCACCACGATCTCGACCTGGCCCGTACGGTGCTGTCCGACGTGCTGGCGACGGCGCGCAGGGCCCGGCGGTGACGGTCCTGGTCGTCACCGCTACCGGGACGGGTGTGGGTAAAACCGTCGTCACCGCCGCACTGGCGCGCCACGCCCGGCAGGCCGGCATCGACGTCGCCGTCTGCAAACCGGTGCAGACCGGCACCGCCGACGGCGACGACGACCTCGCCGAGGTGGCCCGACTCGCGGGGGTCACCGAGCTGGCGGGGCTGGCACGCTACCCGCAGCCGCTGGCGCCGGCGGCCGCCGCTGAGGCGGCCGGGGCGGTCCTGCCGACGCGGCGTGACCTGACGGGGCTGATCCGTGAGCTGGACCGCCCGGGCCGGTTGACCCTGGTCGAAGGCGCGGGCGGGCTATTGGTCGAACTGGGCGCCGACGGTGTGACGCTGCGTGACCTCGCGCTGGACGTGAACGCTGCGGTGCTGGTGGTGACCACGGTGGAGCTGGGCACTCTCAACTACACCGCATTGACCTTGGAAGCCCTGGCCACGCAGGGACTTGCGTGTGCCGGACTGGTGATCGGCTGCTGGCCGGACCCGGCGCCGACGGTGGCAAGGTCCAACCGGTGCGCCCTGGCCCGGCTGGCGCCGCTGCGGGCCGTGGTGCCTACGGGGGCCGCCACGATGCCCGCGGCGGACTTCGCGGCGATGAGCGCGCGGGTGTTCGACCGCTCCTGGGTGGCGTCACTGGTCGGCTGATGGTCCAGTCGATCGAGTTGGTTTTCGACCGCGACACCGAGGCCGCGGTCCGGCGCATCTGGACCGACCTGGCCGCCGCCGGCATCCCCAGCCAGGCCCCGGCCAGCCGTCCGCACGTCAGTCTGGTGGTCGCCGGCGCGATCCGGGCCGACGTCGACCCGCTGCTGGAGTCGGTCTCGGCGCGGATGCCGTTGCCGTGTGTGATCGGAGCACCGCTGCTGTTCGGCCGGGCCAAGATCGTGCTGGCCCGGCTGGTGGTGCCAACCGCCGACCTGCTGGCGGTGCAGGCCGCGGCGTATCGGCTGTGCGGCGCGCATCTGCAGCCGCAGCCGATGCCCCATTGCCGGCCCGACCAGTGGACCCCGCATGTCACGCTGGCCCGCCGGGTCGGGACGGCCACGCTGGCACGGGCGGTGCGCATCGCCGCAAAACCCGCGCAGATCGACGGCCGTTTTGCGGCGCTGCGCCGCTGGGACGGCAACACCAAGACCGAGCATCTGCTTGGGTAAGGTTGGCCGGCCCAGCCCGCGGCGCCCTTGGCGCGCGCTCACCGACGACCCGAAGAGAGGTCCTGATGGACTGTCGCCTTCCGCGGATCCCACTTCCCTTGTTGCTGCCGAGCCAAAACGACGGTGTCGGGATTCGCCCACGAGGAGCGCCGGCGGCGCGCCCGCACCGTCAGCCCGTCGATCAGCAGCTGCAGACCCACGGCGAAATCGCGGTCCGGGTCGGCCGCCGGAGGGATTGCCGCCGCGCCGGCCGCATCCCACTGCAACCGGGCCTGCTCGTCGACGGTAAAGCCCAGCACGTAATACACGATCGTGCGGGCCGCCAGCACGGACTGCTCCGGATCGAGCCCGGCGTCGGTCGCGGCGGCGGTCAGCCGGGCCAGCATTTCCGCGGCGCTCGCTGACTGGCCGGCGGCGAAGCTGGCCGACACGAGCTCCGCCCCGTCGGTGTGCGACCGCAGCGCGTCACGCAGCCGAACACCGACCCGGATGATCCGGTCCGACCAGTGCCCCCCGTCCGGTTCTGCGCAGACCGGAGCCAGGATGCGGTCGGCGACGGCGCCGAGCAACTGCTGTTTGCTGGCGAAATGCCAGTACAGCGCCCCCGGCGAGACATCGAGCTCACGGGCCAGCCGCCGCATGGTCAGGTCGGCGATCCCGTGATTGTCCAGGATCGCGGTGGCCGCCTCGACGACCTCGCGCTTGTGCAACTGCACAGGGCTACCCTAACCTGAACGACGTTCAAGTCGGCAGCATGGAGAGGCGCGTGTGACTCAGCCGGTTCGAGAAGACGTCGATATCCTGGCCGTCGCCCGGCACCAGGTGGTCGAGCGAGGCGAGGGGCTCAGCCAGGACCAGGTACTGGCGGTGTTGCGGCTGCCCGACGACCGGCTCGAGGAGCTGCTGGGGCTGGCCCACGAAGTCCGGATGGCCTGGTGTGGGCCCCAAGTCGAGGTGGAAGGCATCATCAGCCTGAAAACCGGCGGCTGCCCGGAAGATTGCCACTTCTGCTCACAGTCGGGGCTGTTCGCCTCACCGGTACGCAGTGCCTGGCTCGACATTCCCAGTCTGGTGGAGGCGGCGAAGCAGACGGCCAAGACCGGCGCCACCGAATTCTGCATCGTGGCCGCGGTGCGCGGTCCCGACGAGCGGCTGTTGGCCCAGGTGGCCGCCGGCATCGAGGCGATCCGCAACGAGGTCGACATCCAGATCGCCTGCTCGCTGGGCATGTTGACCGCCGAGCAGGTGCAGCGGCTGGCCGCGATGGGTGTACACCGCTACAACCACAATCTGGAGACCGCGCGCTCGTTTTTCCCCAACGTCGTCACCACCCACACCTGGGAAGAACGCTGGCAGACGTTGCTGATGGTGCGCGACGCCGGCATGGAAGTGTGCTGCGGGGGCATCCTCGGCCTGGGCGAAACGGTGGAACAGCGTGCCGAATTCGCCGCGAACCTGGCCGAACTCGACCCCGATGAAGTGCCGCTGAACTTCCTCAACCCGCGACCGGGCACCCCGCTCGCGGATCAACAGGTGCTGCCGGCCGGCGAAGCGCTCAAGGCAGTGGCCGCGTTCCGGCTGGCCTTGCCTCGAACCCTGCTGCGCTTTGCCGGCGGCCGCGAGATCACGCTGGGCGATCTGGGTGCCAAACGCGGCATGCTGGGCGGGATCAACGCCGTGATCGTCGGCAACTACCTGACCACGCTGGGTCGTTCCGTGCAGGCCGACCTGCAGCTGCTCGACGAGTTGCAGATGCCGATCAAGGCGCTCAACGCCAGCCTGTAGAACTGGACGGTGATGGTTCGCGATCTGCCCGCCCCGATCGGGGCGGGTCGCTACAACGTCTACACCGGTGTCGACATCGGCGAGCCGGACAGCGCCGCGGTGCCGACGGCGGCCCGGCTGGGACTCGAGCCGCCCCGCTTTTGCGCCGCGTGCGGCCGCCGGATGGTGGTGCAGGTGCGGCCGGACGGCTGGTGGGCGCAATGTTCGCGACACGGGCGGGTGGACTCCGACGATCTGGAGGCACAGATCGCACCGTCGCCGGCCGATGTCGGCCGCACGTCGCGGCGCCGGGCCGTCGGCACTGTGGTGGCGGGTTTGCTGCTGACCGGTGTGCCGCTGGGCGCACTGTGGGCGTGGATGGCGCCCGCGGTCCACGGCGTGGTGGTCCTGACCCATCGCGGGGAGCGGGTGCAGGACTACCCGGGCGCCGAGTCCCAGCACTTCTTCGTCGCCGCGGTATTGCTGCTGGGACTGCTCAGCACGGTCGCCGTGGTCGCGGCGGCGCTGGTCTGGCAGTGGCGCGCGCACCGCGGGCCGGGCATGGTGGTCGCGCTGGGCCTCGGCGTGCTCGGTGCGGCCTCGGTCGCCGCGGCCGAGGGCGCGGTGCTGGTGCATCTTCACTACGGCACGGTGAACGTCGGGTCGGCACCGGTGACCCACGACCATCCGGTCTACTACTTCACCGAGGCGCCGCCGGTGTTTTTCGGTCACACCCCGCTGCAGATCGCCTGTACGTTGCTGGTGCCGGTGGCGAGCGCAGCGCTCGCCTACGCCGTGCCGGTCGCAACGACCGACCGCGACGATCTCGGCCACGGCGACCGAGTGCCCGGCCCGAAGCGGTCCGCCGGTGCGGTCATAGCGGACGCCGGTGCACCGCCCGTCCGGTGACGACCTTTGCCGCGATCACGGCCAGGCGCGCCATCCCCAGGTAGGTGAGCGGGTTGAACACCGTGGGCCAGGTGCTCCTGGTCAGGTGCTCGCGCAGGGGCCGGCGGGCGAACCGGTCCCGCAACCAGCGCAGCGTCATCGGAGCCGACAGCGGGTGCAGCAGCAGGTGCTCGTTGAACGCGTCACGGTGGTAGGTAACGGGGGTTCCGCCCGCCGCGTAGGCGTCCGCCAGCGCATCGATGTCCTCGACGGCAATGAGGTAGTCGTGCACGGCCTGGACGATCAACACCGGCGGCCCGGGCGCGGCGGTGCCCAGTCTGATGCTGTCGAAGACGTGCTCCACCTCCGGCATCGCCAGGATGTCGTCGAGTGGCCTGTCGAGATAGGTGCCGACGTCCTTGCGCGCCATCCGGATGACGGCGCCCACCGTGGTCATCCGCTCGGCCTTGTCCAGCAGGGCTCGTCCTGCTGAGTTGGCGTGCTCGTCGATCACCCGGTCCAGTTCGGGATAAATGTGCGCCAGCGCGGCGATGACCATGGTGGGCAAACCGGCCATCAGCGTGCCGTTGAGCCGGCGGAACGTGTGACCGAGGTCACCGACCGGTGATCCGAGCACGGCACCGACGATGTCCAACTCGGGTGCGTAGTCCGCGCAGACTTCGGCGGCCCAGGCGGTTGCCAGCCCGCCGCCGGAGTATCCCCACAGGGCCACGGGGTTCGATTCCCCCGGTACGGCCAAGCCCAGGCGTTGCGAATTCAACGCTGCCCGCACTCCGTCGAGGATGCAAAACCCGGGCTCATACGGTGCGCCCCAGAGTCCGTGCGGACCCTCGTGGTCGGGCACCGACACCGCCCATCCCTCGGCGAGGATCGCGTTGATCAGCAGAAACTCCAACTGCGCCAGCGAACCGAGGGCTTTGGCGTGCCGCCGCAGCGCATAGGACGGGAAACAGCGTGACGTCACCGCGTCGATTGCGCATTGATAGGACAGCACGGGGCGGGGTCGGTCCCCGGTGCTGTCGGCGGGGGCAATCACGGTGGTCACCGTCGCCTCGGGTGTGCCGCGCAAGCCGGTTGTGCGGTACAGCAGCTGGGTGGCCGTGACGGGCTGGGGTATCAGGCCCAGAAATGCCAGCTCGACGTCGCGTGAGCGCAGCACCGTTCCCGGCAGAGCGTGCTCGAAGCCGGGCGGCGGCTGGTAGAACGGATCCTCTGACGGCAGCACCGGCCGCGCATTGGGCACCAACTCCTCGTGCTGGGGTCGGCCGATCCACTCGGCACCGGTGGTCTTGGCGAGGCTGGCAATGTCCATCGGGGCATTGTGACTTAAGAGGGCGGTAAGAATCCAGTCGACGCGGTCGACCCTCAGCCCGAGCCGGGCGGGCGCAGCGCCGCGAACTCATCGGTGACCCGCAGTGTCGACTCGGTGAAACGGTACAGCGCCGCCGGGCGTCCGCCGCTGCGGCCGGATTGCGCGACGGTGCCGGTCTGGGTGATGACTTTGCGGCGGGTCAACACCCGCTGCAGGTTGGTCGCGTCGACCTGATATCCCAGTGCGGCGCTGTAGATGTCCCGCAGCGCGGAAACAGTGAATTCTTTGGGCGCCAAGGCAAATCCGATATTGGTATACGACATCTTGGCGGCCAGCCGAGTCCGGGCGTGGGAGACCATCGGACCGTGGTCGAAAGCCATGGTCGGCAGCGCGGTGACCGGATGCCAGCAGGTGTCCGACGGCAATGTGGGGGTCGCGGGGGAGGGCACCAGGCCCAGGAAGGTCGACGCGATGGTGCGGGTACCGGGTACCCGCGCGGGATCGGCGAACACCGCGAGCTGCTCCAGGTGGGCGAGTTCGCGGAGATCGACCTTCTCGGCCAGCTGCCGGCGCACCGACGCCGTCATGTCCTCGTCGTCGCGCAGTCGGCCGCCGGGCAGCGACCACGCACCGGCCTGCGGATCTCGCGCCCGCTGCCACAACAGCACGCTCAGGCTCGGTTTTGCGGTCCCGGTCGATGGTTGGGGCGAGCGAACCTGGAATACGACGGCGAGCACCTCGTGTGCGGTGCTACCATGGACCATGTTTTCGATTGTAAGTCGAAAACTTGTCCGGCGAAAGGAACGGTCATGACCGAAATCCTGAACCGCACGCGACCGCCGGCCGAGGACCCCACCGGGGATCGGGTCGATTCCGGCGTCGGCGACTCGGGCCGCGACGCCGACGAGCAGTGGGCGGCCGAGGTTCGCCGGCTGGCCGAGCTGCGGAACGCCACGATCCTGGCGCACAACTACCAATTGCCGGCGATCCAGGAGGTTGCCGATCATGTCGGTGACTCGCTGGCGCTGTCGCGGATCGCCGCCGAGGCGCCCCAGGACACCATCGTGTTCTGCGGTGTGCACTTCATGGCCGAGACCGCCAAAATCCTCAGCCCGGACAAGACCGTGCTGATCCCCGATCAGCGGGCCGGCTGCTCGCTGGCGGAATCGATCACTCCCGGCGAATTGCAGGCCTGGAAGGACGAGCACCCGGGCGCCGTTGTGGTCTCCTACGTCAACACCACCGCGGCGGTCAAGGCGCTCACCGATATCTGTTGCACCTCGGCGAACGCCGTCGACGTGGTGAACTCGATCGACCACGACCGCGAGGTGCTGTTCTGCCCGGACCAGTTCCTCGGGGCGCACGTGCGCCGGATGACCGGACGGCGAAACCTACAGGTGTGGGCCGGTGAATGCCACGTGCACGCCGGGATCAACGGCGATGAGCTCGCCGACCGGGCCCGCACTCACCCGGATGCCGAACTGTTCGTGCACCCCGAATGCGGATGCGCGACCTCGGCGCTGTATCTCGCCGGGGAAGGGGCCTTCCCCGGCGAGCGCGTGAAGATCTTGTCCACCGGCGGGATGCTCGATGCCGCTCGCACCACCCGTGCCCGAGAGGTGCTGGTGGCCACCGAGGTCGGCATGCTTTATCAGCTGCGCAACGCGGCCCCCGACGTCGACTTCCAGGCCGTCAACGACCGGGCGTCGTGTCGGTACATGAAGATGATCACGCCGGCGGCGCTGCTGCGGTGCCTGGTCGAGGGAACCGACGAGGTCCACGTCGATGCCGAGACGGCACGGCTGGCCCGGCGCAGCGTGCAACGGATGATCGCGATCGGCCGGCCGGGCGGGGGCGAATGATCACCCGCTCCCTCTGGCAGCGGCACGCCGACGTCGTCGTCATCGGCACTGGCGTCGCCGGCTTGGCCGCCGCGCTGGCCGCGCACCGCTGCGGTCGCAGCGTGGTCGTGCTGTCCAAGACCGACCGCCGGCCCGGCATGACTGCCACGCACTACGCCCAGGGCGGAATCGCGGTGGTGCTGCCGGATACCGACGACTCGGTGGAGGCTCATGTGGCCGACACCGTGGCCGCGGGTGCGGGTCTGTGCGATCCCGATGCGGTGGCCTCCATCGTCGCCGACGGCTACCGGGCGGTGACCGAATTAGTCAGCAGCGGTGCACGGTTCGACGAATCACCCTCGGGCCGATGGGCACTGACCCGGGAAGGTGGCCACTCCCGGCGGCGCATCGTGCATGCGGGGGGCGACGCGACCGGTGCCGAAGTGCAGCGTGCGCTCGACCGGGCAGCTGCCGCGCTGGACATTCGCACCCACCATGCCGCACTGCGCGTCCTGCACCACGAGGCACGAGAAGAGGGAGTGACCGGGGTGTTAGCGATCAGTCCCGAGGGGCCCGGCATTGTGCACGCCCCGGCGGTCATCCTGGCCACCGGCGGGCTGGGACACCTGTACGGCGCGACCACCAACCCGGCCGGCGCCACCGGCGACGGCATCGCACTGGCGCTGTGGGCCGGTGTGGCGGTCAGCGACATCGAATTCATCCAGTTCCACCCGACCATGCTGTTCGCCGCGGGGAGTGCCGAAACCGGCGGCCGGCGACCCCTGGTCACCGAGGCGATCCGCGGGGAGGGCGCTGTTCTGGTCGACGCGCAGGGTAATTCGATCACGACGGGTGTGCACCCGATGGGTGATCTGGCTCCGCGCGACGTGGTCGCCGCGGCGATCGACACGCGGCTGCGTGCTAGCGGAGACCGCTGCGTCTATCTCGACGCCCGCGGCATCGCCGACTTCGCTACCCGCTTCCCGACGGTCACCGCCGCATGCCGGGCCGCCGGCATCGACCCGGTCCGTCAACCGATTCCAGTGGTCCCGGGTGCGCACTACAGCTGCGGAGGCGTAGTCACCGACGTCAACGGGCAAACCGGGTTGCCGGGCCTCTACGCCGCCGGCGAGGTGGCCCGCACCGGGATGCACGGCGCCAACCGGCTGGCGTCCAACAGCTTGCTGGAGGGACTGGTCGTGGGGGGCCGGGCCGGACGAGCCGCGGCCAGCCACGCGGCGGCGACCGGGCCGGTGCGCGCGACAGCGCCGGAGCCGCTGTACGGGCCCGCGCTGCCCCGCACTGAACTGCACCGGGCGATGACGTGCGCCGCGTCGGTGGTCCGCGACGCCGCCGGGCTGCGGCGGCTGATCGACACGCTGGCTGCGGCTCCGTCCCGCCCGGTGGTGCATCGCGGAGACTTCGAAGACGTCGCGCTGACACTCACCGCCCGTGCGGTGGCCGCCGCCGCACTGGCCCGAACCGAGAGCCGCGGCTGCCATCACCGTGCCGACTACCCCGGTGCCGACCCGGGCCGGCCGCGCAGCAGCGTGGTTGCGCTGGTGGGAGCGGACGTTGAGAATGGCGGGGCAGTGCAGGTCGAGGAGCCGGCGGGAGTGTGCTGATGATCCTCTCCGACTGCGAGCTCGCCGAGGTCCGCACCACGATCCACCGCGCGCTCGACGAGGACCTTCGCTACGGGCCCGACATCACCACGCTGGCGACGGTCCCGGAGGGGACATCGGCAACCGCGGCGCTGGTGACCCGTGAGCCCGGGGTCATCGCCGGGGTCGACGTCGCGCTGCTGGTGCTCGACGAGGTGCTCGGCCCGGACGGGTACCGGGTGCTGGACCGGGTGGCGGACGGCGCCCGGCTGGAAACGGGGGCGGCGTTGCTGACGGTGGTGGCCCGCACGCGCGGCTTGTTGACCGCGGAGCGGACCATGCTCAACCTGGTCTGCCACCTGTCCGGGATTGCCACCGCGACAGCCGCCTGGGTCGACGCCGTGCGCGGCACCACGGCCAAAATCCGCGACACCCGCAAGACGTTGCCGGGCCTGCGGATGTTGCAGAAGTACGCGGTGCGCGTCGGCGGCGGCGTCAACCACCGGATGGGGCTCGGCGATGCGGCCCTGATCAAGGACAACCATGTGGTGGCTGCGGGATCGGTCGTCGGCGCATTGCGGGCGGTGCGGGCCGCCGCCCCGCACCTGCCGTGCGAGGTGGAGGTCGATTCACTCGAGCAGCTCGACGAGGTGCTGCCCGAGACGCCCGAATTGGTTCTGCTGGACAATTTTCCGATCTGGCAGACCCAGATCGCGGTGCAGCGGAGGGACGCCCGCGCGCCGACAGTCAAACTGGAGTCGTCCGGGGGGCTGTCGCTGGCCACCGCCGCCGACTACGCCTGCACCGGTGTCGACTATCTGGCGGTCGGTGCGCTCACTCATTCGGCTCAGGTGCTCGACATCGGCCTGGACATGCAGCCCGGTGCGCATTGCTGATCACCAGTGCGGCGGCGCGGCGCCGCGACCCAAACTCCAGGTGGACTGGCCCAGCCGGGGCTTGGTGGAGCTGTCCGGGGGCGACCGGAAGTCGGCTGCCAGCAGCGGTTCGGGATCGACCCCCTCGGTGAGGGTCTGGCAGGGAGCGTTGAAGTCGCATGCGGCACAGTGGGTCCCGGGGCTCGGATAGATTGTCGGCCAGCCGACCATGTCGAGGCATTCGGCGGCGATCAGCAGGCCCACCGAGGTGATCTCGTGACGGGTGCGGCGGATGCGGGTTCGCCGCAGCACGCCGGCGGTGCGCTGTTGGGTCCGGTTCCCGTCGTCGGCGCGTGCCGCCTGCGCCGTCACCCGACGGTGCTGCGGTGTCGAGCGGCCGCCGCCGCTCGGCTCATGCTGACCGACGGCCTTCGGCATCCGCGGAGTCTGGGGCCCGGCGGCGGGAAATTCGAGCGGTCCACCGATGCGTAGTTCGTTATGCAGGGTGCCGGCGATTTCGATGCCCAGGTAGTCCTGCTCGAACGCCCAGCAGGCGGCCAGCGCCTCCTCGTCGCGCAGCAGCGTCTCCAGGTCCTGCCACCCGTCGACGATGTGGTGGCGGACCACCCAGTAGTCGTCGGCCGCGTCGACCGCCAGCAGGTCGATCCGGCACGGATAGATCACCGGAGACCCGTCGTGGACGGTCAATCCGCGCCCGGGCTCCTCGGGATCCGGGACGATCGCGCTGACCTCGGTATTGACCTTGACCGGCGCAAAGTCGTCGATGCGACTGGCCCAGGCGTCGTAGCAGTCGATCAGCGCCGTCGCCCGATCGTGCAGGACGCTCGCACCCGCGTCGGCCAGGGACCGCGCCAACGCCTTGCGCACCAGCGGCTGGGTCACCTCGTGCGGCCAGTCCCAGGTTCCCGGGTAGTAATAGACGTCGAGCGCATCCCGCAGCGCCATGCCCAGCGCGGCTTCGGCGGCCGGTGGCGGGGCGGCCGGTTGCAGGTTACGTCGATGCGGCGACGCGAAGTCCCATTGGCGCCGGCAGCGTTTGAATCGGGCGCGGTCGTCGGCGGTGATCCGGTAGTCGACCATCTGCGT
>NZ_VYIK01000360.1 GCF_008709575.1 Mycobacterium sp.
TCTGGCATCCTTCTCACCGGGTCGTCTGCTGGCTCCATGGTGCCGGGACCCAGTCACCCCGGCTAGAGGCCGAAGACCCTAAAGTTCGGGAAAATCTGGCGGTTGCGCGGGCTATCAGCAGGATGCGGATTCCATGCCGGGTTCCGGACCGAACCGGAAACGGCGTCCCGTCACCGAAATCGGGAGAATGCGAACGTAATGCCGCTTCACCGTCGCGGTCCAAGGCAGCAGCTGTGCCCGCTCGGCCTCTTCGATCTCCTCATCGGTGCGCAGCATGCGGGCTGTGCCCTTCACGATGACACTCCAGCCTTCGGCAGCGTTGTGGTCGTCGGCCTCGAAGAGAACACGATTGTTGATCGCGGTGCTGACCAACTTGGTGCCCTCTGCGGTGCGAAAGAGCACGGTGCGGCGTTGGACGACGAAATTAACGGGAAAGATCTCGGCCTCGCCGTGGACGCTCGTGACAAGACGTCCTAACGCCACGCTAGCCAGCAGACGCCAGCTTTCGGTCACCGACAAGATGCCGACAGTTTCACCGGTCGTGCCCATCACCGCCCCCGCAGTAGTAGCACCGGGGCCGCACAGCATGATTCCGACGCGACGGCGGCCGTCATAGCACTAACGTAAACACGATCGCAGATCAACACAACCAACGGATCGCCTTCTCAATACATGCCGTAGGCGTTGCTG
>NZ_VYIK01000361.1 GCF_008709575.1 Mycobacterium sp.
CAGATGTTGATTTCGCGCAGGTTGAGGCCGCTTCGCCGCAGCGGGTGCAGCAGCATCCGGCAGTACGGGCAGCCGGGACGCCAGTACACCTCGACCACCGGTTCCGTTCTTTGCGGGGCGGTCATCTTGTCTCTCCCTGTCCTGCTCATCGCCGGGTCGCGGCTAACCGATTTGCTGGCGACCACGCTGGCTCGGGTCGACATCGCGTTAAGGGCGCTACCGTGCGCGCTGCTGTGTGTTGGGGGACCAACCTCGGCGGTGCCCTCAGCGGCGTCACCAACCATCCAGGAGAACCGAATCTCGCTGCCTGGGCTCGAGCTTTGTCATCTGGCTGACCATTCACGCGTCAATCGACCGGAGACGCATCGCGAGGCGGACATCCGGAGATGGGTAAGCAGGCCAATATCATCGACGTGGTCGACCATTGTCATTGTCAGAACGATGACAACCTGGCCAATATATCGAAGCGGTTGTGTAACGCTGCGTGCCCCGTGAAGTGGAGCAGTGTGCTTTGCGCACGTTGGTAGCGGCTGCGGCAGAACAACAAGGTGCGTGGGCAACTCATCGACAACGCCGAGACCTTCGAGAGGAGATGCACTCTGAAAAAAATCACCCGAACTCAGCCACACCCAGAGCCTGATAGACGCGAGCGCTTCGTTGATGGCCAGACACGGCGTCGCCGTCGATCA
>NZ_VYIK01000362.1 GCF_008709575.1 Mycobacterium sp.
CGCGTCGCGAAGATCGGGCAAGAAACTCGGCGATGTCCAACGCTGGCGAGAATACGCCGGGTGCCGCGGCGCGTCGAACCGGACCGGCGGATTGGCGCGGTCGGTGACCACCGCGATCGTGGTGGGGGCGGGTCCGAATGGGCTCGCGGCCGCGGTGACTTTAGCCCGGCAGGGTGTCGAAGTGACCGTCCTGGAAGCCGCCGACACTATCGGCGGAGGCACGCGCAGCAGCGAAAACACGCTGCCGGGACTGCTCCACGACGACTGCGCTGCGGTCGTGCCGATCGCGCTGGCATCGCCGTTCTTCCGCAGCCTCGACCTCGAATTGCACAGCCTCGAGTGGGGATGGCCCGCGGTCGATGTCGCCCACCCCGTCGACGGCGGGCGTGCCGGCGTGCTGGTGCGCTCGATGGAGGAGACCGAGTGTCTGCTCGGAGTTGACGGTCCACGATGGCGCAGGGTTTTCGCCCCGCTGGCTCAAGGTTTCGACGAGCTTGTCGCCGATCTTCTTCGCCCGGTCGTCCACATGCCGCAGCATCCACTGCGACTGGCCCGTTTCAGCCCGGCGGTAATGCTGCCGGCAACCGTGCTTGCGCGGTCGCAGACATCCTCGGCGACGCCCTTCCGCCGCGAGTCCGGCGGGCGTACCGCCGTTTTCGTTTCGGGCCTGCGGCATTCAAGATCGATCT
>NZ_VYIK01000363.1 GCF_008709575.1 Mycobacterium sp.
AGCCGGTCGAAGGTGTAGCTGGTGCGGTGCTCCAGCGCGACTTTGATGCCCATAACTGGTGATCACATCACAAGAGCCCGATCATCGGGCCGCCGGGCACCGCCGGGGCGGCCGAGGCGACGCTGCGTGCGTTTGACCCCGACATCGGCTACCGGATCGCCCACCAGGTCGACCTGACCGCACCGCCGCCGGTCACGCTACGCGCACATACCGAAGGCGGGGTGTGAGACCGTGACGGCGTGTCGATCCGGGTGAGGGCAAGGGCATCACGCCGCCCAGTCCGACCCCGATGCCCAAGCCTCCGAAGAGCAGCGCCAGGCATATGGCGGCGAGCAGCACCAGCGGCGGTCCTCCTTGCCTGCGGGCGTTTCCATTTCTATCAGTCGGTGAATCGTTCATAGAGTGAACGATATGCCCGGATCGCAGCACTTGCAAGAGATAGTTTGATTCACGTTGCGAATTATTCGTCAAGGCTATGATGTAGAGCGTGTCATCAGCTCGGACTGCCGACCACAGCGGTGGCGTGGCCTTTTTATTGGCTCAGCTCGGTCATCACGCCACGACGCTGTTCGCCGAACAGATGGCCACGGTTGAGCTGACCCCGCCGCACGCGGGAATCCTGCGTGTCATTGCCGCCGAGCCCGGCCTCAGCCAGCACGCCCTCAGCACCCAGTTGGGCATGTTGCC
>NZ_VYIK01000364.1 GCF_008709575.1 Mycobacterium sp.
TGCGAGGGCGGCGGTACCGCCAACGTCACGATCATCGAGCGCCTTTGACCGGCCGTGCCGGTGCACCGACCACTGAAAGACTGCGACGACTCCGGCGACCACCGGACCCACCGTCAGATCAGACCTCGACGAGCACAATGCCCTCGCGGACGTGCACCGGAAAGCACCTGACTGCTGCGTAGGCAGGAAAGTTCTGGGGCTCACCGGTGCGCAGGTCGAACTGCGAACCGTGTAGGGGACATTCGACGAGGTGTCCTTCCAGGTATCCCTCCGACAGCGACGCGTCCGCGTGCGTGCATTTATCGGCTATGGCCAACAGTTCACCGTCGACATTGAAAACGGCGACCGGGCCTGCGGGCGTCTCTACTCTGCAGGCGTGCCCCGGCGAGAGATCGGCCAAGGGCCCCACCTCGACAAGAACTACGTCGTGCGCGTTCGCGTCACCGGTACCCATAAGCGACTAGTTGTCCCAATCCGTCGGAACGTCCGCGAACTGATGTAGCGCCGCCTCAAGTCCGCTGAAGTGCTTCAGGGCTTTGGCCAGGCTGCCTTTGAACTTGATCGGCCCCATGACCGCGCGGCGCACACCCATCTCTTTTCTCGCTACCTTTGCCCAGGTGTCGCTGGGCGCGGTGAGCGTGAAGTCCGGTTCACGGCCCCCCTCCTGCACCGGCCCCGCGTAGTCC
>NZ_VYIK01000365.1 GCF_008709575.1 Mycobacterium sp.
CGCTGAGGTATTCGTCCCACGTGTCGTAGCCCAGCGGCAGCCACACCAGGTTCTTGTAGGCCTGGACGACGAGGTTGTACAGGTCGGTGACGGCGGAGCGGATCTGGTCGGTGAGGGTTCGTGCTTGCTCGGTGGTTAGTGGGGATTGCGCGCCGGTGGGTTCGATGGCGGTCATGGTGGTCACTGTTTCCTTTCCTTGGATAGTGGAAGGGCCCGCCGGTCCCCGGGTTCGCGGCCGGGGGGGGCGCGGCGGGCCCTTCCCTTGGGTTTTCTAGTTGATGGGTGGTTGGGCTAGGCCGAGTCGCCGGCACAGGTCCATCATCTGGGTGTCGTTGTAGCCGAGCAGCGCGCCGAGTCGGGCGGCCGTCCAGGTGGTGTAAGCCGGGTTCACTGGTCCGTCTCCTCGGTGGCGCGCTGGTTGAGCCGCTGGGCCGCGTATTCACCGAGGGTGGCGCAGCCGGCGGCCTCTATGTCGGCGGCTAGTTGGCGTATCTTCTCGGCCCGGGCCAGCGCGGCGCTGTATTCCTCTTCGTGGTTCATTTCGTTGGGTTCCTTCCTGTTCTTTGGGTACGGGTTGGGCACGGCCCCCGTTCCGGCCACCGGGAACAGGGTTTGACCTGCGGAAACATGTGTGCCCCCGGCAGGATTCGAACCTGCGACACCGGCTTTAGGAGAGCCGTGCTCTA
>NZ_VYIK01000366.1:0-219 GCF_008709575.1 Mycobacterium sp.
CGACCACCGGCCGGCTGTCCTTACCCACGTCGCCGGTGTCCTGACCTACCTGGGCAGCAGCGCCGTCGCCTATTCGGTGGTCGTGGCGGCGGTGGTGTTGGTGCTGTGGCGTGAGCGCTGCTGGCCGGCGATCGTTGCGATACCACTGCTGCTTGTCGGACAACTCATCCGGTTCGCGGCGGCGGTGCTCATCCACCGGCCACGCCCGCCGCGGGCGGA
>NZ_VYIK01000366.1:436-685 GCF_008709575.1 Mycobacterium sp.
CACGGGCCTACCTGGGCGTTCACTGGCCGTCCGACGTGCTCGGAGGCTGGGCGCTGGGCGGCTTGCTGCTCACCGTCAGCGCAGCCGGGCTGTCAGCGGCGCGGGCCCGCTGCACAGCCGGGCGCCTCGGCAGGGACGGCGACGACGACGTCGGGGCAGATGTCGGCGCAGATTTGGCGCCCGGCACGTCGTCACCTAGACTCTAGGGGTTGCCGTGGGCAGACCTCGGCCGGTGCATCTTCGCCAACC
>NZ_VYIK01000367.1 GCF_008709575.1 Mycobacterium sp.
CCTCTGGGATCACCAAATCGCCTGTGACCACTTCGCGACGAGCCGGTGCGACGCCATTAAGCAGGGAAATCGCGTGGTCAAGGCGTTCGGCGCACAACGACGCCGCCCCATCAGCTCGCAGCACGTCCAGGAGCCGCCGCGCGATATCGCGTAGGGGCGCCTCGATCTGCCCACCAGACGGACGCACCTCATCCCGAGCGAACAATTCCCGCATCTTTCGCTTGGCGACCTTCTGCGCCTCGACTGTGGCGTCGGCGATTGTGATTTCGTCGTCATCGAAAGGCTGTGCGATGACTGCGATCAACTCGGCAAGCGGCCGAGGATAGTGCTTGCTCCACGCTTCTACCAACTGCTTGCGTTTCGCGCTGCGATCGCTCGACATCCCAACACTCCTAAACCAGTGGATCTTTGGGCATGGTCACCCCAGATTGTCCTTCGGCGGCGGCGCCAGAGCAATAACCAGCACAGGTCAAAGTAAGCTGGCACAACCCCGCCGCCCCGGCTTACCGTCTGAGCGACTATTGTCAACGGCGGCCAAAAACTGACCGCTTTCGCCGGGAGCATAGCGGATGCATCGCCATATCGGGTCTGCCCGCCGGGCCGCATCGGCCGCGGATTCGCGCCGCAGAATTGTCACGTCCTCGGTGATAGCCCGCAGCAGCCGAAGGACGCGGACCTCATCGA
>NZ_VYIK01000368.1 GCF_008709575.1 Mycobacterium sp.
GCGGTCACCGCAGTCGCAGGACACCGCGACCACCCACATCGGGTTCCGCTGCGTGACGGACCTGCGGTAGCGCCGCGCTCTCCGTCGCAATCTATTGGGCGAAAGCGTCGCGCTCGGTTGACGGTGCCGGCAGGAGCGGGCCGTATCGCCGGCGCAGCTCGGTGACGATCTCGTCGAGGGGAAGGTCGTCATACCAGCCCCGGTCGTGCAGGTATTCCATGTGCTGGCGGCCTTCGCTGTCATAGGCGTGCAAGAGCGCATCGTGTTCGCCGTCGAAGTCGATCGGGGGCACACCGAACCGGGCGCACAGCTCGGCGTTGAACGCCGGTGTGACCTTGACCCAGCGGTTGTTGACGAACAGTTCGCTGTAGCCGTGATAGGCGAACACGTCGGTGCCGCCCATCCGGGCACGCAGCGTGTCGGTTTGCAGGTGGTTGCGCACATCGGCGAAACCCAAGCGGGCTGGTATCCCTGCGGCGCGGGCCGCCGCGGTGAGCAGAACCGCCTTGGGGACGCAGTAGGCGCGTGCGGCGGTGGCGACATAGCTGGCACGGTAGTGCCCGGGATCGTCGTCAGCACTGTAGGGGTCGTACCAGATGTTGTCGCGGACCGCGACGAAAAGGCGTTGGGCGCATGTCACCGGATCGCTGCTCTCGCCGATCGCCGCCCGGGTGAAACGCTGC
>NZ_VYIK01000369.1 GCF_008709575.1 Mycobacterium sp.
ACCTGGACGAAGCCGTCGTTCTCCCGCCCGATCAAGTGCGTCGCCGGTACCACTACGCGGTCAAAGTGGATGGACCCCCGCCCGGCGCACCGACCGCCGAGATCGTCGAACTCACTAGTTTTGATGCCCGGCGAGTCCATGGGCACCAGGAAGGCGCTGATCCCGCGCGCACCGCTGGACGGTGTACCGGTGCGGGCCCAGACGATCGCGAACGCTGCCTGCGTCGCAAAGCTCGTTGACGTCTTCTCGCCGTCGAGGACGTAGGCGTCACCGTCTTTGGTAGCCCGCACCGCAAGATTAGCGGCGTCCGATCCACCGCCCGGCTCGGTCAGGGCGATGGCTGGGATCATCTCACCCGCGGTCACGCCACGCAACCACGGCCCGACGACCCCGGGATCGCCGTGGCGGGCCATGATCGCCCCTGCCAACGACACCGTCACCATCAACTGGCCGATGTTGTAGTCAGACCGGCAGAGGGCCTCGAGGACCAGACCCGCTGTCGTGCAGTCAAGCCCGAGGCCGCCATACTCTTCAGGCAACTCAACCCCAAATAGTCCAAGATCGCCCATCGCCTGCAATGTCGCGCGATGGAACGCACCCTCCTGCTCGCGTTGCTTGTAATACGGAGCTAGTGTCCCGCGCCGTTAATTCGTTTTATTAATCTTCCAATGGACTCCAGGA
>NZ_VYIK01000036.1:0-23586 GCF_008709575.1 Mycobacterium sp.
TCCGCCATCTCGTGCCGCTTGGCCCGGTCACCGATCGTAGGTGCCTGGACGCCGACCCCCGGCCCAAGAGCCACATCGCCCAGCGCAGTCTGTTTGGCCAGCGAATCGATCAGTGCACCTACACGACCATAGGTTCGGTAGTACGTGACTTCGCGGTCCTGGCTATCGTGACAACGATGAGGCCGCCCGACCGATGGCATCGGCGCGTCGCCGCCGCCGACTGGCACGCCATCACCGCCGCCGTCAACGCCGACGGCGGTGCGCTGCTTCCCCGACTGCTCACCCGCGCCGAGGCCATGCGGTTGCGCAAGCTCTACCACAGCGACGCGCTGTTCCGCGCCACCATCGAGATGCGACAGCGCCGCTACGGCTCGGGGCAGTACCGGTATTTCCGCTCCCCGTATCCCGAGCCGGTCGAGCGGCTCAAGCAGGCGCTGTACCCGCGGCTGCTGCCGATCGCCCGGGATTGGTGGGCCAAGCTCGGCCGCAAGACGCCGTGGCCGGACAGCCTCGAGGAGTGGCTGGGAATGTGTCATGCTGCGGGCCAGACCAGACCGACGGCGCTGCTGTTGCGATACGGTCCCGACGACTGGAACGCACTGCATCAAGACCTCTACGGGGAGTTGGTTTTCCCGCTCCAAGTGGTAATCAACCTCAGCGACCCCGACACCGAATACAGCGGTGGCGAGTTTTTGCTCGTGGAACAACGGCCGCGGGCTCAGTCCCGCGGCACCGCAATTGCGCTGCCCCACGGCCACGGATATCTCTTCACCACCCGTGACCGGCCGGTGCGATCCACCCGCGGCTGGTCGACATCACCGGTGCGGCATGGTCTTTCCGTTGTACGCTCCGGCGAGCGCTACGCGCTCGGACTCATTTTTCACGACGCCGCCTGACCGTCTAACCGCCGCAGGACGATGATGTTGTCACGCAGGGTCGCGGGTTGACCGTCGGGACCGGCCGTCTCCCGCTCAGCAGTTTCAACCCGCACCTGCTGCCACCGGCGCCGGTCCAGCTGCAGCGATTCGATCACCTGCCCGGTGGAGGGGAAGTCGTGGTGCTGATGGTGGTTGCCGCGACGCATCCACGGCGGGGCCTCTGCGTGGTCGACGATCAACAGCACGCCGCCCGGTTTCACGCTTGCGGCGGCGCGCCGCAGGATCGCATCACGATCCAACCGCGCCGGCGAATGCAGGTACTGCGCCGACACCAAGTCGAAGGTGCCGTCCGGGAAGCTTTCAGACAGGTCGTGACGCTGGAAATCGATGCGGTCGGTGATATTTCGTGCACGGGCTTCGGCGGCTGCGCGGCGCAGCGCATTCTCCGAAATATCCACGCCCACCACGTGCCATCCCTTTTCAGCCAGCCACAGCACATCGGCGCCCTCCCCGCAGCCCAGGTCTAGTGCCGATCCGGGTGTCATGCCGGCAGCCACCTCCGCCAGCCGTGCGTTGACCCGCCCACTCCACACCCGATCCGTCCCGCCGTAGCGCTCCTCCCAGAACTGCCGCGCCTCGTTTGTTCCGCTATCTATTCCGTTGTCCATGACGCCAGCTTGCAAGCCCGCGTGCCCGGTGGCAATCCGATGCGCCGTTTCAGCACTACAAATGGCTGGTCTGGTTGACCAGACGCACCGACGACGCCCCATCGGGGTAGAACTCGGCAATACTGAGCGACGCCAGATCCAGATGCAACCGGTACAGGATGCCCGCCCCGACGTCCAGAGCGAGCCTCAAGAACATCTTGATCGGCGTCACGTGCGACACCACCAGCACCGTTGTTCCGGCGTGCTCGTCGACGATCCGGTCCCGGGCCTGCACCACGCGCAGGTGCACCGAGTCGAAACTCTCCCCGCCCGGCGGTGCGATGCTGGTGTCGCGCAGCCATCGCCGGTGCAGCTCGGGATCGCGGTGCGCGGCCTCGGCGAAGGTCAGGCCCTCCCAGGCACCGAAATCGGTTTCGATGAGATCGGCATCGACGATCACGTCCAGGCCCAGCGCCTTGCCGGCCATGGTCGCGGTGTCATAGCAGCGTTGCAGCGGAGAGCTGAGCACCGCGGCTATTGCGCCGCGTCGCGCGATGTAGCGCACTGCCGCATCGGCCTGCCGGCGGCCCAGTTCGGTCAGCGCCGGGTCGCCGCGACCCGAATAGCGCCGCTCGAGCGACAACTCGGTCTGGCCGTGACGCAACAGAACAAGCCGGGTGGCCGTGCCGCGCGCCCCGGTCCAGCCCGGTGCCGAGGCGGGCTCGGGTTCGCGGGCCCCGGTGACAGGATCCTCAGCCTCGGCGGCGGCGTTCATCGCCTCGTTCGCCAGCCGATCGGCATAGGAATTCTGCCCGCGCGGCACCCAGGTGTAGCGGACGCGGTCGAATCGTGACGCCAGCGCGGCGGCCTCGGCATGCAGTGCCCCCAGATCGGGGTGTTTGACCCGCCACCGCCCCGACATCTGCTCCACTACCAGCTTGGAGTCCATCACCACGGCGACCTCGGACGCGCCCAGTCGCGCCGCCTCGGCCAGGCCGGCGATCAGACCGCGGTATTCGGCGACGTTGTTGGTGGCCCGGCCGATCGCTTGCTTACACTCGGCCAGCACGGTGGTGCGGTCGGCTGTCCATATCACCGCTCCGTATCCGGCGGGCCCGGGATTGCCGCGGGACCCGCCGTCGGCCTCGACGATCACTTTCACCGGCCGGATTCCTCGATGCGCAAAAGAATTGCACCGCACTCCGGGCAACGCAGCACCTCGTCGTCGTCGGCGGCGGCGATGCGGGCCAGCTCACCGCGGTCGATTTCCAGGCGGCAGGCGCCGCAGCGTCGCCCCAGCAGTCGTGCGGCGCCCGGTCCGCCGCCGGCCCGCTGGCGCTCGTACAGCGCGGCCAGCTCGGGTTTCAGCGCCGCGGTCAGTTCCTCGCGCCGCGATGATCGCTGCCGGCGTGACTCGGCGATCTCGGCCAGGGCGTTGTCTCGGGCCTGCTCAGCGCTGGCCAGTCCGGCCTGCAGATCCTCGAGCGCGGCCAGCCCGGCAGTTTGCTGATTCTGCAGCTCCTCGCGGCGCTCCATCACCTCCAGCAACGAATCCTCCAGACGGTCTTGGCGTCGCCGCAAAGTTTCCAGCTCGTGCTGCAGGTCGGTGAGTTGCTTGGCATCTGCCACCGAGCTCAGCAGCGCGCGGTCGCGTTCGGCGCGTTGGCGGACCGCGTCGATTTCGGATTCGTATCGCGAAACTTGCGTATCCAAGTCCTCCAACGCGATGCCGATGGCCGCCAGCCGATTGGCGAGGACAGCACGGTCGGCCTGCGCCTGCTCGTAGGCCTGCTGTTCGGGCAGATGACTCGCCCGGTGCGCGATCCGGGCCAGTTCCCCGTCCAGCTCCGCCAATTCGAGCAACGAACGCTGCTGCGCCACATCAGCTTTCATGACAGCCAACCTCCGGCGGGATCGCCGACGTTCCACGGATCGGTACGGATGGGACTCACCCGCACCGGCAAGGCGGCACCAAAGGCCGACACCAACACCTCGGCCGCCTGGCGGCACCAAGGGTATTCGCTGGCCCAGTGGGCGACATCGACGAGAGCTGTCCCGCAGCGGCGCAGGTGCTCGTCGGCCGGGTGGTGACGCAAATCGGCCGTAACGTAGGCGTGCACGTTCGCGGCCGCAACAGCCTGCAGCAACGAGTCGCCCGCGCCGCCGCACACCGCCACCCGTGACACCGGCATCTGCGGGTCGCCGGCAGCCCGCACCCCCCAGGTCGTTAGCGGCAGGCGCTCGTCAACGCGAGAGACGAAGACCTCCAACGGTTCTGGCTTGGGGAGCACGCAGACACGACCCAGCCCGGCATCACTCGGCAGCGGCGCCAGCGGGATGATGTCGAACGCCGGCTCCTCGTACGGGTGTGCGGCGCGCAGCGCGGCGAGCACTCGGCGTCGCGCACCCGCCGGTGCGACGGCCTCCACCCGGTCCTCGACCACCTTCTCGACGGCGCCGACACTGCCAATCGCCGGGGACGCCCCAGCGCGAGGCAGGAACTGGCCGGTGCCGGTGACACTCCAGCTGCACTGCGCGTAGTCGCCGATGTCTCCCGCACCGGCCGCGAAGATCGCCGCCCGCACCCCGTCGGCATGCTCGGGCGGCACGAAGATCACCCACTTGTCCAGGTCGGCAGCTGTGGTCTGCGGCTCGAGCGCCGATTCGACCGTCAGCCCGAGTGCCTCGGCCAACGCGTCGGAGACGCCCGGCGATGCCGCGTCGGCGTTGGTGTGCGCGGTGAACAGTGAACGGCCCGAACGGATCAGACGGTGCACCAACGCACCCTTGGCCGTGCTGGCCGCCACCGTGTCCACCCCGCGCAGCAGCAGCGGATGATGGGCCAGCAACAGCCCGCCGTCGGGAACGTCGTCGACAACCGGGGCGGTGGCGTCGATAGCGATCGTCACCGACGTCAGCACGTCGTCGGGATCTCCGCACACCAGGCCGACCGAATCCCAGGGCTGCGCCAACCGTGGCGGGTAGGCCGCATCCAGCACTGCGACGACGTCAGCCAGCCGCACGGTCACGGCAGTATCTCCCGCAGCGCCCCGACCAGCACCGGCCAATCCTCACGCACTGCAGCCCGCAGATACTGCCCGCCCAGGCCGACGAATGTGTCACACGGCCGCACCGCGATACCTCTGGCGTGCAGGTGCTTGCGAACCAGCTCGGCGTCGCCGACCCTAAACAGCACGAACGGCGCCCGGCCGTCGACCACGTCGATGCCCAGCTCCTCAAGCCCGGCCACCAGCTCGGCGCGCACCCTCGCCAGCCGCTCGGCTCCTGCGCGGGCTTCGGCCACCGCATCGGGCGCACAACAGGCCGCGATGGCCGCCAACTGCAGCGTGCCCAGCGGCCAGTGCGCCCGCCGGGAGGTCAGCCGCGACAGCAGTTCCGGCGCGCCCAGGCCGTAGCCCACCCGCAGCCCGGCCAGCGACCAGGTCTTCGTCAGACTGCGCAGCACCAGCACATCGGGCAGCGATGCACCGGCCAGCGACTCGGGCTCCCCCGGCACCGCATCGATGAAAGCCTCATCGACCACCAGGATCCGGCCGGGCCGGCGCAGCGCCAGGAGCTGCTCGCGGGCGTGCAACACCGCGGTCGGGTTGGTGGGATTGCCCACCACGACGAGATCGGCCTCATCGGGCAGCTGCGCGCCCGCCAGACCGAACGGCGGTTCCACGACCACGTGACGCACCGGGACACCGGCGGCGCTCAGCGCCGCGTACGGTTCGGTGAACGACGGCGCGATCAGCGCCGCCAGCCTCGGACGCAGGTTGGCCAGCAGGGCGAACCCTTCGGCGACCCCGGCCAGCGGCAGCACCTCGCCGATGGCCCGGCCATGGCGGGCGGCGACCGCATGAACCGCGGCGCGCTGGTCATAGCCCCCCGGATATCGAGCCAGGTCCGGCAGCCGCTCGGCGAGCCGCCGCACCAGCCACAGCGGCGGTTGGCCAGCGCGCACGTTGACGGCGAAATCCAGCATGCCGGGCCCGGCGGCCTGATCTCCGTGGTAGCGCGCGTCGACTGCCGCGCTCCGATCCAGACCCGCCATCCCTCAAACACTAACGGTCTCGCCGGCAGCGCCGTGAGGCCTCACGGACAATCAGGCACTCGGGGACATCAGGAACAATGGCTATGTGGCAGTCACACTGTGCGCCGGTTCGAGGCCCACTCGGTCGCTGGCGCGACCGCGACCGGCGCGCTTCGATGTGCCCGGCATGCTCGCGGGGGCGGCTGGCTCGGGGAGGGTGTTCGATGGCTGAGCCTGATCGCCCGCGGCTGCATGTCACGTTCGTCTGCACCGGCAACATCTGCCGGTCGGCGATGGCCGAAAAGATGTTCGCCCATCAGATCAGCCAGCGTGGTCTGCGCGAAGCGGTGCGGGTGACCAGCGCCGGAACCGCCGGCTGGCACATCGGCGCGCCCGCCGACGAGCGCGCCGGCCGAGTGCTGCGCGCTCATGGCTATCCCGCCGATCACCGCGCGGCCCTGATCGGCCGCGACCACCTCGAGGCCGACCTGGTGGTGGCGCTGGCCCGCAACCACGTCCGCCAACTGCACGAGCTGGGCGTCGACGCTGACCGAATCCGGATGCTGCGATCGTTCGACCCGCGCTCGGGAGCACACGTACTCGACGTCGATGACCCCTACTACGGCGACCATGCCGATTTCGAAGCGCTGTTCTCCACTATCGAGGCCGCGCTGCCCGGTCTGCACGACTGGGTCGACGACCAGCTTGCCCGCAACGGTCACTGCTGATGCGGCGGCTGGCATTCCTGGTGCGCCCGGGTTGGCTCGCGCTGACGGTAGGAGTGGTCGGGTTTACCTACTTGTGTTTTTCCGTGCTGGCACCGTGGCAGCTGGGCAAGAATTCCCGGACCGTACGGGAGAACACCCAGATCGAACAGTCGCTGACGGCGGCTCCCGTTCCGCTGACAACGTTGTTGCCGCAGCAGAATTCTTCGGCGCCCGACGCCCAGTGGCGTCGGGTCACGGCCACCGGCCGTTATCTTGCGAACGCGCAAGTGCTGGCCCGACTGCGGGTTGTCGGCGGAGATCCGGCATTCGAGGTGTTGGTGCCGTTCGCCGTCGACGGCGGGCCCACCGTGCTGGTCGACCGCGGCTATGTTCGCCCTGAGCAGGGTACACGGGTACCGGTGATCCCCGGGCCGCCGCAGGACACGGTGACGATCACGGCACGGCTGCGCGACTCGGAACCACCCATGCCGGGCAAAGAGCCATTCGTCAAAGATGGTGTGCGACAGGTATATTCGATCAACATCAGCCAGGTTTCCGCAGTGACCGGGGTGCCGCTGGCCGGGTCCTACCTGCAACTGGTCGACAACCAGCCCGGCGGTCTCGGCGTGATCGGGGTGCCGCATCTGGATGCCGGGCCGTTCCTGTCGTACGGCATCCAGTGGATCTCGTTCGGGATCGCCGCGCCGGTCTTGCTCGGGTATTTCGTCTACGCCGAGATCCGGACTCGCCGGACGGAAAAAAGTCACCCACCGCCGACCGCGCCGACTGAGCCGCAGACCCCGGCTGAGCCGCGGACCATCGAGGAGAAACTCACCGACCGCTACGGTCGGCGCCGCTAAAACCCGGCGCCCGCCGCACGCGGCGCCGCCTTGCCAGGCCGGCGCCGGCACACAACAGCGTCGCCACAACCTGCACCACGCGGGACAGCAGCACGGCGCGGCGCAGGTCGGACACCGACGGTGGCGGCCCCACCCCCAGGATGGGTCGGTTCTGTAGTTGGTAGTGGTAGTGCGTCGGTCCCCCCAGCCGTACCCCCAACGCCCCGGCAAATGCCGCCTCCACGACTCCGGCGTTGGGGCTGGGATGCCGACCCGCGTCGAAAAGCCAGGCCCGCACCGCGCCCGCCGACGACCCGGCGACGGCCGGCGCGCACACCGCCGCCAGCGCAGCGGTGATCCGCGCGGCGATGTAGTTGGCCGCGTCGTCCAACCGCGCTGCGGCCCAGCCGAACCGGATGTAGCGCGGCGACCGGTGGCCGACCATGGAGTCCAACGTGTTGACCGCGCGATACCCCAGCACGGCGGGAGCTCCGCCGACGGCTGCCCACAGCAGCGGCGCCACGTGCGCATCGGAGGTGTTCTCTGCGACCGATTCGACCGCCGCGCGCGTCAGGCCTTCGGCGTCCAGCAGCATGGGGTCTCGGCCACACAGCGACGGCAGCAGCCCTCTGGCGGCATCGAGGTCCTCGACGGCCAGCAGTTCGGCCATCTCCAGCCCGGTGCGCGCCAGTGACGTCCCCGCCAGCGACACCCAGGTGGCTGCCGCGGTCGCGGCAGCCGACCAGAGGCGCCCACGCCGATCGGCGCCGCGCTGCAGCGCGGCGCCGAGCAGGCCCGTACTACCCACCAGCACGCCGACGTGCACCACACCGGCTACTTGGCTGTCGCGGTAGGTCATCCGCTCCGCAGCTCTTGCCGCCGCGCCGAAGCCGGCAACCGGATGCCCGGCGCGCGGATCACCAAAGACGAGATCGGCGAGGTAGCCGGCCGCTGCGCCGAGCACCTGGGGCACCGCAAACACACCGGCAGCGTCGCACACGGCCGATCCATGCAGCGCAGCCGCCGGACGAGTTTACGCAGCTAGGCGGATACAGCGAGCACGGCAATCGCTATCATGCATAGCACGGCCAGGATAAACCAGGGCTGCAGAAAGATGCGGTCACGCGGACTAGTCTGCGTGCGTGAGGATTTCACCAAATCTGTCGTGTGCTCAGGCGTCAGTTGTGAAGTCACGCCTCAAGCATTCACAATGTCTCGAGGCAGGTAAATGTGTTACTCGCCTCATTTGCACTGTATTGCGTTGCTGCTCACTTGCGTCCGATTCCCCGGTCGTCCAAGCAGCGTGTTGCCCGTGAGTTCACGTGGGCGCGGACGGGATCGAACCGCCGACCGCTGGTGTGTAAAACCAGAGCTCTACCACTGAGCTACGCGCCCGTTTCGCGCACGCTACCTCCCCGGACACCCGGTGCCCAAAACGGCGGCCATGGGCGCCGCCGGGCAGATCGCACGCGCTCTGCGGCGTGCCGGGGGGCACGTGCGCGCTCGCGCATCACTGACACAGGCCTCAGTGCTTCTCCAACGCCGCCAGCGCTTGGGTCCACAGCTGCAGGTCGCGCGCTTCGCCGGGCTGCTTCATCTCCGCGAATCGTATGACCCCCGACCGGTCGATGACGAAAGTGCCGCGGTTGGGGTAGCCGGCCTGGTCGTTGAACACGCCGTAAGCCTGGCTGACCTCGCCATGCGGCCAGAAGTCGGACAGCACCGGGAACAAAAACCCGCTTTCGGCCGCCCACACCTTATGGGTGGGCGGCGGCCCGACCGAAATGGCCAGCACCGCGCTGTGGTCGTTGTCGTAGTCGGGCAGATGATCACGCACTTGGTCGAGTTCGCCCTGGCAGATGCCGGTGAACGCGAGCGGGAAGAACACCAGCAGCACATTTTTTGCGCCACGGTAGTCACGCAGGGTCACCGGCTGCCGGTTTTGGTCGCTCAGGGTGAAGTCCGGCGCCGTCGTGCCGACGGTCAGCATCAGCGTCGACC
The DNA here is from genome assembly GCF_008709575.1 of Mycobacterium sp. Classification (GTDB taxonomy): domain Bacteria; phylum Actinomycetota; class Actinomycetes; order Mycobacteriales; family Mycobacteriaceae; genus Mycobacterium. Next base: position 9,109 of record NZ_VYIK01000036.1, read on the forward strand.
CGCCCGCGACTTGGGCTGGACCAACCTGCTGGCGCTCCAATCGCCCAGGCTCACCGAGGAGGTCGGCATCAAGCCCGCGGTCGGCGCCGATTCGGCGATCTCGGCGGGCAGCACATGACCCGGCCGGCCGGTCTTGGGGGTCAGCACCCAGATCACACCGTCCTCGGCCAGTCCGGTGATCGCGTCCATCAGCGTGTCCACCAGGTCGCCGTCACCGTCACGCCACCACAACAGCACGACGTCGACCACCTCGTCGGTGTCCTCGTCGAGCAATTCGCCACCGCACGCGTCCTCCACGTCGGCGCGGATGTTGTCGTCGGTGTCCTCGTCCCAGCCCCACTCCTGGACAACCTGGCCTTTCTGAACGCCCAGTTTGCGGGCGTAACTCGGGGCGTCACCCGCCGCCATTACCGTGCGACCCTCCCTTTCAGCTTCACGACTCTTCCAGGCTAAGCACGCGCTGCGATGCGCACTATCGTTGCACAGCCGGGCCCACCTGACACGCCTGTATCAAGATGAGCCTCCGCCGGGCACCGGAGCCGATGTACCGGCGCCCCAGACGCCCGTCACAGGGCAGCGCGGCACGACCGCTTCGCTTTGGTCATGGTGTCGTTGAACTGGTCGATGGCGTGGTTCAGCACCGACGGTGTGGGGTCGGGGCCGATGGTCTTGGCCACGGCGCGGGCGGCCTCGACATAAGCGTTGAGCATTTCCCGCAGTTCCGGCGACAGCGCGTCGCTGATACTGCCGGCGGTCAGGTCGGCGCTGTGATTGAGCGAATCCTTGGCCGGGCCTGCGGTGGGTGCGGTGCTGGCGCCGTGGTTGAGCGCATCGACGTAAGCATTCAGCTTGTCAACGGCTTCCTTGGCGCTGGCGGCGAACGACAAACACGCTGTGGTCACAGCACGCTTGGTCAGTGTTGCCTGCCGCTGGGACTCCCGGATGCTCGATGTCGCAAGCGATGCCGATACCGACGCCGACACCGAGGCCCGGTAGGCTTGCGCCATCGCGGTGTCGACGGTCGACGTCCCCTCGGTGATCGTCGTGCACCCGACGATCGCCATCAGCGCCGCCGCCGCACAGCCGAGCACCAGCGCCCCGACCCGCAGACGGCGTCCCGCCGACGTCTCCGCGACCCGGTGCCCTGAATCGGGCTGGGCCGCGACATGCCTTGCGATCAGCACAGTCCGTGACGTTACCGGTTGATCAAATCACCGCCGCCCAGGTGCACCGACTTCGCCGCGCGCCGCCGACTGCGTCGGCCGACCCTACACCACAGCGAACCGGGTGCGGCACGATGGAGGTACCACAACCGGCCGCGACGCCCACCCAGGACGCCCACGTGAGGAGCAGTGAATTGACCACCGAGTTCGTGCGCCAGAACCTGGCGAAAAACCCAAGCAGCGCAGGCGGACACGATCGGGTGCGGGTGATCCGCGAAGGTGTGGCGTCGTATCTGCCCGACATCGACCCTGAGGAGACGTCGGAGTGGCTGGAGTCCTTCGACGAGCTGCTGGAACGCTCGGGTCCGGCGCGGGCGCGCTACCTGTTGTTGCGGCTGCTGGAACGGGCGGGCGAGCAGCGGGTGGCCATCCCGGCGCTGACCTCGACCGACTACGTCAACACCATCCCCACCGAGTCCGAACCGTGGTTTCCGGGAGACGAGGATGTCGAACGTCGCTACCGCGCGTGGATCAGGTGGAACGCCGCAATCATGGTTCATCGCGCCCAGCGCCCGGGTGTGGGTGTGGGCGGCCACATCTCGACCTATGCCTCCTCCGCCGCGCTCTACGAGGTCGGCTTCAACCACTTTTTCCGCGGCAAGTCGCATCCGGGCGGCGGCGACCAGGTTTTCATCCAGGGCCACGCTTCCCCCGGCATCTACGCCCGCGCCTTCCTGGAGGGTCGGCTGACCGCCGATCAGCTCGACGGCTTCCGCCAGGAGCACAGTCATCCCGGCGGAGGGCTGCCGTCTTATCCGCACCCGAGGCTGATGCCCGACTTTTGGGAGTTCCCCACGGTGTCGATGGGTCTCGGGCCGATGAACGCCATCTACCAGGCCCGGTTCAACCACTACCTGCATGACCGGGGCATCAAGGACACCTCCGACCAGCATGTGTGGTGCTTTTTGGGTGACGGGGAGATGGACGAGCCGGAAAGCCGGGGATTGCTGCATGTCGCCGCTCTCGAGGGTCTGGACAACCTGACGTTCGTGATCAACTGCAACCTGCAGCGCCTGGACGGGCCGGTGCGCGGCAACGGCAAGATCATCCAGGAGCTGGAGTCGTTTTTCCGCGGGGCCGGTTGGAACGTGATCAAGGTGATCTGGGGCCGTGAGTGGGACGCACTGCTGCATGCCGACCGCGACGGCGCGCTGGTCAATCTGATGAACGTCACCCCCGACGGCGACTTCCAGACCTACAAGGCCAACGACGGCGGCTACGTGCGCGAACACTTCTTCGCCCGTGATCCGCGCACTAAAGCGCTGGTAGAAAACATGACTGACCAAGAGATCTGGAACCTCAAGCGCGGCGGCCACGACTACCGCAAGGTGTATGCCGCTTATAAGGCGGCGGTGGAGCACAAGGGCCAGCCGACGGTGATCTTGGCCAAGACGATCAAAGGCTACGCGCTGGGTAAGCACTTCGAAGCGCGTAACGCCACCCACCAGATGAAAAAGCTCACGCTGGAGGACCTGAAGGAGTTTCGCGACACGCAACGGATTCCGATTTCGGATGCCCAGCTGGAGGAGGACCCGTATCGACCGCCGTACTACCACCCGGGCCCGGATGCGCCGGAAATCCGCTACCTGCTGGACCGCCGCCGCACCCTCGGCGGCTTCCTCCCGGAACGCCGCACCAAATCCAAGGTGCTCTCACTGCCCGGCCGCGATACCTACCGGGCACTGAAGTCAGGCTCGGGAAACCAGGAGGTCGCCACCACCATGGCGGCTGTCCGCACCTTCCGGGAAATCCTGCGCGACAAAGAATTCGGCAAACGTCTGGTACCGATTATTCCCGACGAGGCCCGCACCTTCGGAATGGATTCGTGGTTCCCGTCGATGAAGATCTACAACCGCAACGGGCAGCTGTACACCTCCGTCGACGCCGATCTGATGCTGGCCTACAAGGAAAGCGTCGAGGGGCAGATCCTGCACGAAGGCATCAATGAGGCGGGGGCGGTGGCTTCCTTCACCGCCGCCGGGACGTCGTATGCCACGCACAACGAGCCGATGATCCCGATTTACATCTTCTATTCGATGTTCGGTTTTCAGCGCACCGGCGACGGTTTGTGGGCCGCCGGCGACCAGATGGCCCGCGGATTCCTGCTCGGCGCCACAGCCGGGCGCACCACCTTGACGGGCGAGGGACTCCAGCACGCCGACGGCCACTCGCTTCTGCTGGCCAGCGCTCACCCCGCGGTGGTCGCCTACGATCCCGCGTTCGCCTACGAAATCGCCTACATTGTGGAAAGCGGGCTGGCTCGCATGTTCGGGGAAAACCCGGAGAACGTCATGTTCTACCTCACCGTCTACAACGAGCCCTATGCGCAGCCGGCGGAGCCGGAGAACTTCGACCCCGAAGGCCTGCTGCGGGGCATCTACCGCTACCGCGCCGCCGCGGAGCGCCGCGCCAACACCGCCCACATTCTGGCCTCCGGAGTAGCCATGCCGGCGGCGTTGAAAGCTGCCGAGATGCTGGCTGCCAAGTGGGATGTCGCCGCCGACGTCTGGTCGGTGACGAGCTGGACTGAGCTCAGCCGTGACGGCATCGCCGTCGACAAAGAAAAGCTCCGTCACCCGGACCGCCCGGCCGCAGTGCCCTATCTGACCCGGGCCCTGTCCGGCGCGACCGGCCCGATCGTTGCGGTCTCGGACTGGATGCGTGCGGTTCCCGAGCAGATCCGGCCCTGGGTGCCCAACACTTACGTCACTTTGGGCACCGACGGGTTCGGTTTCTCCGACACCCGGTCCGCCGCCCGCCGCTATTTCAACACCGACGCCGAATCCCAGGTCGTCGCGGTGCTCGACGCGCTGGCCCGGGACGGTGCCATCGATCCGTCGGTGCCGGTCGCGGCGGCTCGTGAATACCGGATCACCGAGGTGCAAGCCGCGCCGGTGCCCGCCTCCGGGACCGGCCCGAACGCCTGACAGCGCGGCGGCGGTCCTGTATTTGGTGGAAACGCCACAAGCCGGGAGTAGCTTCTAGGCGTGGCCGACAACAACGCGGGGCAGTTCCGATTGCCGCGCACGACGCTGGATCTGCTGGCCACGGTGCCGGAGTCACTGCTGCGGCGACTGAAGCAGTATTCCGGCCGGCTGGCCACCCAGGCTGTTGCGGCAATGCAGGAACGGCTGCCGTTTTTCGCCGAGCTGGAAGCCTCCCAACGTGCCAGCGTCGCACTGGTGGTGCAGACCGCGGTGGTGAACTTCGCCGAGTGGATGGCCGATCCGGGCAGCAACGTCAGCCACACCGCGCAGGCGTTCGAACTGGTTCCCCAGGAATTGACCCGGCGAATACCGCTGCGCCACACCGTCGAGATGGTGCGGGTGACGATGGAATTTTTCGAGGAGGTCGTCCCGATTTTGGCCCGCTCCGAAGAGCAGGTCACCGCGCTCACGGTGGGTATTTTGAAGTACAGCCGCGACCTGGCGTTCAGCACCGCCTCGGCATATGCCGACGCCGCCGAGGCGCGCGGCGCCTGGGACAGCCGGATGGAGGCCAGTGTTGTCGACGCGGTGGTGCGCGGCGACACCGGACCCGAATTGCTGTCCCGGGCGGCGGCGCTGAACTGGGATACCACCGCTCCGGCGACGGTGGTGGTGGGTACTCCGGCGCCGGGCCGCGCAGGTGACCCCGGTCAGGCCGCCAGCCAGGACGTTCGCGATATCGCCGCCCGGCATGGGCGTGCCGCCCTGACCGACGTGCACGGCACCTGGCTGGTGGCCATCGTGTCCGGCCAGCTTGCGCTCACCGACAAGTTTCTCTCCGAGTTGCTGGACGCGTTCTCCGACGGCCCGGTGGTGATCGGCCCGACGGCCCCCACGCTGACCGCGGCCTACCACAGCGCCAGCGAAGCCATCTCCGGAATGAACGCGGTCGCCGGGTGGCGCGGGGCCCCGCGGCCCGTGTTGGCACGCGAACTGCTGCCCGAACGCGCCCTGATGGGCGACGCGTCGGCCATCGCGGCCCTGCACACCGACGTCATGCGGCCGCTGGCCGATGCCGGGCCCACACTGACCGAAACGTTGGACGCCTACTTGGACTGCGGCGGCGCGATCGAAGCCTGTGCGCGCAAATTGTTCGTGCATCCAAACACGGTGCGCTACCGGCTCCGCCGCATCACCGACTTCACCGGCCGCGATCCCACCCAGCCGCGGGACGCCTATGTGCTTCGCATGGCCACCACGGTCGGGCACCTCGCCCACCAGGCACAGCAAGCCAGCGCCACGGGCAGCGCTATAACCCCCGCCCCGCGCCCGGTGGTCAGGGATCTCGTCGAGCCCTCCGCCGGACACCGTGATGGAGGACCCCACAAAGACCTGCGGGAGACATCCCGCAAGTGATAAGTCGCGACAGGATATCAAATACGTCGCATCGAGAGATTTTTTGTACCCTTTCCACAAAAACATAAGACAAGGTTCATATTCTCGTACACCCCGCAAATCCGCCTTCACAGTGTTCTCTTAAACACGTGATTGCGTTACTCGCTCCCGGACAGGGTTCGCAGACTCCCGGAATGCTGGCGCCGTGGCTGGAGCTGCCCGGCGCAACAGATCGGCTTGCGTCCTGGTCGGCTGCCTCTGGTCTGGACCTCATCCGACTGGGCACCACCGCGACCGCCGAGGAGATTACCGATACCGCCGTCACCCAACCGCTGGTAGTCGCGGCCACGCTGCTCGCCCATGAAGAACTGTCCCGGCGCGGCGTGTTGGCCCCGGCATCGACTGCAATGATCGTCGCCGGCCACTCGGTGGGCGAAATCGCCGCCTACGCGATCGCCGGGGTGATCTCCGCCGACGACGCGGTGGTGCTGGCCGCCACCCGGGGCGCCGAAATGGCCAGGGCGTGCGCGCTGGAGCCGACGGGCATGTCTGCGGTTCTCGGCGGGGACGAGGCCGAGGTGCTGAGCCGGCTCGAGCAGCTCGACCTGGTTGCCGCCAACCGCAACGCCGCAGGCCAGATTGTCGCTGCCGGACGACTGACCGCCCTGGACAAACTCGCCGAAGATCCCCCCGCCAGGGCCAGGGTGCGTCCGCTGGGCGTGGCCGGCGCCTTCCACACCGCGTTCATGGCCTCCGCGATGACCGGCTACGCGGCAGCGGCAGCCGCCATCACGACGTCCGAACCCACGGCAATACTGCTCTCGAACCGCGACGGGCAGCCGGTATCCTCGGCGGCCGACGCGATGGACAAGCTCGTTGCGCAACTGACCCGCCCGGTTCGCTGGGATCTGTGTACCGCGACGCTGCGCCGGCACGCCGTCACGGGGATCGTCGAGCTCCCGCCGGCGGGTACCCTGGCCGGCATCGCCAAACGGGAACTTCGCGGGATTGCGACGCGAGCCATCAACTGCCCCGCAGACCTCGACGGCTGCAGCGAGCTACCCCAGCCGGAGCGGTAACCACCGAGCTGCCCAACCGGTATGCAAGCCGGTCCGGCCGCCAGCACAACCACATATCGCATGTTTCATCACAGGTAACACCACATATAACGAAGGGAAGCCACCGTGCCCGTCACCCAGGAAGAAATCATCGCCGGTCTCGCCGAGATCATCGAAGAGGTCACCGGTATCGAGCCCTCGGAGATCACCCCGGAGAAGTCGTTCGTCGACGACTTGGACATCGACTCGCTGTCGATGGTCGAGATCGCGGTGCAGACCGAGGACAAGTACGGCGTCAAGATCCCCGACGAGGACCTGGCCGGCCTTCGTACCGTCGGCGACGTCGTGGAGTACATCCAAAAGCTCGAGGAAGAAAACCCAGAGGCCGCCCAGGCCATCCGCGCGAAGATCGAGGCGGAAAACCCCGAGGCCGTCGAGGCGGTCCGCGCACGGCTGGAAGCCGACAGCAAGTGACCAAGCCTTCCACTGCGAACGGCGGTTTCCCCAGCGTTGTGGTCACCGCCGTCACGGCGACGACGTCCATCGCGTCGGACATCGAGAGCACGTGGAAGGGCTTACTGGCCGGCGAGAGCGGTATCCACGTCCTCGAAGACGAGTTCGTGACCAAGTGGGATCTGCCCGCCAAGATCGGCGGGCACCTCAAGGATCCCATCGACGACCACATGGGCCGGCTCGACTTGCGACGCATGTCGTATGTCCAGCGGATGGCCAAGCTGCTCAGCGGTCAACTATGGGAGGCCGCGGGCAACCCCGACGTCGACCCCGACCGGTTCACGGTCGTGGTCGGCACCGGCCTGGGCGGCGCCGAGCGGATCGTCGAAAGCTACGACCTGATGAACGAGGGCGGACCTCGTAAAGTCTCACCGCTGGCCGTGCAGATGATCATGCCCAACGGCGCAGCGGCCACCGTGGGCCTGCAGTTGGGGGCCCGTGCCGGGGTGATGACTCCGGTGTCGGCCTGTTCATCGGGCTCGGAGGCCATTGCCCACGCCTGGCGGCAGATTGTGCTCGGCGACGCCGACATCGCCGTGTGCGGCGGTGTCGAGGGCCCCATCGAAGCGCTGCCGATCGCGGCGTTTTCGATGATGCGGGCCATGTCTACCCGCAACGACGACCCCGAGGGGGCGTCCCGTCCGTTCGACAAGGACCGGGACGGATTCGTGTTCGGCGAGGCGGGCGCGCTCATGCTCATCGAAACCGAGGAGCACGCCAAAGCCCGTGGCGCCACACCGCTGGCCCGGTTGATGGGCGCGGGCATCACCTCGGATGCTTTCCACATGGTGGCGCCGGCCCCGGACGGTGTCCGGGCCGGCAAGGCCATGCTGCGGGCCCTGGAGCTGTCCGGCTTGTCGGCCAAAGACATCGACCACGTCAACGCGCACGCCACCGCTACACCGATCGGGGACACCGCCGAGGCCAACGCGATCCGGGTCGCCGGGTGCGAACACGCCGCGGTCTACGCGCCCAAGTCGGCACTGGGCCATTCGATAGGCGCAGTGGGGGCGCTGGAGTCGGTGCTGACCGTGCTGACGCTGCGCGATGGCGTGATCCCGCCGACGCTGAATTACCGGACCCCAGACCCCGAGATCGACCTCGACATCGTCGCCGGCGAGCCCCGCTACGGCGACTACCGCTACGCCATCAACAATTCGTTCGGTTTCGGCGGACACAACGTTGCGCTCGCGTTCGGGCGTTACTGAGCACGGCGTCCGGGGACGATACGGGCCGTAAAGCGGTCCGGGAGGAACCGGACAACTGAGGAAAGGAACGTATCGAAAGACTCATGACAGAGCTGGTTACGGGGAAAGCTTTCCCCAATGTGGTGGTTACCGGCATTGCCATGACGACCGCCCTGGCCTCCGATGCGGAGACCACCTGGAAGCTGCTGCTCGACGGGCAAAGCGGTATCCGCACCCTGGACGACCCGTTCGTCGAGGAATACGACCTGCCGGTTCGCATCGGCGGGCACCTCGTCGAGGAGTTCGACAGTCAGCTGAACCGCGTCGAGCTCCGCCGGATGGGTTACCTGCAGAAGATGGCCACCGTGCTGAACCGGCGGGTGTGGGATAACGCCGGCAGCCCCGAGGTTGACACGAACCGGCTAGCGGTATCGGTCGGCACCGGGCTCGGCTCCACTGAGGAGTTGGTTTTCAGCTACGACGACATGCGCGTTCGGGGCATGAAGGCGGTCTCGCCCCTGGCGGTGCAAAAGTACATGCCCAACGGCGCGGCGGCGGCCATCGGGCTGGAGCGACACGCCAAAGCCGGGGTGATGACCCCGGTATCGGCGTGCGCATCCGGGTCGGAAGGCATTGCCCGCGCGTGGCAGCAGATTGTGCTCGGCGAGGCCGACATAGCGATCTGCGGAGGCGTCGAGACCAAGATCGAGGCAGTGCCGATCGCCGGGTTCGCCCAGATGCGCATCGTCATGTCGACCAACAACGACGACCCGGCCGGTGCCTGCCGCCCGTTCGACAAGGACCGGGACGGTTTTGTGTTCGGCGAGGCGGGCGCATTGATGGTCATCGAGACCGAGGAGCACGCGCGGGCCCGCGGCGCGAACATCTTGGCCCGGCTGATGGGGGCCGCCGTCACCTCCGATGGCTTCCACATGGTGGCGCCGGACCCCAACGGCGAGCGTGCCGGGCATGCGATGACCCGGGCGATCCAGTTGGCCGGCCTCACCCCGGCCGACATCGATCACGTCAACGCGCACGCCACCGGCACCACGGTCGGCGACCTGGCCGAGGGCAAGGCGATCAACAACGCGCTGGGCCCGCACGGTGGCAACGCCGCGGTCTATGCGCCCAAATCGGCGCTCGGCCACTCGGTAGGCGCGGTCGGTGCGGTGGAATCGATCCTTACGGTACTGGCGCTGCGCGACCAGATCGTGCCCCCGACACTGAACCTGGTCAATCTCGACCCCGAGATCGACCTGGATGTGGTGGCGGGCAAGCCGCGACCGGGCGACTACCGGTACGCGATCAACAACTCGTTCGGATTCGGCGGGCACAACGTAGCCCTGGCGTTCGGCCGCTACTGAGACTGCCCAACCGAGGAGGAGACCAGCGATGACGATCATGGCCCCGGAGGCGGTCGGGGAATCGCTCGATCCGCGTGATCCGCTGCTGCGCCTGACCACGTTCTTCGACGACGGCAGCGTCGAGCTGTTGCACGAGCGTGATCGCTCCGGGGCGCTGGCCGCCGCGGGCACCGTCAACGGTGTGCGCACCATCGCGTTCTGCACCGACGGCACGGTCATGGGCGGCGCAATGGGCGTCGAGGGGTGCACCCACATCGTCGACGCCTACGACACCGCTATCGCTGAGCAGAGCCCGATTGTGGGTATCTGGCACTCCGGCGGTGCACGGTTGGCCGAAGGGGTGCGCGCACTGCATGCAGTCGGGCTGGTGTTCGAGGCGATGATCCGGGCGTCCGGGTACATCCCGCAGATCTCGGTGGTCGTCGGGTTCGCCGCCGGTGGTGCCGCCTACGGACCGGCGCTGACCGACGTCATCGTCATGGCGCCGGACAGCCGGGTGTTCGTCACCGGCCCCGACGTGGTGCGCAGCGTCACCGGAGAAGACGTCGACATGGCGTCATTGGGCGGCCCGGACACCCATCACAAGAAATCCGGGGTCTGCCACATCGTCGCCGACGACGAGCTCGACGCTTATGAGCGAGGCCGCCGATTGGTCGGATTGTTCTGCCAGCAGGGCCATTTCGACCGCAGCAAGGCCGAGGCCGGTGACACCGATCTGCATGCGCTGCTGCCCGAGTCCTCGCGACGGGCCTACGATGTACACCCGATCGTCACCGCATTGCTCGACTCCGATACGCCGTTCGACGAGTTTCAGGCCAAGTGGGCGCCGTCGATGGTCATCGGGCTGGGCCGGTTGTCGGGCCGTACGGTCGGCGTGCTGGCCAACAACCCCCTACGCCTCGGCGGCTGCCTTAATTCCGAAAGCGCCGAGAAAGCAGCGCGTTTCGTGCGACTGTGCGACGCATTCGGGATTCCGCTGATCTGTGTTGTCGATGTTCCCGGCTACCTGCCCGGTGTCGACCAGGAATGGGGCGGTGTGGTGCGGCGCGGAGCCAAGCTGCTACACGCATTCGGCGAGTGCACCGTTCCACGGGTCACGCTGGTGACCCGAAAGATCTACGGCGGCGCCTACATCGCGATGAACTCCCGCTCACTAGGTGCCACGAAAGTGTTCGCCTGGCCCGACGCCGAAGTCGCAGTGATGGGCGCGAAGGCCGCGGTGGGCATCCTGCACAAAAAGAAACTGGCCGCCGCGCCCGAGCACGAGCGGGAGGCCCTGCACGACCAGCTTGCTGCCGAGCACGAGCGGATCGCGGGTGGCGTGGACAGCGCGATCGAGATCGGCGTCGTCGACGAGAAGATCGACCCGGCGCACACCCGCAGCAAGCTCACCGCGGCACTGGCCGAAGCCCCGGCCCGCCGTGGCCGTCACAAGAACATTCCGCTCTAGCTATTACCGCGGGCGGCGCCCATCGCCACCGAGCGATTGACGCGCGGCGTTACCAGCGATCGTCGGCCGGGAGTCGGGGCGCGACGGCGTCTGAGACCATGGCGTACGCGTGAGCCAACCTCTCGAGTTCGTTGGTGCTCGATCCGCTGAAATGCTGCAGTTTTTCGAGTTCGGCCCGGATCGCCTTGTACAACTCCTGCGCTGTGACGTTTCTCTCGTCGGTTGTGCCTGCGATGATCGGTCTCCTCTCACCAGTGCCGGTCACCATTGCCGGCCGTCGGCCGGTAGGCATATCTTCGCCCGAATGGCTCAGTTCTGCGATCGTTTTGCTGACGCTCGTCACCGGCCGTGCGAACCGAACCGTGCCACGAACTCTTCGGCCACCCCGACCACCCGCTCGCGGTCCGCGGGCACCAGACCGATGCGGGTGCGACGATCTACGATGTCGTCCACGCCCAGCGCACCCTCGTGGGTGATCGCGTACTCGAATTCGGCGCGGATCACATCGATCCCCTCGGCGACCGGCTCGGTGGGCCGCTCGCAGGTCGCAGTGGCCACGACGTTCGCCGCCTCGGCTCCGTAGCGCGCTATCAGTGAGGCCGGCAGGCCGGCGGTCACCGCAGCGTCGGCCCCCGGGTTCGCCGGCGCGCCGATCAGCGGCAGATCACGGGTGCGGCAATCACCGGCGCTCAAGCCTCGCACCGCGACGGTGCGGTCGAGTACGTCTTGGGCCATGTACCGGTATTCGGTCAGTTTGCCCCCGATCACGCTGATGACACCGGACGTCGATTCGACAACCGCATGCTCCCGAGAGATATCAGCGGTGCGTCCGGCTCCGGTGTCGATCAGCGGCCGCAGGCCGGCGTAGGCGCCCAAGATGTCGCTATGATCCAACGCGGTGTCCAACCCGGTGTTCACCGTCTCCAGCAGAAAACTCGTTTCGGCCGGGGTCGGTTGCGGCACATCGGGAACCGGCCCCGGGGCTTCTTCGTCGGTCAACCCGAGGTAGACCCGCCCCAGCTGCTCGGGCATGGCGAACACGAATCGGTTGAGCTCGCCGGGTATCGGAATCGTCAGCGCCGCAGTCGGATTACCGAAAGCCGCGGCGTCTAGGACAAGATGGGTCCCGCGGCTTGGCCGCAGCCGCAGAGCCGGGTCGACGTCGGCGGCCCACACCCCGGTCGCGTTGATGACCGCGCGCGCGGACACGTCGAACGATTCGCCGGAACGCCGATCGGTGAGCAGCACCGAGGTGCCCGTGGCCTGCGATGCCGCGACATAACTGAGGATTCGCGCACCATGTTGCGCCGCCGTCCGAGCGACCGCGGTCACCAGCCGGGCATCGTCGATCAGTTGCCCGTCGTACGCAAGCAGACCGCCGTGAAGCCCGTTTCGCCGCACCGCAGGCACCAGGTCGACCACGCGGCGCGCCGAAATGCGCCGCGAGCGAGGCAGCACCGAAACCGGCGTGCCCGCCAGCCTGCGCAGCACGTCGCCCGCGAAAAATCCGGTGCGCACCAACGCACGGGCAGAGCGGCCCATCGAGGGAAGCAAAGGGACCAGCTGCGGCATCGCACGTACCAGGTGGGGAGCGTTGCGCGTCATCAGGATCCCGCGTTCGATCGCACTGCGTCGCGCGATGCCCACATTGCCGGTGGCCAGGTATCGCAGGCCGCCGTGCACCAGTTTGGAACTCCAGCGACTGGTGCCGAACGCCAGATCGTGCTTGTCCACGCACGCCACCCGGAGGCCGCGCGACGCGGCGTCCAGCGCCACGCCGGCGCCGGTAATGCCACAGCCGATGACGAGGACGTCGAGCGGCGCGCCGTCGGCCAGGGCGGTCAGGTCGGCACTGCGGCGCGCCGCAGTGAGGGCGGTCGACATCATGACAGGTATCCGTGCAGCGCGTAACGCAGTTCGGCAGCCAGCGCGTCGGCGTCCAGAATCGGCCGCACGAGTTGGCCGGACTGAATCGTCGATTGGGTGATCAGCAGCACCATCGCGGCGAGTCGGCGCGGATCGCCGGAGCGCACGCTGCCGTCGCGTTGCCCTGCACGCAGCTCCTCCGCCAGCGCGTCGATCAACATCTGCTGGCTGGTACCCAGGCGTTCGGTGATGTAGACCAACGCCATTTCCGAGCGCAGCACCGCCATGACCAGCTCGTCACCGCGCAGACGTTGGGCGACCGCGACGATCCGGTCGACCAGCGCCTGCCGGCCCGGCCCACGGACCGGCGCCTCGCGCAGCGCGGCAGTGACCCGCTCGGTCAGCAGGGCGGCCAGGATCGACCGGGTGTCGGGCCAGCGGCGGTAGACGGTCGGGCGGCTCACCCCTGCCCGTCGCGCAATCTCGGCCAGTGTCACCCGCTCCGGGCCGAAGTCGACGACACAGCCGGCGGCGGCGGCCAGGATCCGGTCGGCCACCGGCCTAGCGTTACTGATTGACAGCATATGTAATACTGTAACGCATGCCCGACGACTTGCTGCCGCCGATGAAGTGGAACGCCTGGGGTGACCCGGCCGAGGCCAAGCCGCTTTCCGCAGGGCTTCGGTCGCTGCTCGAGCAGGCTTTCGGCGTGACCGGCACCGACGTGGCGCAACTCGAAGCCGACCAGGTACAGCTACGCCCCTCGGCGCTCACCCAAGCCGATCGTGATGCGCTGAGCGCCATCGTAGGCCGCGAGTATTGCCGGGTGGACGACCGCAACCGGCTGCTGCATGCCGGCGGGAAATCCACCCTGGACCTGTTGCGCCGCCGGGACCGTGTTCAGGATGCACCCGACGCGGTGTTGTTGCCGGGCGAGGACGACGACGTCGTGGCGATCCTGCGGTATTGCTCGCAGCATGGGATCGCCGTCGTCCCGTTCGGTGGCGGCACCAGCGTGGTCGGCGGGCTCGACCCGATCCGGGGCGCCTTCGACACAGTGGTGTCACTGGATCTGCGACGCTTCGACCGATTGCTCACCCTCGACACACTGTCCGGTGAAGCCGAGTTCGGCGCCGGTGTGACAGGTCCGCGGGCCGAGCGGCTGCTCGCCGAGTACGGCTTCTCGCTCGGTCACTTCCCGCAGAGCTTCGAGTTCGCCAGTCTCGGTGGCTTCGCCGCCACCCGCTCGTCGGGCCAGGACTCAGCGGGCTACGGGCGGTTCGACACGATGATTTGCGGGCTGCGGGCAATCACCCCCGCCGGTGTGCTGGATCTGGGCCGGGCTCCGGCCTCGGCGGCCGGTCCGGATCTTCGCCAGCTGCTGATCGGGTCGGAAGGTGTCTTCGGCGTCATCACCCGGCTGCGGTTGCGCGTCCATCAGGTACCGGAAGCCACCCGCTATGAAGCGTGGTCGTTCCCGGACTTTGCTACCGGC
>NZ_VYIK01000036.1:23593-39025 GCF_008709575.1 Mycobacterium sp.
TCAGGTACCGGAAGCCACCCGCTATGAAGCGTGGTCGTTCCCGGACTTTGCTACCGGCACCGCTGCTTTGCGGGTCGTCACCCAAACCGGCACCGGCCCCACTGTGATCCGGCTTTCCGACGAGGCCGAGACCGGGGTCAACCTGGCCACCACCGACGCGATCGGCGAAGCACAGATCACCCGGGGTTGCCTGGCGATCACGGTGTTCGAGGGCACGACGGCGCATGTCGAGAGCCGACATGCCGAAACCCGGGCGCTCCTGGCCGCCCACGGCGGCACCTCGCTGGGCGAGGCTGCGGCGCTGGCGTGGCAACGCGGCCGGTTCAGCGGCCCCTACCTGCGCGACGCGCTGCTGGCCGCCGGTGCCCTCTGCGAGACCCTGGAGACCGCGACCAGCTGGTCCAACATCGCGACGCTGAAGAGCGCCGTCACCGACGCGTTGACCGGCGCGCTGGCCGAATCGGGCACACCGGCGTTGGTGCTGTGCCACATTTCGCATGTGTACCCCACCGGCGCTTCGCTGTATTTCACCGTGGTCGCCGGCCAGCGAGGCGACCCGATCGAGCAGTGGCGCGCTGCCAAGGCGGCCGCCTCCGAGGCGATCATGGTCGCCGGCGGCACGATCACCCATCACCATGCGGTGGGCGTCGATCACCGGCCCTGGATGCGTGCCGAGGTCGGCGACTTGGGCGTGCAGCTGCTGCAGACGATCAAGTCGACGCTGGATCCCGCTGGAATCCTCAACCCCGGCAAACTCATCCCGTGACCCGCCGCGACGATGCAGAGCGCAGCGATGAGGAGGAGCGGCGCCAGATGACCCGCCGCGAGATCGGAAAAGTGACGCTGCTCACCAATCCGGCATCCGGTCACGGCACGGCGCCACACGCCGCGGAGCGGGCAACCGCCCGGCTGAAGCAACGCGGCGTCGACGTCGTCGAAATCGTCGGCACCGATGCCGACCACGCACGCCGCCTGACCGCCGCCGCGCTCGACCGCGGCACCGACGCACTGGTGGTCGCCGGCGGCGACGGGGTGATCGCCGATGCGCTGCAGGCGCTGGCCGGCACCGGCATTCCGCTGGGCATCATCCCGGCGGGTACCGGCAACGACCACGCCCGCGAATATGCGATCCCCACCAAGGATCCCGTAGCCGCCGCGGACGTCGTGGCCGACGGCTGGACGGAAACCGTCGACCTGGGCAGGGTTGACAATCACACAGGGTTTTCCAAGTGGTTCGGCACGGTTGCGGCGGCGGGATTCGACTCGCTGGTCACCGACCGGGCCAACCGGATGCGCTGGCCGCGCGGGCGCCTGCGCTACAACCTGGCGATGCTAGCCGAACTTTCGCAGCTGCGGCTGCTGCCGTTCCGGCTGACCCTCGACGGCCGCGACGAGATCAGCACCGACCTCACCCTCGCCGCATTCGGCAATACCCGCAGCTACGGAGGCGGAATGTTGATTTGCCCCCGCGCGGACCACGCCGACGGCCTCCTCGACATCACGATGGTGCATTCGGCGTCGCGAACCCGACTGATCCGGTTGTTGCCCACCGTGTACAAGGGCTCCCACGTCGATCTCGACGAGGTGAGCACCGCCCGTGCGGCGTCCGTCGCGGTCGAGGCGCCGGGGATCAATGTCTACGCCGATGGCGAACTGGCCTGCCCGCTTCCTGCCACGATCTCGACGGTCGCCGGCGCACTGCAGATCTTGCGTCCGCCCGGTTAACCCACTCCCCGGCTCAGCCAGGAAACCTCGGCGGCGTCGCCGCCGTCGCGATACACCTCGAGCGCCTCGTCCCAGGCGGTACCCAGCGCCGAGTCCAGTTCGGCAGCCAGCGCGTCGGCGCCGGACGCCATCATCGCCCGCAGCCGCATCTCGCCCACCACAATGTCGCCGTTGGCGCTCGTCGTCCCGCTCCACAAGCCCAGCTGCGGAGTATGGCTGAACCGTTGCCCGTCCACCCCCGGGCTGGGATCCTCGGTCACCTCGAATCGCAGCACCGACCAGGAGCGAAGCGCATTGGCCAGCCGCGCCCCGGTGCCGACCGGACCAACCCAATTGGTCACCGCGCGCAGTTGCCCGGGCATCGCCGGCTGCGGCGTCCACTTGAGATTCGCCGGGGCGGCAAGGGTTCCCAAAGTCGAGGTCAGAGCCCACTCGACATGCGGACACACCGCCGCCGGGCAGGCATGGATATAGACCACGCCGGTCGTCACGTCGGCGCACTGGTTCGACGCGTGCATCTGCTGCTCCTTTGGCTCCAGGACGTCTTCCCCAACGGCCCGGTGAACCCGCTCAGAGCAGGATGCTGTTGTTCTAGTGTCTTACGTGCCCATTGTGCCTCGTGAGACCCCTGTTGCGCTAGTCCGTGCGGTACTCGGATATCACGGCGTCGGAAAGCGCCGGCCACAATGGCCGTGCCCACTCCCCGAAATCGCGGTCGGTGAGGACGAGCAGGGCCAGATCGAGGTAGGGATCTGCCCACAAAAACGTTCCGGATTGCCCGAAATGGCCGTAGGTTCGCGGGGAGTTCACCACCCCCGTCCAGTGCGGGGACTTCGCGTCCCTGATCTCGAAACCCAGCCCCCAATCGTTGGGCCGCTGCACGCCGTAGCCGGGCAGCACCCCGTCCAGGCCGGGGAACTGCACCGAAATCGCCTCGGCGTGCATGGGCACCGACACCGTCGCCGGGCGCAACAGGTCGGCGGCGAAGGCGGCCAGGTCGACACCCGTCGACGTGGCGCCGAACCCGGCGGCCCGCGCTCCGCCGTCCAGCCGGGTCGCGGTCATCCCCAGCGGCTCGAATACCGCTTCGGTGAGGTATCGGCCGAACTCGATGCCGCAAGCCTGCTGCACGGTCTGGGCCAGCACCGTGAAGCCGTAATTGGAATACATGCGGCGGACGCCGGGCTTGGCGAGCGCATGGTTGGAGTGCATCGACAGTCCCGATGCGTGCGCCAACAAATGGCGAACAGTCGAGCCGGGCGGGCCGGCGGCGCCGTCGAGATCGACGGCACCCTCCTCGAGCGCAACGTGCACGGCCCGCGCCACCAGAAGTTTGGTCACCGATGCCAACGCGAATTCCCGAGTCATGTCGCCGTGGTGGGCCAGAACCCCGGCGGGCCCGACGACCGCGGCAGCGACGTTGCGGACCGGCCAGTCGTCGAGTGCGTCGAGTGCAGCCATCGTGGCCGAGCCTAACGATGACGGATGACCCGACAGCGCTAGGTTGGGGCTCATGCCTACGAGAGTGCGCGGCGTGGTTTCCCTCAAGAAGGGCGAGCCGGTCGAGGTGACCGACATCGTCATCCCCGATCCAGGCCCGGGCGAGGTGATCGTCGACGTGACCGCGTGCGGGGTCTGCCATACGGATCTGACCTACCGCGACGGCGGCATCAGCGACGCCTACCCGTTCCTGCTCGGCCACGAGGCCGCCGGGGTCGTGGAATCCGTCGGAGCGGACGTGGCCGCGGTGCAACCGGGCGATTTCGTGATCCTCAACTGGCGCGCGGTGTGCGGTCGCTGCCGCGCCTGCAGGCGCGGCAGACCGCAGTATTGCTTTGACACGTTCAACGCCGAGCAGAAAATGACACTGCCCGACGGCACCGAGCTGACGGCGGCGCTGGGCATCGGGGCGTTCGCGGAGAAGACGCTGGTGCACGCCGGGCAGTGCACCAAAGTTGATCCGGCAGCAGACCCGGCGGCGGCCGGCCTACTTGGCTGCGGAGTGATGGCCGGGCTGGGCGCGGCGATCAACACCGGCGGTGTCACCCGCGACGACACCGTCGCGGTGATCGGCTGCGGCGGGGTGGGCGACGCCGCGATCGCCGGGTCGGCACTTGTGGGCGCCCGACGGATCATCGCCGTCGACACCGACAGCGCCAAGCTGGAGTGGGCGCGCGGCTTCGGCGCCACGCACACCATCAATGCGCGTGAACTCGACGTCGTCGCGGCCATCCGGGAACTCACCGACGGATTCGGCGCCGACGTGGTGATCGACGCGGTCGGGCGACCGGAAACCTACAAGCAGGCGTTCTACGCCCGCGACCTGGCCGGAACCGTGGTGCTGGTAGGTGTTCCCACACCGCCCATGCGCCTGGAGATGCCGATGCTGGACTTCTTCTCGCGCGGCGGCGCGCTGAAGTCGTCATGGTACGGCGACTGCCTGCCCGAACGCGACTTCCCCACCCTGATCGACCTGTATCTGCAAGGCCGTTTTCCGCTGGAGAAGTTCGTCTCCGAACGCATCGGTCTCGGCGACGTCGAAAAGGCCTTCCACAAGATGTCAACCGGAAAGGTGTTGCGCTCGGTGGTGATACTGTGAGCCCCATCGACCGGGTGATCACCCACGGCATTTTCGAACTCGACGGCGGCCGTTGGGAAGTCGACAACAACATCTGGATCGTCGGCGACGACTCCGAGGTCGTGGTGTTCGACGCCGCCCACACCGCAGCGCCTATCGTGGCGGCTGTCGGCGGACGCAAAGTCGTGGCCGTGGTGTGCACACACGGCCACAACGATCACGTCACGGTGGCCCCCGAGTTGGGCGCGACGTTCGACGCACCGGTGCTGCTGCACCCCGCCGATGACATGTTGTGGCGGATGACTCACCCTGACAAGGATTTTCGTGCGGTGTCCGACGGCGACACGGTGCGGGTCGCCGGGACCGAGTTGCGGGCGCTGCACACCCCCGGCCACTCCCCCGGCTCGGTGTGCTGGTATGCGCCCGAACTGGGCGCGGTGTTCAGCGGGGACACGCTGTTCCGGGGCGGGCCCGGCGCCACCGGGCGCTCGTTCTCCGACTTCCCGACGATTCTGGAGTCGATCTCCTCGCGGCTGGGCCCGTTGCCCCCAGATACCGCCGTGTATACGGGTCACGGAGACACCACGACCGTCGGCGCCGAGATCGCGCAGTACGACGAATGGGTGGCCCGCGGCCACTGAGCCGACCCGAGACCCCGACACCGCCGAGGAGTGCCAGTATGGCCGCTGATCTCATCGCCGCCGTGCCCGACCTGTCGGGAAAACTCGCAGTCGTGACCGGAGCCAACAGCGGTCTGGGGTTCGGGCTGGCGCGACGGCTCTCCGCGGCCGGCGCCGATGTCGTCATGGCGATCCGCAACCGCGCCAGGGGCGAGGCCGCCGCCGACGAGATCCGAGCGACGGTGCCCGCCGCCAAGCTGACCATCAAGCCCTTGGACCTGTCGTCGTTGTCCAGTGTCGCCGCCCTCAGCGCGCAGCTCAACGCCGAGGGCCGCCCGATCGACATCCTGATCAACAACGCCGGCGTCATGACGCCGCCGGACCGCGACACCACCGCCGACGGGTTCGAATTGCAGTTCGGCAGCAACCATCTCGGACATTTCGCACTGACGGCTCAGCTGTTGCCGTTGTTACGCGCAGCCCAGCGGGCCCGGGTCGTCTCGTTGAGCAGCCTGGCCGCCCGGTTCGGCCGTATCCACTTCGACGACCTGCAATTCGAGAAGTCCTACTCGCCGATGGCCGCCTACGGGCAGTCGAAGCTGGCGGTGCTCATGTTCGCTCTCGAGTTGGACCACCGCAGCCGCGACGGCGATTGGGGCATCGTTTCCAACGCCGCCCACCCCGGCCTGACCAAAACCAACCTGCAGGTCAGCGGGCCGTCGCGCGGCCGCTCCACGCCGTCGATGATGGAACGGCTCTACAAGCTCTCCTGGCGTTTGGCGCCGACGATCTGGCAGGAGATCGACGAGGGCATCCTGCCCGCCCTCTATGCGGCGACGTCCGCCCGGGCCGAAGGCGCTGCGTTTTACGGTCCGCACGGTATCTTCGAGGCCGCGGGCGGCGGCGTAACCTACGCCAGGGTGCCCGCCCGGGCCCGCGACGCCGTCGCCTGCCGACGGTTATGGGAGGTCTGCGAACAGGCCACCGGAGTCAGCTACCCGAAACCTGCCGGTGGCCGATGACCGAGACTACGGCGCCGGTGAACACCGATCGGCACCTGCGGCGTTCAGCGGATCGTGCCGGCCCCGGCGATCAACGGCAGGTCAAGCGGGGTGACCCAGCCCGGCGGCAGGTCGTTGACGGCCGGGACCGCGTTCAGCGCCCGCATCCCGGTAGCCAGGCACCCCGCGGTGGCCGCGTCGCGTCCGGAGCCGTCGGTGAATCGAAACGCGGTCTCCTGGAAGATACTCGGCGTGCCCTCGATATCGACCCGGTAGACATCCTGCTGGGTGCCGCAGGGCCAGTCCGGGGCGGCGTCGTGGCCGATGCGGTTGACGTGTTCGAGCTGGATGCGCGTCTCGCCCTGATAGATGCCGTTAATGGTGAACCGCACGGCAGCGACCTGTCCGGGTGCGATGATGCCCTTGGCGGTCTTGCGCTCGGTGGGCGACACCCATTTGTCCCAGGTGGTGGTGATTTCGTCGAGCACAATGCCCGCGGCGTGCGCGATCATCGGGACGGTCGCGCCCCAGGCGAAGATCAGCACGTCGGGGTGTTCCAGCACCGGGCGGTATTCGGGTTCGCGGCCGATGCCCATCTCGTTCTCGTAATCGCCGGTGTAGTTGGTGTAGTCGAGCAACTCCGAGGCACGCACCCGACGTACTTCTGAACAGACCCCCATCAGCGTCATCGGGAACAGGTCGTTGGCGAATCCGGGATCGATGCCCGTGGTGAAGCACGACGACCGTCCCAGCTCGCATGCCTCGGTGATCGGCTGGATCCAATTGGGTGGGTTCAGCGGCATGGCGGGCCACACCCATGGGGTCATCGCAGTCGAGCAGACGTCGATTCCGGCGCGCAGGAAACGAGTCATCAGCGCAATATTGTCGTCGGCGTGCGCAGCGGTCGGGCCGTAGTGCACCAGCGCATCCGGTCGCAGCGCGATCAGCGCGTCGACGTCGTCGGTGGCGGTGATGCCGACCGGCTCGGCCAGTCCGCAGATGTCCCCGACGTCGCGGCCCACCTTCTGCGGGCTGCTCACACCCACCCCGACCAGTTCGAACAGCGGGTGCGGGAGGATTTCGGCGATCACCATCTTGCCGACGAATCCGGTACCCCACACCACAATGCGCTTGGACATCGGCCACCTTCCTTGTCGCTGTCGCAGACAGCCTAAGCGGGCAAGCCGATGCATCGAGGAGTTTCGCAGCTGGTCGCCGTGCCCTGCGGGGAGGCGATCGCGACTCGCCGTCGCGCGGCGAGCGTTACGCCAGCGTCACGACGGACGACGAGTGTCACGCCAGCGTCACGGTCGCTGGGCCACGGCCGCCGGCATCGACCCGGGCCGAGCAACCGTTACCCCGGCACGTTGGGCCAACAACGACCAACGTCAGACCAACGCCAGTCGTAACGGTCTAGGCTCGCGACTGTAAACGCTCGACAACAAGGACAGTCGACATGGGCATTTCGACCAGAGTGAACGGCGCGGCCCCGCCCTATGTTCCGCTTGCCGATATCGATCTGAGCTCATGGGAGTTCTGGGGACTCGACGACGATCTGCGCGACGGGGCATTCACCACGCTGCGACGGGAAAAACCCATCTCCTTCTGGGCCGAAGCGGTCCAGCCGGGCTTCCCGGAGGGCACCGGACATTGGGCGCTGACCACGTTCGACGACGTTTTCTTCGCGAGCCGGCACCCGGAAATCTTCAGCTCCTATCCCAACATCACCATTAACGACCAGCCACCGGAGGTCGCCGAGTTTTTCGGGTCGATGATCGCGCTCGATGATCCTCGCCATCAACGGCTGCGCTCGATCGTCAGCCGGGCATTCACGCCGAAGGTGGTGGCCCGCGCGGAGGCATCCGTCCGGGAGCGGGCCCGCCGGCTGGTGGGATCGATGATCGCCGACCATCCGGACGGACGCGGCGAGGCCGTCGCCGAACTGGCCGGGCCGCTGCCACTGCAGGTCATTTGCGACATGATGGGCATTCCCGAGGAGGACCACCAACGGATCTTCCACTGGACCAACGTCATCCTCGGGTTCGGTGACCCCGACCTGGCGACCGACTTCGAACAGTTCACCACGGTGTCGATGGAAATGGCCGCCCACGCTACCGCGCTGGCCGAAGACCGGCGCGCCCATCCGCAGGAGGATTTGACCACGAGCCTGGTGCAGGCCGAGGTCGACGGTGAGCGGTTGTCGTCGGCCGAGATCGCGTCGTTCTTCATCCTGCTGGCGGTGGCCGGCAACGAGACGACACGCAACGCGATCAGTCACGGCTTGCTCGCGCTGACCCGCTACCCGGAGGAGCGCGACAAATGGTGGGCCGACTTCAACGGGTTGTCACACTCGGCGGTGGAAGAGATCGTGCGATGGGCCTCGCCGGTGATCTACATGCGGCGCACCCTCCTGCACGACGTGGAGCTCAGAGGTATCAAGCTCGCAGCCGGCGACAAAGTCACGATGTGGTACTGCTCGGCCAACCGCGACGAGTCGAAGTTTGCCGACCCGTGGAGCTTCGACGTGGCGCGCAACCCCAATCCGCACGTCGGCTTCGGCGGCGGCGGCGCGCATTTCTGCCTGGGCGCCAACCTGGCTCGCCGCGAGATCAGCATCATGTTCGAGGAACTGTTCCGCGCAATACCCGACGTCGTCGCAACCGAGGAACCCGCACGGCTGCTGTCGCCGTTCATCCACGGCATCAAGACGCTGCCGATCGCCTGGACACCACCGAATTGATCGATGTCTAGCATCCGGCGGACTGAGGAAGATCAAGGAAATGCAGGAGGAGGGTAGTTGGTGAAGACGCTGGCAGTCGGCGCGATGCTCACGGCAACTGCGATCACCTTCGTGCCGGTGTCGCACGCGGAAATGCAGATCGGCAATTACGCGCTGCAGACGCCGCGCGATCCGGGCCACGCCTGGATCTGGGAGATCCGGAACTGCGGCACGCCGGAATGCCTCCACATCCAGGCGGTGCCGCAGCCCAACGGGCAAGCGGCTCCCTACGACGGGCGGGCGCAGCTGGTCAACGGCTGGTACACGATGAGCGTCGACGTGCCCGACGGGGTGCGCTGCGTCGTGTATTTCCTTCCGTCGCACGACACCTACACCTGGGATCAGACGACCCTGTCCGGTTCGGTCGAGTCCACCTACCCGGCGGGCTGCGGCGGCGCGCCGGGCGGCACTGATATTTATCCGATCCAGCTGGTCCGCTGGTAGCTACGACCGGCGGACAGAGCCTCGGTATGTCGCGGACAACCCGGGCCCGCGCCAACGCGGGAAAACGAACCGGCGCAGGCTGTGAAACGCTGGCAGGTGAGATGTCCGACGAGGCGTTCTGTGGCCGATGACCCCGCGGCGCCCGCTGGCGCATCCGGTGCCGCCACCGTCGAGCACGAGCCCGATTACCGGTTCACGCTGGCCAACGAGCGGACGTTTTTAGCCTGGCAGCGCACCGCTCTGGGGCTGCTCGCCGCGGCGGTGGCCGTCGTGCAGCTCGTTTCGCCGACGGCGCTTCCCGACATGCGCCATGTGCTCGGAGTCGTGCTCGCGGCGCTGGCGATGCTCACCAGCGCGATGGGGCTTTTGCGCTGGGAGCAAACGGACCGGGCCATCCGCCGCGGCAACCCGCTGCCGCACCACCCTACGCCGGTCTATCTTGCGGTGGGCCTCGCGCTGGTCGGAGTCCTGGCATTGTGGTTGATCATCGCCTCAGCGAGTACCCGGTGATGCGCGCGAGGGCACCGCGAGACCCGGCCGGGTCGCAGGCGGAGCGGACCGCGCTGTCGTGGACCCGGACGTCGTTCGCTGTCCTGGCCAACGGCGCCCTGCTCATGATCAGAAACCTGCACGGCTCGATCCACCTGGTGGGGCTGATCCCGGCCGGCCTGGCGGCATTGGTCGCGCTGTGCACTTATGGCATCGCGTTGCAGCGTCAGCGAACCCTGCGGCGCCGCCCTCTTCCGACCCGGATCGCCGCGCGTCGGCAGGTGCATCTGATCGGGACGGCCATGCTGGCGCTCATCGTGGTCACCGCGGTTGCCCAGTCGATCCCCGGGCATAGCAGGTGAGTTGACCTCAGCTGCCGACGGTGTAGGAATGCGCGCCGGCCCCGGCCAATGCCCCGCCGGCAACGATCAGATACTCGTCGCGGATGGGTTGCCCGGAGAAATAGCACTCCAGGATCTCCCTGGTGCCGGCCGCGTACCGGGCCTGGGCCGACAGCGACGAGCCCGAGATGTGCGGCGTCATCCCGTGGTGCGGCATGGATCGCCAGGGATGGTCGGGCGGAGCCGGTTGCGGGTACCAGACATCGCCGGCGTAGCCGGCCAGTTGACCGCTCTGCAAAGCCCGCACGATCGCATCGCGATCGCAGATCAACGCCCGGGCGGTGTTGATCACATACGCCCCGCGTTTCATGGTCGCGATCAGCTCGTCGTTGAACAACCCACGTGTCTCTCGATGCAGGGGAGCGTTTATCGTGACCACGTCGAGGTGCGGCACCATGTCCCGCGCCGTCGGATGGTAGGTCAGGTTGAGTCCGGTCTCGACCTCGGCGGGCAGCCGGTGCTTGTCGGTGTAATGCAGATGGACGTCGAACGGAGCCAGCCGACGCAGCACGGCCAAACCGATCCTTCCGGCTCCGATAGTGCCGACCTGCATGCCTTCCAGGTCGTAGGAACGCTGCACACAGTCGGCGATGTTCCACCCTCCGTCGAGCACCCACTGATACGACGGCAGGTAGTTGCGTACCAGCGCAAGGATCATCATCACCACGTGCTCGGCGACGCTGATGCTGTTGCAGAACGTCACTTCGGCGACGGTGATGCCCTTGTCGATGGCAGCATCGAGGTCGACATGGTCCGAGCCGATGCCGGCGGTGACCGCGAGTTTGAGCCCGGGTGCCCGCGCGATGCGCTCTGCGGTGAGGTAGGCAGGCCAGAACGGTTGCGAGATAACGACTTCCGCGTCGACCAAATGCCGGTCGAATTCGGAGTTCTCGCGGTCTTTGTCGGAGGTGACGACGAACTCGTGCCCCAAACCTTCCAGGTAGGGTCGTAAGCCCAGCTCTCCGGACACGCTGCCCAGCAGTGTGCCCGGTGTGAAATCGATCGCCGACGGCGTCGGCAGTGACTGGCCGTCGGGATAGCCGTCGAGGTGAGGCAGCTCGTCACGCGGGTAGCGGGTGGGATATCCGTCGACCGGATCGTCGTAGAGCACACACACCACTTTGGCCATGAAACCCGCTGTCCCTTCTCATCTGATAAGCGGTAGCTACGCCACGCTCGTCGCCCCTGCGCCGCAGCCGGTGACACACAGTACGTCGAGACAACGCTCACATTCCCCGTCAGCTCTTGGCCGCCGAATTAGCGCGGGCACAACACCGTGCGGGTAGCTGCCGAAACGTTCTCGACCCTAACAATCATCCGACAGAAAGAACAAGCTTCGGTATTCGCAATCTGACATCCGGCGACGCCTTTCGGTATTGCCCTACTGGGGGCCGGGAGATACTGGGTCGATGGCTGATCGAAACGTGCTGGGTGGACCGCTTGAACCGTGTGGCACCGACCCACTCACCGGTTTCTACCGTGATGGCTGCTGCACCGCTGGTCCTGAGGATCTCGGCCTGCACACCATCTGCGCCGTCGTGACCGCCGAGTTTTTAGCGCACCAGCGCAGCATCGGTAACGATCTGTCGACGCCCAGGCCCGAGTACCGGTTTCCCGGCCTCACGCCCGGCGACCGCTGGTGCGTCACCGCACTGAACTGGCTCAGGGCCTACCACGATGGCTGCGCTGCCCCGGTGGTACTGGCCGCCACCCACGAACGCACCCTCGACGTGGTGCCCAGGACGGCCCTCGACGAACACGCCGTCGACGTTCCCGACGACCCGGGTGGACTGTAGCGGCCCTACCGTGTCGGCACTCTGGCGGCGATCTGATTGGCGATGTCGACAGCGGAGTTCGCCGGATCGGCACTGCACGTGTTGACGTCGATGATGACGTTGTTGCGGATCTCCAGGGCCCGCCCGCAGGCCCAACCGCCGGCCCTGGCGTTCTCTTGGGTGGCCACCGTACTCAGCGTGCCGTCGGCGTTCGATATCGGCGCCACCGTCCATTGGGTTCCAGATTGGGTGTGGGTGTAGTGGTGGCATGCCGGCCACTGTTGGGCCGAGGCGCTGAAGAAGGCATTGGCTTGTTTGGCAATGGGGAACAACACCACCGCCTGCTCGGCGAAATGCGTGAAGTTGTCGCCGTCGTTGAGCGCCTCGTCGCGCACGGCGACGAAACCGCTGTCGGCGTAGACCTGGGCCTGCGCCGCGCCGTCGATGGCCAGACACTCCCTGGGCTTCATCGTGGCGCTGTCGTCAGACATCGCGAAGCGCCTCTTGGTGACGGTCATGTTTTTGGCGCCCATCACCGCATTGATCTGCTCGGGGCTGAGCAGTAACCCGTCCAGTTCACGCTCGACGATCGGGCGCGCAATCATCGTCGTGGTGGTGGTCGTCGGGGCCTTGGGTGAGTGTTTGTCGGCACTGCTGCAACCAGCGGTGAGAATGCAGAGGCCGGCAACGGCGAACGCCACCGCTCGCTGGCGCATCCGTGCACACCCCTTCCGCCTGCCCCCGGCAGCACGCGACCGCCCGCGGGGGTTGCCGGGCGAAACTCGCGGGGTCCAGCCTACCGCGACCGAGGCCGAGCCTTGTCGCAAAACCGGCTGATTCCTGGCTCCGGCAGGTGATCGCACAAGACGCGCGGATGGCGAACCGTCCGTTCGAGAAGAGCCGGCCGCCGATCGTCAACCAGCTGACCGCCCAACCACTTTCGTTCCGGGCTGCGATCAGCTCGAGAGTACGGGCCCGCCGGATGCACCCCTGGCGACCACGACCGGCATCGACGTCGCCGCGTCGGTCCGCAGGATCGTCTGCACCACCTCGATGAGGTCCTCGACGGGCATCAACTTGCCCGGCATGACACCGCTCGATGCCCACAGCGGCATGGCCTTCACGGTGAGCGCGGGATCCCAGTCGGCGCCTATTCCGGTCGCCGCATCGCCTTCGCCGCCCGCGCACTCCCCCACGATCAGGCAGGTGAAGCCGATATCGGGGTGTTCGGCTCGCCACGCCTCCACCAGCCGCTCAAGGGCCGCCTTGCTCACGCCGTAGGCTCCCAGACCCGGCCAGGGCGGCCCGAACGTTCCGGCATCGGAAGACAGGTAGACGGCCTTGCCCGCCGAGGCGCTCAAATGGGGCACGGCCGCGGCTGTCACCAGCGCCGCGCCAATGACGTTGGTATCGAAAATGCGCCGCCAGGTTGCGGCATCGGTGTCGACCATGCGCACCAGCGGCCCGATCGCCGGCGTGTAGATCAGGTTGTCGATACCGCCCAGCGCGTCGGCGGCCGCGCTGATTGCCGATCGGCACGCTGCTTCGTCGGTGACATCGCAGGGAACCGCGATCGCGTCCGGCCCTGCTTCGGCGGCTGCGGACGCGATGCGTTCACGGCGGCGGGCCAGCAGAGCGACCCTATCGCCACGCTGCGCCAGGGCGACACCGATGCAGCGCCCGAGCCCGCTCGAGGCGCCGATCACCACCGTTTTCGACATATCCGACCTTCCATCAGGACGTTTGCCGCAGCCTCAGCGTAGCCGTCGGGGCGTGCCTATCGCGCCGGCCAGCTGATCGGCAGCGACAGGAACCCCCGGACCGGGCCGGAGTGCAGCCGGGTGGCGGAATCGAGATCGACGTCCCACTCGGGCACCCGGGACAGGAACGCCCGCAACGCGATCCGCGCCTCCATCCGCGCCAGCGCCGCCCCCAGGCAGAAATGGACTCCACGGCCGAATGCGACTTGATGTTCGGGTTTGCGGTCGATGTCGAACACGTCGGGATCGGGGAAGACGCGGTCGTCCCGGTTGGCGGAGCCGAACAGCAACAGCACCGAATCGCCACCGGTCATGGTCGTGCCGTGCAGTGTCACGTCACGGGTCAAGATACGGGACAGTCCTTGAACTGGTGAGTCATAGCGCAGCAACTCTTCGACCGCGGGACCAAGCAGAGCGGAATCGCCGACCAGGCGACGGCGACTGCGCGGATGCTCCGCCAGCACGACCGCGGCGTTGCCGAGCAGATTGGTGGTGGTCTCGTGACCGGCGACCAGTAACAGCAGACAGAATCCGAGAAGCTCGTCGTCGGTGAGTCTGGTGCCGTCGACCTCGGCAGCCACCAGCGCCGACATCAAGTCCTCGCGCGGCTGTCGGCGGCGCTCGGCCAAAAAGTCGGCGAAATAGCCGTAGATGGCTACCGCCGCCCCATGAACCTCCTGATCCTCGTCCCGGGTCGGGTTGGACTGCACCATGGTGTTCGACCACTTCCGAAACTGCTCACGATCTTCGCGGGGGATGCCCAGCAGATCGGCGATGACAAAGGCGGGGATGATCCCGGCGAAGTCGCCGATGAAATCTGCCGCGCCGGCGCCCCGATCGAACTGCTGTGACAACCGGTGCGCCAGATCCTCGATGCCGTCGTTCATAGCGGCGATGCGGCGCGGGGTGAACGCTTTGCTCACCAGGGCACGCAGCTGATCGTGCCGAGGCGGGTCCATCATGATCATCATGGGCAACACCGACTCCATGACCCTGGACCCGGGCGGAGCGGGAAAGACGCCATTGACCGAGGAATACGAATCGTGATCGAGTAGCGCGGTGATCACATCCTGGTGGCGACTGAGCACCCAGGTGTGCGAGTCGGTCGCCCAGTACACCGGGGCCTCATCGCGCAGCAGTCGGTAGGTGGGGTAGGGATCGTCGTGGATCTGCGCATCGAATGGGTCGTAGCGAATCTGGGCCATCGACATCAGCAGCTCCTGCCAGTCGAATCAGAGTTTAGACTTAGAGTCTAAACAAGAGGAGGGGTCATGCGCGAGGTTCCCGCCCAGATCGCCGACCGGCTGTCCGCCGCGGCCGAATTGTTCGCCGAGCGCGGCCTCAACGACACCAAGATCGAAGACATCGCGGCGGCGACCGGCATCGCCAAAGCCACCCTGTACTACTACTTCGCCGGCAAGGAAGACATCTTGGCGTTTCTCCTCGAAGACGGCCTGCGCCATGTCGCCGACGAGGTGAACACGATCGTGGTAAGCAGCGGCACCGGCGCCCAACGTCTGAACGGAGTGATCACCGCTCAGCTGCGCCTGATGGCCGAGCGGCCCGCCGAATGCCGCGCCCTCATCGGCGAACTCGGCCGAACCGGCCGCATGCCCGTCATCGCCGACATGATCAGGACCGCCTACCTCGAGCCCATCGAGACGCTGCTGCGGGCAGGCGTCGCCGACGGATCCCTCGTCGCCGTCGACAACACCAGGGCTGTCGCGATCGCCCTCTTCGGCGCGGTCACCACCAGCGCACTGACCTACCTCATCGCCGACGGCACGCTCGACGAAGACTTGATCGCGCGCACTATCCAGGACGTGCTTTTGGCCGGCCTGCGACCGCGCTGACGACAAT
>NZ_VYIK01000370.1 GCF_008709575.1 Mycobacterium sp.
TCCTGGAGTCCATTGGAAGATTAATAAAACGAATTAACGGCGCGGGACACTAGCTAACCGCTGTGCTTCGCATCAGCATCAAAATCGATGACGATTTCCGGGCAAGTGGCATGAGCCTGACAGGTCAGTACATAGCCCTGATCCAGCGCGTCTTGCCCCAGCGCGAAGTTGTGCTCCATCACCACGGTGCCGCTGAGCAACCTCGCGCGGCAGGTGCCACAGGCCCCACCCATGCACGAATACGGGGCATCCTCACGCACCCCCAACGCCCCCTCCAACACCGACTCAGAAGGCGCCAAATCGAAACAATGCTGCGTGCCGCCCAAGGTCATGGTGACCTTCGCCGGCTGCGCACCCGCGGCAGGGCCGCTGTCCTCGGTTTTGTCATAGCCGTAGAACAACTCCACATGGATGCGTTTCGCCTCGACACCGTGGGCGATCAGCGTCTCGCGCGCCGTGGTGACTAACCCCAGCGGCCCGCACAAAAACCACTCGTCGACCGTGGCGGGATCGAGCTCCCCGGCCAGCCAAGTCTGCAGCTTGGCTTGGTCGATGCGCCCGGTCAGCAACCGATTGCGGTGCGGCTCACCAGAAAGCACGTGTTTAATCTCCAGCCGGTCGGCATAGCGCGACCCCAGCTCGTCGAGCTCGCCGCGAAACATCGTCGACGCCCGGGTGCG
>NZ_VYIK01000371.1 GCF_008709575.1 Mycobacterium sp.
AGGTCTTGAGGGACCGGCGCATCGAGGTTGATCACCGTGGTGGCCGGCGCAAACCGCCGCCGTGGGCAGATTCCGGCCAGGCCCTGGCGACGCAGCGAGGCCGCCACCGTTTTACGCGATACCCGCTGCCCGGCGGCACGCAGGTCAGCGCAGATGCGCGGGGCGCCGTAGACACCATCAGACGCCTTGTGGGACTCGGCGACCAAGGCATCCAGCTCGGCGCGGCGCTGTTGGGCAGGGGTTGGTCCGACATCGCGGGATTTACGCCATTTGTAGTAGCCCGAGCGCGACACTTCCAGCAGTTCGCACATGCGCGTGATCGGGTAGCTGGCCTTCTCCGCCTCGATCACCCGGTAGGCATCTACCGGTTGTGTTCGCAGACGAAGAAGGCCGCGGCTTTTTTTAAAAACTCACGGTCTAAGCGTAATTCGGCGTTTTCGCGGCGTAGGCGCTCTAACTCGGCGCGTTCATCGGCGTCTAACACCTCCCGAGTATCGCCAGCTCCGGCCGCTTGGCGTTGCAGGCGCACCCACCGCCCCAACACCTGTTCACCAACCCCGATCTCGGCAGCCACATGAACCACCGGGCGGCCGGTCTCAATCACCAGGCGGGCAGCCTGCTCCCGAAACTCCGGGGTGTATTTACGACGCTTGCCCGACATATGGACATCCTTCCCGCAG
>NZ_VYIK01000372.1 GCF_008709575.1 Mycobacterium sp.
GCAGCCAGTTCGACGGCTGGACGCAGGCCATCGAGGCGGCCAACGCCGCCAGCCACGAGCACCCCAGCCGGGTGATCGTCGTGGCGGCCGGGGATGCGGAGGCTCCCGAAGCACGGCTGGACGCCGAATTGCGGGGCGGCGGGGACAGCGGCGCCGGTGAGGTGGTGGTGCTGCGGCTGTCGGGCCCGCTTGCCGGTCATGCCGACAACGTCGTCATACCCTTCCTGCTTCCTGACATCCCGGTGGTGACCTGGTGGCCCGGGCTCGCTCCGGCGGCGCCCGCACACGATCCTTTGGGCAAGTTGGCGATTCGGCGTATCACGGACGCGACAAACAGTCCCGAGCCGTTGTCGGCGATCAAAAGCCGGCTGCCCGGATCCACGCCCGGCGACACCGATCTGGCCTGGAGCCGGATCCGACCACAGGACGGCGTGACGGCGACCTTGACTCGGACCGCTCGACCGCCTGCGTTGCTTCCGTTGCCGCGCAGGGAAACCCGGGAGTGCCTGGCCGAGGATCTGCGGCGGCTCGATCCTGACGCGATCTACTTTTCGGCACTGGAGGGTATCGACCGGGTGGAGTACGTATGAGCCGCAGCATCGAGACATTTCCCGACAGTGACGCGCTGGTCACGGCGGCGGGCGAGCGCTTGATCGGCGTCGTCGAGTCGGCCGTGGCGG
>NZ_VYIK01000373.1 GCF_008709575.1 Mycobacterium sp.
CGAGCACTGGGCGCTGCGCCGACTGCGGCCACCGCGGGCGCACACGCTGACGCCTACCTGTGGATCAAACGTCCCGGCGAATCCGACGGAAGCTGCGGCAAAGGGGATCCCCCGGCGGGCACTTTCGTGAATCAGTACGCCATCGATCTGGCCCGCAACGCCGGCCGGTAGGTGCCCGAGTCACCACAGTGCCGCCGATGGTCCGCATGGGCAGCGGCCGCAGGTGTGGTGGCGACGGCAGAGTCCCGATTGGATGATGCCGGCACTGCCGCCGCTGGTGCCCGCGCGCACCGTCTCGGCTTTTCTTGTCCGCGATGCCAAGAAGGCAGGCGGGCGCGGGCATAGGCCTGAATGCTCCTGCGCCGGGGGATTATGACATCGCTTCTGCAGGAGCAGCTGTCGACGCCCAAGGAAGCCAAGCGCATTCATTCGTTTCCCGCCCCGATCGGCGGGTTCGGGGACGCCGGAACAGCCGGCTGACGGCTGCTGTGGACTTCTTGTGCGGGAGCGTCATCTTCGTTGACGGCGGGTCCCACGCCTCGATCCGTCTCGGCCTGAGCGTGCCCGTGTACACCCCATGCTCGCCGTAGAATGCCCGCAGGACTTTGGAGGTGCGAAATGCCATCCGCGGACAAAATGCTTCGACTCGCACTCGCGGTCTTCGGCGTGGCCATGCTCCT
>NZ_VYIK01000374.1 GCF_008709575.1 Mycobacterium sp.
CAGCGTATCGGGCGCGACGTGTAAATCCTCGATGATGTACTGTCCGCCTGGTTTGATATGCGGAAAAAGGAACGCCAGGCTCACCTGCTGATGCACGGCTTTGTGGCTGCCGTCATCGATAACAATGTCGAATTGTCCGCCGGAGAATTCGACGAAACGGGCCAGATCCGCGCGGTCGGACTGGTCACCGATGAAAGTCGTGATTCGGTCATTGTCGAAGCGGTGGGCGTCGACGATGTCGTAGCCGAAGATGGTGGCCTTCGGGAAGTACTCGTACCAGCCCTGCAGCGAGGCGCCAGGCATCCGGGCGTCGCAGACCCCGATCTCGAGCACGCGCAGCGTTTCGTTGCGCATCGGCTCGAACCACCGCTCGTAGACCGGCGTGTAACTATGAGCCTCGCCCATCACGGTACCCTTGTCGGAGCGGTGCGTATTCATGATCTCGGTTAACGTGCGCATTGAAGCCTCCTGTGTTGGCTGGTAAACGATAAATCACGTGATGTCCTGCTGCTCAGTGCCGATCGATGCTGGTGACCTGCGATCGTGCAACCCTTCCGGAGCTACCCCAGGCGAGGACATCACGTGGCGAAATGCGCCTGGTTGATGTGCTCGGCGACCCGCAGCGCGTTGGCCGCGACCGTCAAACTGGGATTCAACCCGGCACTGGACGGAAAAAACG
>NZ_VYIK01000375.1 GCF_008709575.1 Mycobacterium sp.
CCCGGGGGCCACAGGACTCTAAAACACGGCGGACTCATCCAACGGGAACACGCCACAGACTTCACGCCGATTGCCCGGTCAAAGTTGAAGAGCCAGCAAACTGGTTCCTCAGTAGTGTTCTGCTCTCACCGTCGGTGTACGAGTTCTGACCGGCGTTGGGCGAGCGCGGCTCCGCCGGGTGGGCTGCGCCTTCGATGGCTTCACCTGAGCAACTCCGGCGCCGGCGGTGACGCCGGCACCCTACAGCGGGGCGACGGCGGCTCGGGCTATTCCGGCATAGCGTCGACAACGATTTTTGGCCTGGCCGACGGGGCTGTTGGAGATGTAGGTGGGTTGCTCGGCAGATGGCGCGTTGCCGGTATTCGGGAAGTAGTACAGCGACTTTACTTCACTGTCTGACGTGCTCAGCGGGAAACCCGTTTGCGCATCCGGGGTATTGAGGGGGTCGGATCACCTCGGCCCTTATCCACGTACCCTGGGATCGTGTGACGAGTCTCGTCGATCTGCTCGCCCACCGCGCTGGTAATCACCCTCGAACGACGTCGTTGATGACGGTGGCCACACCGGTCGTCCTGGGATCACCCAGCCCGGGCGTCGTCACGCTCACCGCGGAACCACCAACCCCGCCGACGCCGTCGGTCGCGGCAGTCCCGGCCCGCTCCCCGGAAGGCCTTCCGG
>NZ_VYIK01000376.1 GCF_008709575.1 Mycobacterium sp.
CAGGGTTGAGCTGGGTCGACTCATGTTGTCGACCAGGTCAACGGCAGATCCGAGCCATTTGTTCCCCGGTTACCCGGATTGCCGAGCGCCATCCTTTACACGCGTACACCTACGTGTCGCTCCGCCGGCAGGGGTTCTCGACCGGAACCGGCGACCGCTTGGGCGGAGCTGCTAGAGTCCGGGTTTCGTACATCTTTGGTGGGGGACGATCTGGAATTCAGCTGCGAAAGGTTTGGATGTGTCGGTTCGAGGCGTTCGCGGGTGGTGTGTCGGCGTGTGGCTCACCGGCGGCAGCGCCGCGGTTGCCGCCATGCTGGGGGTGCCTGGCGCGCACGCCGAGGGTGTCGATGAGATCAACGGCTGGACGGTGACACCGACCAGCGACACCGTGGAATTATTGACCAACAACGCCACCCTGTCGGACCCCGGCGATGCGCTGGGGCTGGGCACCTCGCCGATCGCCGGTGAGTGGGATAGCTACCCGGCGACGTTGAGCAGTATCGGGTCGGATGACCAATTCGTCACGCTGCCACCGTCAACCGATCATCTGCTCATCCAAGATGAGTGGTTTGCGGGGATGGAACAAGCCGTGGTTAAGGCCAACGACGTCCCCGGCAGCGGTCTGTTGGCCTACCTGGTGCCCGCCGATGGGGGTCATGAGGTTGTTGATCTGATCAA
>NZ_VYIK01000377.1 GCF_008709575.1 Mycobacterium sp.
ACAACGGCCAGGCCGTCGTGTAGGTTGATGTCGGCGACGGCCAGCGCGCACAGTTCGCCGGCGCGCACACCGGTCTCGACCATCAGCCGCACGATGGCCTCGTCGCGGATGTCACGGAACTCTTTGCCGCGGCAGGCGCGGATCAGCGCGGTGATCTGCTCGTCGGTGAGCGGCTCAACGACCTTGGTGTCCAGTTTGGGGGCTTTGACGCCGAGTAGCGGGTCTGTGTCTTGTTCGCCTTCGTCGGTGAGCCAGGCGGAGAAGCGGCGTACGGCGAGCTGGCGGGCCGCAGCGGTGGCGGGTTGCGCACCGGCGTCGAGCAGGTCGGCGATCCAGGCGGTGAGTTGGCGGCGGTCCAGGGCCGCGGGGTGGCCGCTGGTGTGGCACCAGGTCAGGTAGCGGCGCACGCCGTCGCCGTAGGACTTGACCGTCTGGTCGCTTTTACGTTCGGCGCGCAGCGATATCTCCCAGGAGTCGAGCAAGGTGTGCAGGTCAGGTGGTGCGGCGGGGCGGCGCGGCATGACCACTATCTTAACTAAGGCCGCTGTGCTAACTGTTTGACGGCCAGAAAACCAGTAAAACCGCAGGTCAGAGCGTTAAAGCGGGGTTTTCGTCAGTCCAGGTAGTCGCGCAGGACTTGGGAACGGCTGGGGTGACGCAACTTCGACATGGTCTTCG
>NZ_VYIK01000378.1 GCF_008709575.1 Mycobacterium sp.
GGGGAGTTTCCCGACGGGGGTCTCGACGGCCTCGCCCCGGCCGTGGCAGCGGTCGAGGATCCAGCGCAGGACGCGCAGGTTCTCGCCGTACCCGGGCCAGAGGTAACGGCCGCGGTCGTCCTGCCGGAACCAGTTGACATGAAAGACGCGCGGGGGGTGCGCAACGCTCGACCCGACCTTGAGCCAGTGGTCCCAGTAATCGCCGAAGTGGTATCCGCAGAAGGGCAGCATGGCCATCGGGTCGCGGCGGACGACGCCCACGGCGCCGGTGGCGGCCGCGGTGGTTTCCGACGAGGCCGAGGCCCCCACGAAGACACCGTGGGTCCAGTCGTGCGCCTCGTAGACGAGCGGTGCGAGACGGGCGCGCCGTCCACCGAAGAGAATGGCGGTGAGCGGGACGCCCCGGGGATCTTCGCTCCGCGGGGACCAGGCGGGGTTGTGACGCGCGGAGACGGTGAAGCGGGAATTGGGATGGGCGGCGGGGCCGCGGGCGGGGTCGTAGGGCCGGCCCTGCCAGTCGAACGCCGGTTCGCCCTCGTCGAGACCCTCCCACCAGGGACGCCCGTCACGCGTAAGCGCGACGTTGGTGAAGATCGTGTCGCGCCCGATGGTCTTGTAGGCGTTGA
This sequence comes from Mycobacterium sp., assembly GCF_008709575.1. Lineage (GTDB taxonomy): Bacteria > Actinomycetota > Actinomycetes > Mycobacteriales > Mycobacteriaceae > Mycobacterium. Next base: position 627 of record NZ_VYIK01000378.1, read on the forward strand.
GATTCGTGCGTGGGCTCGTGCCGGGCACGACCCCAAAGTACCCGGCCTCGGG
>NZ_VYIK01000379.1 GCF_008709575.1 Mycobacterium sp.
AGAAACTGGCATCTAGGGCTGTCAAGCGTTCCATTAACTCACTATCCGGCTTTTATTGCTCAACAAGCAGGGCCGGAAGTCCTCTGCCAAGAGGCCGAACGGCGTTAAAAATTCGCCCGAATCCCCCGTAGCATCAGCCAGGTGACGAGTGAGCAGCGCGGCGGCGGAGGCTACGGCGACGTGACGGCTCTGCCGGACCTGCTGCATGGCCACGCCCGGGCGGGTCCGGAGCGGGATCGCCGTCCGATTTATGTCGACCTGCTGCCACCCTGCAACGACGCCTGCCCAGCGGGAGAGAACATTCAGGCATGGCTTGCCCACACCAAGGCCGGCCGCCACGAACAGGCCTGGCGGGGTTTGGTGAAGGACAATCCCTTCGCTGCCATTCACGGCCGGGTCTGCTATCACCCATGCGAGTCCGTCTGCAACCGGGCACATCTGGATGCCGCGGTCGCCATACACGCGGTGGAGCGATTCCTCGGTGATACGGCCCGCGATCAGGGTTGGGAGTTCGAGTCACCCCGACAGTCGACCGGGAAGCGGATACTCGTCGTCGGCGCGGGACCGCGGCGCCGGTCCGCCTCATCGCTGCGCTTTGCATCGTCGTCGGCGCGGGTCATCGGCGCCGCTCCTCCTCCTCGCTTCGCTCTGCATCGTCGTCAAAATAAGCCACCTGG
>NZ_VYIK01000037.1 GCF_008709575.1 Mycobacterium sp.
CCGCCGATGCTCATTCGTTACAATTATGTAACGAATTAATGGCGCGGCACACTAGTTGAACTTTAAGGTGTGGACGCCGATCAGCGGATAGAGCCCCTCGGGGGTAAACAGGCCGTTGCCGTAAGGGTTGTCCGGCGTGGCCTGGTAGAACTCGGTGATCTGGTTCGGGTAGACCTTGCTGAGATATAGGTCGTCGGCGGCTTCCACGTGAGCGGGACCGGGGATCGGGGTGCCGCTGCCGCCGATCACCAATCCGATGTCTTCCCCGCTGCCGTAGGCCAACGCCGAATTCATCATTGCGGTCAGCGTCAGCAGTCCGGCGCTGGAGCTGGCCACTATCCCGAGTCCGAACAAACGATGCTTGCGGCTTGACATCGATGACCTCCTAACCTGGGCATGGCTCTTTGCGAGTGCGAACCGTTGGAGCACAACGGTGTTGACACAACCCCGCCCTTCAGGGATGACAAAGTGCTCTCCATATCAAGAGTTCGCTGGAGGCAAAGACTCGCGCTCGCCTGGTTTATGGGGCCAGGCCCGCCAGCGTCTCCAGGACGGTGAAGCCCAAGAAACCCGCTGCCACCGTGGTCAACCCGATGTCGGCCGCCACCGGCAAACCGACGGCGTCGAGCGGATTGGTGAAGATGTTGTCCGCGAACACGCTGAGGTCGTAGGCCGGAAGCGAGAAGAGCAGGGCGGTGGCGATGTCCGCCGTCGGCAATAGCAGCGCGTAGACCGACGAAAAATCGCTGGCGAGCGTTTCGATGGCGTTGGCGAGGTCGGTGAAGATGTCGACGGGCGACAACGCGGAAAGCAGCTCCGTCGGTGATGCGGCACTCGACAACACGGCCAACGGGTTCGCCATGAACGCTGCCATTTCGGTGTGGACGTCGCTCATGGCAGCGGTCACGCCTTCCTCGGTGCCCGGCACCAGGTTCTCCAGGGCCGTGACGATCTGGTCGAAGGGCGGCAACAACCCGAACTGGGTGGGCACGTTGGCCGGCCCGGCATCCCAGCCGTAGTTGGCCGGATTGTCGTAGCCGAGGTTGACCAGCTGGGTCAGGTCCGGATTGAGCAGGGCAACCAGCGGCTGGCCGATGAGCGGGAGTGATTCGAACGGCCGCAGCAGCGGCAGCGGGTCGTCGAGGGACGGTATATTACTCGGGAGTCCCTCTTGGGTGGGAATCAGGTAATAACTGGTGTCGCCGGTGTAATCCGCGCTCAGGGTGTACAACGGGTTATCCGGCGCCGCCTTGATCGCGTCTGCGACCGCGCTGGGGTCGGTGGAGATCACCTCCCGGTAGGTGGGGTGCACGTAGAGGATGCCCAACACGGCGTTGAGGTCGGACAGGAAATTAATCGGGTAGCGCGGGAAGTCGGCGAAGCCGTCGTATTCCTGGGTGTAGATCGTGGTGTCGTAGATGGTGTTCGGCGGGGTCGCGCCGGAAAACGTGATCCCCAGACTCGGCAAGATCAACCCGTCGAAGCGTTCCAGCATCCCGCCGTCGGGCAGGCTGGGGTCGGCGACCAGTACGAACTTCACGTCGTCGGCCGGCACGTCGTCGGCTTGCAGATTGCTCATCACGAAACCGGCGATCGTGGAGCTTTGCGACTCGCCGTAGAGGGTGACGGTGTTTCCGGCGGCGATTTCGTCTTTGATGTCGGAAACTAACACGGTGGTGCCCTCCGCCACCGAGACATTGAACGGCAAGCTCTTGACCCCGCTGTAGAGCGGGGACAGCCCCTCCGGTGTGAACACGCCGTGGATATCTGTCGCCTCGGGCGACACATTGTCAAGCTCGATGAATTTGCCGGCGTCACCTACGTAGTCGTTGACGAGCTGGGGTATCGGAATGCCGCTGCCGCCGACCACCAGACCCACGTCGTCACCGGAGGTCAGCCGCACGTCGCGCACCGCGACAGGGGGTGCCGGCGGTGCCACCGGGATCGCAACGATGACGCCGGCGCCAACCAGGGCGATACCTGCGGTGACGCTGAGGCGAAAAGCCGATGCCATGATCCGACCCCCACAGTCATACTGAAAAGTTGCCTGAATATATCTGAGTTTGTGCTGAGAAAGCAAGAAGCGGCCGAGCCGTCGCGTACTCGGTGTTGCACTTTCAGCGGCGGCGCCGGATCGGTCGAGATCGGGCGATTTTCTCGCTGCAACCAGGCTCGCGACGGTGGGGAACTCAGCGTGGCACCGACGAGCCGGGCGACCGATCGGCGACGTCGCACAGTGATTTTCTGAGACGCTGCTGTGCAAGCGATGAGGGGTCGTCGGCCTTGCGGGCGTCGCGCGCCGGCGGTTCAAAACGGTTCAAAGACCGCGCCCGGCGCCCGGCGGGCCGGCGAAGGCCTGCGCGATGTGCAGCCAGCGCTGCGCGTCGGCGCCGTGGGCGGTGATGTCGAGAGCGCTCAGTGCCCGCCGCTGGGTGACCAGGGCGCAGAAGTCCTCGGCCGATCCGGTGACGCGTTGCGCCGCAGTCGGGTCGCCCCACGACCAGGTGCCGCCGTCGGGGGCGCGGAGCTGGACGAAAAACGGTTCGGTGGGCGGGGTCAGCCCGTTGACGGTGAACGCGTAGTCGCGGGTGCGGACCCCGAGGTGCGCGACCGATCGCAGCCGCGCGGTCGCGCGGCGCCGGATGCCCAGCGCGTCAGCGACGTCGAGCCCGTGCGCCCAGGTCTCCATCAGCCGTGCGGTGGCCATCGACGTGACGCTCATTGGCGGACCGAACCACGGCAGTTTGCGGCCGTCGGGAACCGCCCGGAGCGCCTCGTGCAGCCGCAGGCGGGTCGACCGCCACTCGGCGAGTAGTTCGGTCGGCGGCGCGGCTGCGGCGCGGTCGGCGCCGCTGTCGACGAAACCGGTGGGGTCGGCGGACGCCTGCTCGAGCAGCTCGGCGAAACCGGCCGCGTCGGTGACGGCGGTCAACGCGACGCGGTCGGTCCATAACAGGTGCCCGATCTGGTGGGCGATGGTCCAGCCCGCGGCCGGCGTGGGGGTGGCCCAGCGCTGGGCGGGCAGCGGCGCCACCAGCGCGTCGAGCTCGTCGGTTTCGGCCCGCAGATCGGCGATGACCGCCTCGAGACCGGACATGGGCATAGCTTAGTGACCGCTGGACGCTGTTTGCCGGCCGAGGACGGCGTGGGCGGCCAGGCCGCACAGGTAGAGCATCACCCCGCCCAGCGCCAACAGCGGGGCCTGCCCGTTGACCGGAACGATCATCGCCGCGGCGGTGACCGCACCGATGAACGCCACCCAGAACAGCGCGTCCTGCACGGCAAACACGTGGCCGCGCAGCGCGTCGTCGACGTCGACCTGCATCGCGGTGTCGGCGCAGAGCTTGACTGCTTGTCCGGCTGTGCCGAGGAGGAAGCCGCAGCCGATCATCACCGGCACGTGCAGCCCGGCTCCGAGCAGTTGGACGGCTGCCGCGGTCCCCAGTGCGGTGTTGGCCGTGGCGTAGCGACCGAGGTGGCGCACGGCCGGCGGGGTCACCGCAGTGGCCAGAAACGACCCGGTACCGGTCGCGGCGAGGAACAGTACCGCGGTGCTCAGGTCGCCGGCCGTGGCGCCATCGGTGTTGCGCACCAACAACAGCACCAGCAGCGTGTTGATCCCGAACACCATTCGGTGCGCGGCCAGCCCGGCCAGCGTAGCGGCCACCGTCGGACTGCGCGCCACCGTGCGCACGCCGTGCAGCCAACCCGTGGTCACCAGATAGGCCACCGATCCCGGTACTGCGCCGCCGGTGTCGTCGGGGCCCAGTGCGTGCGGGACGAATCGCCGCGCGAGCAGCAACGCGATCGACAGCGGGATCGTGACCAGGAAGATGATCCAGGCAGCCCCGGTGTCGCCGGTCCCGAAAAGCCAGCGGGGCACCAGCATGAAGTTCGCACCGGCGAACGCGGCTATCGCACCGGCCGCGGTGGCCAGCGAGTTCATCGTGACCACCTGGTCGCGCGGAACCACGTGCGGCAGCGCCGCCGAGAGCCCCGACGACACAAAGCGGCCGAACCCGTTGACGATCAGCGCACCGCACAGCACCACGGGGTCGGCCGCCCCGGCGACGAACAAGGTACCCACCGCGGCCACCGACACCAGCCGGCCCGCGTTGGCCCAGATCAGCACCAGCCGGCGATCCCAGCGGTCCAGCAGCGCTCCGGCGCACGGACCCAGCAGCGAGTAGGGCAAAAACAGCACGGCGAACGCGCCGGCGATCGCCAACGGGCTGGTGGCCCGCTCCGGGTTGAACAGCAACGCGCCGGCCAGTCCGGCCTGGAAAAGCCCGTCGCCGAATTGGCTGACCACCCGCAGCTCCACCAGTCTGCGGAAGTCGAGCAGGGTGCGCGCCGAGCGCCAGGCTGCGACCGGTGCGCGGGTGTCAATCACAGAACCTACTTCCACGGTGCGCCAACGGCAAAGCGGCGGCTGAGATCGGCTCAGACCACAGTACAAATATCGGACAGCCTCCGGTTTGTTCACTACGGCGAGCCACGGGGGTGCCATGATGGTGAGGTGGCGCCGGAAGATCCCGAGGACCATGTTGCGCCGCCCGCGCAGCGGGTGCGGGCAGGCACGTTGCTGCTCGCCAACACCGACCTGCTTGAGCCGACGTTCCGGCGCAGTGTGATCTACATCATCGAGCACAACGACGGCGGCACCCTGGGTGTCGTGCTGAACCGGCCCAGCGACACCGCTGTTTACAACGTGTTGCCGCAGTGGGCCAAGCTGGCGGCCAAACCCAAGACCATGTTCATCGGCGGCCCGGTCAAACGCGACGCGGCGTTGTGTCTATCGGTGCTGCGGGTCGGCGCGGATCCAGCAGGTGTGCCCGGTCTACGGCACATCGCCGGCCGCCTGGCGATGGTCGACCTCGACGCCGACCCGGCGACGATCGCGCCGCTGGTCGAGGGTGTTCGGATCTTTGCCGGATACTCCGGCTGGACGATCGGCCAGCTCGAAGGCGAGATCGAGCGCGACGATTGGATTGTGTTGTCGGCGTTACCCTCCGACGTCCTGGTCGAACCGCGAGTGGATCTGTGGGGCAGAGCGCTGCGCCGCCAGCCGCTACCGCTGTCGCTGTTGGCGACCCATCCGGTCGACGTCGCCCGCAACTAACTTTCAAACCGGCTAGCGCTGGCGTGCGGCCGCTGACGCCAGGCCCGGCGGCGCGGTCGGCGACGGGCCGGGCGCCGCAGCGGCGACGGGTGGGGTGGTTCCGGGGGCGCTGACCCGGAAACCGTTGACGATCGCGTCGGTGGCGGGGGCATCGGCAACGGCCTGGCTGACCGCGGTGGTCACCGCCAGCGACACCAGGTAATGCTCGGGTCCGGCGGTGGTGATCACGTGGCGGCGCGAGGTGTTGAGGGTCATGTCGTTCTCGCGGTAGGTGCCCTCGATGATCGATGACGGGAAGCCGTCGAAGTCGGCCAGCGAGGCGTTGGTCGTCCGCCAGGCCGGCAACTGCTGGCTGTCGAGGTAGCCGTGGGTAATCGCCTCCCTGGGATCGAAGTCGCCGATCAGCTTGTAGACCACCACCTGGGCGTTGGAGGTGTAGAGGCTGGCGTTGCCGGTGCGGTCGGCGATCACCACGAACGCGTCGGGCACGTTGGGGTCGGGTACCTGCGTCCAGCGCGGCGGCATCGGGAGGGTGATGTCGAGCGCTTTGAAGTTCTGGGGTTGCTGCGGCACCAGTGTGACGTTTTTGGCCTGGAAGTAATCACGAAGTGTGCCGGAGCTGGCCGGCAGCAGCGTCGGCGCCCCCGGCGGGGCGACCGCCGTCGGCTGACCCGCCGCGGCCGGGTTTGTTTGGGGCGCCGGGGGCGCTGCGGTGGCCGGCACTGGGACGGGTCGCGGCGGAAGCACCGGTTCCGCCGACGCGGTCGCGCCGGCCAGCGCGATCACGGCCCCGACGCCCACACCCGCACCTGCCAGCGCCACCCGCCGGGCAATCCGCATCATCAGACTCGGTCCTTCCGCAGGGACGAAACCTGGTGAGGCCGACTGTAACCAGGCATAACCGCTGACTACCAGACCTGGAATAGAGCTGGAACCGACCTGGAATGAACCACTGACCGGTCCGCAATCGAACCGAGACCCGCTGACGGCGGGCGGGGCGGGCCATCGGTGCCCTTATACCCTGGTGCCGTGGCCGAATCCCCCAACGCTGCGAGCCCGGGCGCCGCCGACGCGGACGCCGAGGCGCCGCCGTATCGTTACACGGCGGAGCTGGCGAATCGGATCGAGCGTACCTGGCAGGATAATTGGGCGCGGTGGGGGACGTTCAACGTCGCCAACCCGGTCGGGTCGCTGGCGCCGGCAGACGGCTCGTCGGTACCCGAGGACAAGATATTCGTCCAGGACATGTTCCCCTATCCGTCCGGGGAGGGTTTGCACGTCGGACACCCGCTCGGCTACATCGCGACCGACGTCTACGCCCGCTACTTCCGGATGACCGGTCATAATGTTTTGCACGCGTTGGGGTTTGATGCTTTTGGGTTGCCCGCAGAGCAATACGCGGCACAAACCGGCACCCACCCGCGGATCCGGACCGAGGCCAACATCGTCAATTTCCGGCGTCAACTGGGCCGCCTCGGCTTCGGCCACGACACCCGGCGGAGTTTTTCCACCACCGACGTCGACTTCTACAAGTGGACGCAGTGGATCTTTCTGCAGATCTACAACGCCTGGTTCGATCCCGCCGCCAACAAAGCTCGGCCGATCTCCGAATTGATAGCCGAATTCGATTCCGGCGCGCGTACTTTGAACGATGGCAAAGACTGGTCGATGTTGTCGCCCGGTGAACGGGCCGACGTGATCGACGCGCACCGTTTGGTCTACAAGTCGGATTCGTTGGTGAACTGGTGCCCGGGCCTGGGTACCGTCCTGGCCAACGAAGAAGTCACCGCCGACGGTCGCAGTGAGCGCGGAAACTTTCCGGTCTTTCGCAAACGGTTGCCGCAGTGGATGATGCGGATCACCGCCTACGCCGACCGGCTGCTCGACGACCTGGACGTGCTGGAGTGGCCGGAGAAAGTCAAGACGATGCAGCGCAACTGGATCGGCCGCTCCAGCGGCGCCGCTGTGCTGTTTTCGGCACGCACCGCTGATGCCGGCGAGGCCGTCGACATCGAGGTGTTCACCACCCGGCCGGACACCCTTTTCGGGGCCACCTATCTGGTTCTGGCGCCCGAGCACGACCTGGTCGACCGCCTGGTGACCGCCGACTGGCCGGACGAGGTGGACCCGCGCTGGACGTTCGGTGGTAAAACGCCGGCGGCGGCCGTCGCCGCCTACCGGCAGTCCATCGCCGCGAAGTCCGATCTGGAGCGTCAGGAACACAAGGCGAAGACCGGGGTCTTTTTGGGCAGTTACGCGACGAATCCGGCCAATGGCGCGCAGATGCCGATCTTCATCGCCGACTACGTTTTAGTCAGTTACGGCACCGGGGCGATTATGGCGGTCCCGGGTCACGACCAGCGCGACTGGGAATTCGCCCGCGAGTTCGGCCTGCCGGTCGTCGAAGTCATCGCCGGCGGCGACATTTCACAAGCGGCCTACACCGGAGACGGCGTGCTGGTGAATTCGGGCTACCTCGACGGCATGGACGTGGCGTCGGCCAAGGACGCCATCACTGCTCGCTTGGAATCCGACGGCCGCGGCCGGGCTCGCGTCGAATACAAGTTGCGGGACTGGCTGTTCGCCCGGCAGCGGTACTGGGGGGAGCCGTTCCCGATCGTCTACGACGGCGAAGGTCGCCCACACGCGCTGGACGAGGCCGCGTTGCCCATCGAATTGCCCGATATTCCGGATTATTCACCGGTGCTGTTCGATCCGGACGACGCCGAAAGCGTTCCAGAGCCGCCGCTGGCCAAGGCAACCGACTGGGTCCACGTCGAACTGGACCTGGGCGACGGGCTCAAGCCCTACACCCGCGACACCAACGTGATGCCGCAGTGGGCGGGCAGTTCCTGGTATGAGCTGCGCTACACCGACCCGCACAACGCGGAGCGTTTCTGCGCCCCAGAGAACGAGGCCTACTGGATGGGTCCGCGGCCGGCCGAGCATGGTCCCGACGACCCGGGTGGCGTCGACCTGTACGTCGGCGGTGTCGAACACGCGGTGCTGCACCTGCTGTATGCGCGATTCTGGCACAAGGTGCTCTACGACCTGGGCTGGGTCAGCTCCCGCGAGCCCTACCGGCGGTTGGTCAACCAGGGCTACATCCAGGCATTCGCCTACACCGATGCGCGCGGCGCCTACGTTCCGGCGGCGGACGTGATCGAACGCGACGGCAAGTTCTTCTATCCGGGGCCGGACGGGGAAATCGAGGTGTTCCAGGAATTCGGCAAGATCGGCAAGAGCCTGAAGAATTCGGTGTCCCCCGACGAGATCTGCGACACCTACGGCGCCGACACGCTGCGCGTGTACGAGATGTCCATGGGCCCGCTGGAGGCGTCGCGTCCATGGGCCACCAAGGACGTTGTCGGCGCATACCGATTCCTGCAGCGGGTGTGGCGGCTGGTGGTCGACGAGCAGACCGGCACGACGCAGGTGGACAACGACACGGCGGTGGACGTGGAGACGCTGCGGGTGCTGCACCGCACCATTGCCGGCGTCTCGGAGGATTTCGCCTCGCTCCGTAACAACACCGCGGTGGCCAAGCTGATCGAGTACACCAACCACCTCACCAAACGGCATCGTGCGGGGGTGCCGCGGGCAGCCGTCGAGCCGCTGGTGTTGATGCTGGCCCCGCTGGCCCCGCACCTGGCCGAGGAGTTGTGGCAGCGGCTGGGCCATGCCATGTCGCTGGCGCACGGCCCGTTCCCGGTGGCCGATCCGGCCTACCTGGTCTCCGAGGCCGTCGAATACCCGGTGCAGGTCAACGGCAAGGTGCGGGGCAAGGTCGTGGTGGCGGCCGATGCCGACGCCGATACCGTGACGGCGGCCGCGCTGGCCGACGAGAAGGTGCAGGCGTTTTTGGACGGTACGGAGCCCAAGAAGGTCATCGTGGTGGCCGGTCGGCTGGTCAACCTGGTCGTCTGACGACCAGCGGTCACCGCGAGCAGCACTTGGAGTCCGGCGACGTCAGCCCGGCGTGGGCCCGGGCTCGGCGTCGGGGGAGCCGGCCGGCTCGCTGGAGGCCAAGCGTTCCAGCGGCGCGAGCGCCTTGGTCAGAGTGTCAAGATCAGCCTCGCTGAGTCGGCTGAGCATCGCGGCCAGCGCGGAGATCCGATTGGCCAGCGACTCACGGTGCACCGCGAGTCCACGCGGGGTGATGTCGACCAGCACCGCGCGCAGGTCAGACGGGTCACGCGACCGCTTGACCAGGCCGATTTTTTCCAGCCGCCGAATCGCCACGGTGGTGGTGGGAGTGCGGACACGTTCCCGGGCGGCAAGATCGGTCATCCGGATCGGGCCCTGGTCGAGCAGCGTGACCAGGATCGACAACTGCGCCAGCGTCAATTCGCCCGCTGTTGCGGCGCCGGGGCTGTGGTCACCGCGGCGCAGGATGGCGAACAGCTTGGAGAGCGTGCGGTGAAGCCCTTCAGCCAACTGCGTCACTTCCGGCACGGTGGCTTCACGTTCCGCCATAATTCGCTAGTCTAACCTGTTAGGCGCGCATCGGCCCGGTAAATGGGGAGCGCTGTCACAGCACCTGAGACAAAAACCGCTGCAGCCGCTCGGTTTCAGCCGCCTCGAATATCTGCTCGGGCGGGCCGCTCTCCACCACCGCTCCGTGGTCCATGAAGACCACAGTTTCGGCGGCTGACCTGGCAAAACCCATTTCATGGGTAACCACGATCATCGTCATGCCGTCGGCGCCGAGTTCGGCGATCAGCGCCAGGATGCCCTTCACCAGTTCCGGATCCAACGCCGAGGTGGCTTCGTCGAACAGCATCACCTGCGGTGCCATCGCCAGTGCCCGCGCGATCGCCACCCGTTGCTGCTGCCCGCCCGACAGCGAGCCGGGACGACTGTCGGCTTTGTGCCGCATGCCGACCCGATCCAGGTGCGACAGCGCCAACTCGCGGGCCGACTCGACCGAGAGGCCTTTGAGCTTGCGCGGCGCCAGCATGACGTTGTCCAGCACGCTGCGGTGCGGAAAGAGGTTGAAATGCTGGAACACCATTCCGATGCGCTGGCGCAACAGGTTGGGATCGTCGTGCAACACCGACCGCCCGTCGAGCAGGACGTCGCCGCGATCGGGCTCGTGCAACCGGTTCAGCGTGCGCAGCAACGTCGACTTACCCGAACCCGACGGGCCGATCACCGCTACCGTGCTACCGGCCGGCACGCCGATATCGACGCCGCGGAGCACCGCAGTGCGCCCGAATGTCAGGTGGATATCCTTGCCGACCAACGACACCGACCGGGCGTTCACGTCATCTCCCCGCCCGATACCGTAGCGACCGGATCGAGATGGTCCTGCTGCTCGGGCGCGGACCGCCCGTGCCGCAACCGATGGTCGACGTAATTCACCAGATGGGTCAGCGGAACGGTCAGCATCAAGTAGAACAAGCCGGCCGCCACCAACGGCGACAGGCTGCCGGTTTGCGCGTTGATGTCGCGGCCGACCTGGAACAACTCGCGCTGACCGGCGACCAGACCCAGGAAGTACACCAGCGTGGACCCCTTCAGCAGCGCGATGAACTGGTTGACCAGCGCCGGCAGCACGCGCCGGATCGCCTGGGGCATCACCACCAGCCGCATCGCGGTCGGGTAGCTGAGGCCCAGTGCGCGGGCGGCCTCCAGCTGGCCCGGCTCCACGCTGTGGATACCGGAGCGCAGAATCTCGCCGACGTAGGCCGCGGCGGTCAGCCCCAGTGCGGCGATGCCGAGCGGATAAGGATTGTTGTTGGTCAGTCCGCCCACGATCGGCCCGACGCCGAGCCCGATGAGCAAGATGATCACGACTTCGGGCAGGCCGCGAAAGATGTCGGTGTACACCCGGGCCGGCCAGCGCAGCCATCGGGCGCGCGAGATGCCCGCGACGGCCAGCACGATGCCGACCGCCAGCCCGACGACGCCGGCGCTGACGGTCAGGATCAGCGTATTGGGCAGCCCCGTCATCAGCAGCACCGGCAGGCTCTGCTTGTACAGGTCCCAGTCGAAGAACGATTCCCGGAGCTGGGCGAGCGTCGACCGGGGCGGGGGCGGCTCGTCGACCACCCGGTGATTGTGCTCGGCGATGGCGGCGAAGTCGGGCAGATGGGGAGTCAGCGCCGCCGTGGAGCCGGGCTTCCACCCCGGCGGCAGCGGACGCGGAACCCAATCGGTGTACAGCTGCGACCAGGTGCCGTCGTCGATCACCGCGTCCAGCCCGGAGTTCAGCGCCGCGATCAGCGCCTGGTTTTCCTTGGCGACTGCATAGGCGACGTAGTTGCCGAGGCTGAACGTGTGCCCGACGATGGCGGTGGGATCACCCGGACGCACTGCGTTGAGCGCCTCGAGCGCGGGCGCCACCCAGGCGTCGACCTGCCGCGATTTCAGGCTGGCGTAGACGGTGCTGAAATCCGGGAACTTGACCGGCTGCAGGTGCAGGTTGTCGACGACGTAAGCGTCCTCCACGGTGCCCTGGACGACGCCGATGCGTTGTCCGGCATGCAGATCGTCGAAGCCCGTGATGGGTGAGCCGGACGGCACCACCAGCGAGAAGTAACCGAAGTCATACCCGTTGGTGAAGCCGACCGTACGGCGGCGCGCATCGGTCGCGGTGATCGAGGCCGAGCCGACGTCGAAACGCCGCGCGGCCACCTGGGCGAGCAGCCCGGAGAAATCGGTGCCGATGAACACGACCCGCAGGCCCAGCTTCCGTGCGATCGCGCGCAGCAGGTCGTTGTCGAATCCGGTGTAGCGTCCGCGCGGGCTGATGCAGGTGGTCGGAGGGGCTTGGGACAGCGTACCGACGGTCAGGGTGCCGGGCGTGCGCAGTCCCAGCGCGTCGATATTGACCGAGCGGAGCGGTTCGACGTCGGCGGTCGTGTACTTGTCCTCGTGCGGGCGTTTGGCGGTGGCCAGCTTGCGCGGCAGCGCGATCGCACCCTCTTTACCGGAGGGGGCGCACTGATTGGCGTCGGCAGCCACGGGCGCGGCCCAGCCGAGGCTGTAGACCAGCAGCGTCGCAGCGATCACCGCGAACACCTTTGCGGCCACGCTGCGGCCCGCCGTGGAACCCATAACCGCAAGGTAGCGGGTGTCGGGCGGTTCGGCCACGACGACCGGCCAGTGTCACATCCCCGAAATTAACGGCGATCACGCCAGCGGCACAACGCTTCGGCGCCGCCCAGGTCGTAGTCCGGGCCGGAGGTGCCGATCGTCAGCAGCGTCACGCCGAGGTCGACCAGCGACTGGGCCTGGGCGATCAGCTGATCGGTACTGGCTTCGGCGCCGGTTTCGCCGCCGACCGCCGCGCTGCGCTCGATGTGGGCCGGGTCGCGTCCGACGGCGGCGCAGTGCTTGGCCAGCACCGCCGACTTGCCGGGGTAGGTCTCGGCGGTGGCGAAGCTGTGCCAGAGGTCGGCGTGCTCGGCGACCAGGCGCAGGGTCTTGCGTTCGCCTTCGCCGCCGATCAACAACGGAATCGCGCGGGTGGGTGCCGGATTGAGCTTGGCCAGCCGGGACTTGATGCGGGGCAGCGCGGCCGCCAGGTCGTCGAGGCGGCTGCCGGCAGTGCCGAACGGATAGCCGTACTCGCGGTAGTCCTTGCGGTTCCAGCCGGCGCCGATGCCCAGGACGAGCCGGCCGCCGGAGATGTGGTCGACGGTGCGCGCCATGTCGGCCAGCAGTTCGGGGTTGCGGTAGGAGTTGCAGGTGACCAGCGCGCCGAATTCGATGCGTGACGTCTGCTCGGCCCAAGCGGCCAGCATCGTCCAGCATTCGAAGTGGGCACCGTCGGGGTCGCCGTACAGCGGGAAGAAGTGGTCCCAGTTGAACACCACGTCGACCCCGATGTCCTCGCAGCGGCGGACCGCGTCACGGATGATCGGGTAACGCGGCGCGTGCTGGGGCTGCAGCTGCACGGCGATGCGGACGGAGCGGGCGGGTGCGGTGTCGGAAGTCATACCACCACGGTAGGCGGGTGGCCCGATGCTCACCGGGCCAGGATGGCCCGCACGATGTCGATCAACGCGCGGGGCTGGTCGCTTTGCACCGAGTGCCCGGAGTTCTCCACGACGTGCACGCCGCGGAAATGGGTTGCGCGCCGGGCGAGTTCGTCGACGTCCTCGTCGGTGACAAAGCCCGAGGCGCCGCCGCGGACCAGGGTGACCGGCGCGGGCATCGCATCGACCGCGTCCCAGAGGCCGGCGAAGTCGGGCACGGCGCGTATCGTGTCGTAGCGCCACGTCCAGCGACCGTTGTCGAGTCGACGGGAGTTATGAAAAACACCGCGCCGCAACGATTTCGGATCCCGATGCGGCGCTGCGGCGGTGGTTGACTCCAGCATCGCGGCAAAGCTGGGAAATTCCCGCTCGCCGTGCATCAGCGCCACCGTGCCGCGCTGGTCGGCGGTCAGTTCGGCATGTCGCGTCAGCGCCGACGGTGTGACGTCGACGAGCACCAACTCCGGCACCAGCTCGGGTGCGACCGCGGCCAGCCCGATCGCGGTCAGCCCGCCCAGCGACATGCCGACGACGAGGTCGGCATCGGGGGCGAGCTGTGCCAGGACCGGGACCAGGGCTTCGGCGTTGCGCTGGGGCGAGTAGTCCCCGTCGTCGCGCCAGGCGGAGTGGCCGTGCCCGGGCAGGTCCACCGCCAACGCCGGCTCGCCTACGCCGATGATCACGGTGTCCCAGGTGTGCGCGTTTTGCCCGCCGCCGTGCAGGAATACCACGCGTGGGCTGCGCTGACCCCAGCGCAGCACGCTGACCGGGCCCAACTGCAGTCGTTGCACCACCGGCAGCGGGCCGGCGACACCAGCCTGCTCGGCGTTCTCGCTCAGCAGCGCGAACTCGGTGAGTCCGGCGAGGTCCGCTTCGGAGATGTCGGTCATACCCTGTCACATTACGACTTTGCCGCGGCGCGTCGTCGGTGAGTCTGCGCGGGCCGAGCACCGGCGGGTGAGCGCGAGGTATCGCAAGTCGGGCCGTTGGGCCCTTCACCGCGGCTGTGCGGGCTGCCAGCGTGGTAAGGACAAGCGACGATGCGGTGGGTGAACGCCGCATGGGGAAATTCGCTGAGTGGAAACCTGATTCGAGGGAGTACGAATGTCTGTAGCCACCGCGCTGGAACCCGGCGAACTGCAGCGGATGGACGCCTATTGGCGGGCGGCGAACTACCTGTCCGTCGGGCAGATCTACCTGCTGGACAACCCGATGCTGCGTGAGCCGCTGCGGCCCGAGCACATCAAACCGCGGTTGCTCGGGCACTGGGGCACCACGCCGGGCCTGAACTTCATCTACACCCACCTCAACCGGTTGATCCGCCACCACGACCTGGACGTGATGTATGTGATCGGCCCCGGCCACGGCGGACCCGGCCTGCTGGCCAACACCTGGCTGGAAGGCAGCTACTCCGAGTGCTACCCGGAGGTGCCCCGCGACGAACGCGGTATGGCGACGCTGTTTCGCCAATTCTCGTTCCCGGGCGGTGTGCCGAGCCATGTCGCCCCCGAGGTGCCCGGCTCGATCCACGAAGGCGGAGAGCTGGGGTACTCACTGGCCCACGCCTACGGTGCGGCCTTCGACAACCCCGACCTCGTGGTGGCCTGCGTCGTCGGCGACGGGGAGGCCGAAACCGGCCCGTTGGCCACGAGCTGGCACGCCAACAAGTTCCTCAACCCGGTCCACGACGGCGCGGTGCTGCCGATCCTGCACCTCAACGGGTACAAGATCGCGAACCCGACGGTGCTGGCCCGCATCCCCGACGAGGAACTGGACTGGCTGCTGCGCGGATACGGATACGCGCCGCGCTATGTCGCGGGGTCCCAGCCGCACCGCATGCACCAGGACATGGCCGCCGCCCTCGACGACGTGCTGGCCGAGATCGCGCAGATACAGCGCCGTGCCCGCACCGACGGCGACCGGACCCGGCCGAGATGGCCGATGATCGTCTTGCGCTCCCCGAAGGGCTGGACCGGCCCGGCCGAGGTCGACGGCCAGCCGGTCGAAGGCACCTGGCGAGCCCATCAGGTGCCGTTGCCGGCGGTGCGGGAAAACCCTGCGCATCTGGCGATGCTGGAGACGTGGATGCGCTCGTACCGGCCGCACGAGTTGTTCGACGACGCCGGACGTCCATTGCCGGATCTGCTGGCTACCACACCGCGCGGCACCCGCAGGATGGGCGCCAACCCGCATGCGAACGGCGGTGTGTTGTTGCAACCGCTGCGCCTTCCCGGCTTCAGCGATTTCGCGGTAGAAGTAGCCGAGCACGGCGCAACCCTGTCCGAGCCGACCAGAACACTGGGCCGATTCCTGCGCGAGGTGGTGCGCGCCAATGCCGCGACCCGCAACTTCCGCCTGTTCGGACCTGATGAGACCGCATCCAACCGGCTCGAAGCCGTCTATGAAGTCACCGACAAGCAATGGGAGGCAATGACTCTGCCCGTCGACGAACACCTCGCCACCGACGGG
Source organism: Mycobacterium sp. (assembly GCF_008709575.1). Lineage (GTDB taxonomy): Bacteria > Actinomycetota > Actinomycetes > Mycobacteriales > Mycobacteriaceae > Mycobacterium. The sequence goes on from NZ_VYIK01000037.1 coordinate 15,577, forward strand.
CGAGTGGCCGAAATGTTGTCCGAGCACATGTGTCAGGGCTGGCTGGAAGGATATCTGCTCACCGGCCGGCACGGCCTGTTCTCCTGTTACGAAGCCTTCGTCCACATCGTCGACTCGATGTTCAACCAGCACGCCAAATGGCTCAAGGTCAGCAAACAGCTCGACTGGCGCCGTCCGGTCGCTTCGCTGAACTATCTGTTGACTTCGCATGTGTGGCGCCAGGACCACAACGGTTTTTCCCACCAGGATCCCGGTTTCATCGACCATGTCGTGAACAAGAAAGCCGAGATCACCCGGGTCTATCTGCCGCCGGACACCAACACGCTGCTGTCGGTCGCCGACCATTGCCTGCGCAGCCGCGACTACGTCAACGTCATCGTCGCCGGGAAGCAGCCCACCTGCGACTGGCTGAGTATGGACGAAGCCGTGCTGCACTGCACCCGCGGCGCCGGGATCTGGGAGTGGGCGGGGACCGAGGACGACAGCGAACCCGACGTCGTGCTCGGATGTGCCGGCGATGTTCCCACGCTGGAGGTCTTGGCGGCCACGTCGATCCTCCGGGAAAACCTGCCCGCGCTGCGGATCCGGGTGGTCAACGTGGTCGACCTGATGCGACTGCAGCCCGAGACCGAGCATCCGCACGGTATGAGCGATCGGGAGTTCGACGCCCTGTTCACCACCGACCGGCCGGTGATCTTCGCCTACCACGGCTACCCCTGGCTGATCCACCGGCTGACGTACCGGCGCACCAACCATCCCAACATCCACGTGCGCGGCTACAAGGAAGAGGGCACCACGACAACGCCTTTCGACATGCTGGTGCTCAACGACATGGACCGTTTCCAGCTCGTCATCGACACCCTCGACCGGGTGCCCGGTCTGGGGCCGGCCACCGCGCAGCTGCGTCAGCGCATGCAGGACTTTCGCACCCGCCACCGGCTCTGGATTCGGCGCCACGGCGAGGACCTGCCCGAAGTCCGTGACTGGGTCTGGCCCTTCTGACGCAGGTCGCCGACGATCTAGCCGCTGATGAACTCTTCGAGCTGGGTGCGTGCGATGTCGTCGGGCAGTTGCTGCGGCGGGCTCTTCATCAGGTAGGCCGACGCGGCGACCACCGGCCCGCCGATACCGCGGTCCTTGGCGATCTTGGCCGCCCGGACCGCGTCGATGATCACCCCCGCGGAGTTCGGCGAGTCCCACACCTCGAGCTTGTATTCCAGGTTCAGCGGCACGTCGCCGAAGGCGCGGCCTTCCAGGCGGACATAGGCCCACTTGCGGTCGTCGAGCCAGTCGACATGGTCCGACGGGCCGATGTGCACGTCTTTAGTCTTGAACTCGCGCTGCAGATTCGACGTGACCGCCCGGGTCTTGGAAATCTTTTTCGACTCCAGCCGCTCGCGTTCGAGCATGTTGAGGAAGTCCATGTTGCCGCCCACGTTGAGCTGCATGGTGCGGTCCAGTTGCACGCCGCGATCCTCGAACAACTTGGCCATCACCCGGTGGGTGATCGTCGCACCGACCTGGCTTTTGATGTCGTCGCCCACGATCGGCACACCGGCGTCGGTGAACTTGGCGGCCCACACCGGGTCGGAGGCGATGAACACCGGCAGCGCGTTGACGAAGGCGACCCGGGCGTCGATCGCGCACTGGGCGTAGAACTTGTCGGCTTCTTCCGATCCCACCGGAAGGTAGGAGATCAGCACGTCGACGTCGGCCTCGCGCAGCACCGTGACCACGTCGACGGGTTGGGCGTCGGACACGTCGATGGTGTCGGCATAGTACTTGCCGATGCCGTCGAGCGTCGGGCCGCGCTGCACCACCACGTTGGTGGGCGGCACGTCGGCGATCTTGATCGTGTTGTTTTCCGAGGCGAAGATCGCATCGGACAGGTCGAAGCCGACCTTCTTGGCGTCGACGTCGAACGCGGCGACAAATTTGATGTCGCGGACATGGTAGGGCCCGAACCGTACATGCATCAGGCCCGGTACCGACGCCGACTCGTCGGCGTTCTGATAGTACTGGACGCCCTGTACCAGCGACGACGCGCAGTTGCCTACGCCGACAATGGCAACCCGGATTTCCGTCGACGCCTCTGCCGCAGTTTGCTGTGTCATAGGGCGTTCTCCTTACCTTCTACCTCTGTCGTGGTGTTTTTCGTGGCTGGGATTGCGTTAGGACTGCTCGGCGCGGCGTTGCGCCACGTGTTCGGCTGCGATCAGCTCGTTGAGCCACTTGACTTCGCGTTCACTGGACTCCAGCCCGAGCTGGTGCAGCTGGCGGGTGTAGCGGTCCAACGAGTTACTGGCCCGCGCAATGGCGTTGCGCAGGCCCTCCCTGCGCTCCTCCACCTGGCGGCGGCGGCCTTCTAGAATGCGCATCCGCGCTTCGGCCGGGGTGCGGTTGAAAAACGCCAGGTGAACCCCGAAACCGTCGTCGGTGTAGTTGTGCGGACCGGTGTCGGCCACCAGCTCGGCGAAGCGCCGCCGACCGGCATCGGTCAGTTGGTACACCCGCCGGGCGCGTCGCACCGGGGTCCCGGCCGGGGCGGCGTTCTCGGCGATCAAACCGTCGGCCTGCATCCGGCGCAGCGCCGGGTAGAGCGACCCGTAGGAAAACGCCCGAAACGCTCCGAGCAGTCCGGTCAGGCGCTTGCGTAATTCGTAGCCGTGCATCGGCGACTCGAGCAGGAGGCCGAGGATGGCGAGCTCCAGCATCGAGTCACCTCCTTTACCCAGGTCGTCGGCGGGCCCATTGCGGCGCGCACGCCATGGCTCGCGCCATAGTATCGCCCCGATATATTCGCCACTACATTAGCCGGTGTTTGGGTGGTGTTCAGCTGGTGAGCACGGATGGTTCACCGGGTTGACGGCGGGCGTGGCCACCCACGGCCGCGCGGCGGCGTGATCTCGGAGTGTGGCGGCGGGCAACAGTCGTACTCTGGTGGGCGTGCGATCGCAGCGACAGGTAGTGGACTATGCGCTTCGGCGCCGCTCGCTGCTGGCCGAGGTCTACTCGGGGCGAACCGAGGTGTCCGAGGTCTGCGACGCCAACCCTTACCTGCTGCGGGCTGCGAAGTTCCACGGGAAAGCCAGCGCGGTCATGTGTCCGATCTGCCGCAAGGAGCAACTCACGCTGGTGTCGTGGGTGTTCGGCGAGCATCTGGGCGCGGTTTCCGGCTCCGCGCGCAGCGCCGAGGAACTGGTCATGCTGGCCGCCCGGCACCCGGAATTCTCGGTACACGTCGTGGAGGTCTGTCGGACCTGCAGCTGGAATCACCTGGTCAAATCGTATGTGCTCGGCGCGGCCCGGCCTCCCAAGGGCACCCGCGGCCGGCGGACCGCGCGCGACGACGCGCGCACGGCCAGTGAATAGCCGCCGACACCCGGACCGCTTGGCCGCCGATGCCCCGAGCGGTGCCGGGCAATACCCGGCCGGGTCCGGCGCTGACGACAACGGCTCGCGTCGGCAACCACAACGCCCGGATCGCGGCGTTCCACCGGACAACCGGCTGACAGCTGTCCTGCCGCCGGTCACCCACGACGATCCGGGCCGGGTCGCGGATCCGATCGCAGCGGTCAAGGCCGCGCTGGACGACGCCGGGCCCCGGCCCGTCACAGGTGGTCCGATCACGTCGCCCGAATCACCGCGACAGCGCGACCGGCCCGCATCCGGCCTGCCGCCGCAGCCGCCGCCGGGCCGGGCTCGGTTGCGACGGATCGACGGCAGGCCGATCCGACGCGGACTCACGGTGACCGCGGCCGTGGCGGTACTGCTGCCCATCGTCACCTTCCTGATGGCCTATGTCATCGTCCAGGTGCCCGGGCCCGGCGACATTCGTACCAACCAGGTGTCGACGATCCTGGCCAGCGACGGCACCGAGATCGCCAAAATTGTCCCGCCCGAGGGTAATCGCGTCGACGTCAACCTCGACCAAGTACCGTTGCATGTGCGGCAGGCCGTGATCGCCGCCGAGGACCGCAACTTCTACTCCAATCCTGGATTTTCGCTCTCCGGATTCGCGCGCGCGGTCAAGAACAATCTGTTCGGCGGCGACCTGCAAGGCGGCTCGACCATCACCCAGCAGTACGTCAAGAACGCGCTGGTGGGCTCGCGGCGCACGGGGATGGCCGGTCTGATCCGCAAGGCCAAGGAACTCGTCATCGCCACCAAGATGTCGGGGCAGTGGTCTAAAGACCAAGTGCTGCAGGCTTACCTGAACATCATCTACTTCGGGCGCGGTGCCTACGGCATCTCGGCGGCGTCTAAGGCGTACTTCGACAAACCCGTCGAACAGCTCGACGTCGCCGAAGGCGCGCTGCTGGCCGCGTTGATTCAGCGCCCGTCCATCCTCGACCCGGCGGTGGACCCGCGCGGCGCCAGGCAGCGCTGGAACTGGGTGCTCGACGGCATGGTCGAGACCGGAGCGTTGTCGTCGAAAGACCGGTCAGAACAGGTTTTTCCGGCGACAGTGGCACCGGATCAGGCCCGCGCGCAAACCCAGACCACGGGGCCCGAAGGGCTCATCGAACGACAGGTGACCAAAGAGCTGCTCGATCTGTTCAACATCGACGAGCGCACACTGAACACGCAAGCCTTGCAGATCACCACGACGATAGACATGCAAGCCCAGCGGGCCGCCGAGAAAGCGGTGTCCAAATACCTCGAGGGTCAGGACCCCGCCATGCGGGCCGCGGTGGTGTCCATCGACCCGCACAACGGCGCGGTCAAGGCGTACTACGGCGGCCCGGATGCCAACGGCTTCGACTTCGCGCAAGCCGGCCTGCAGACGGGGTCGGCGTTCAAGGTGTTCGCTTTGGTCGCGGCGCTGGAACAGGGCATCGGTTTGGGTTATCCGGTGGACAGCTCGCCGTTGACCGTCGACGGTATCAAGATCAGCAACGCGGAGGGCGACAGCTGCGGCACCTGCAACATCGCCGAAGCGCTGAAACGATCCTTGAACACCTCCTACTACCGGTTGATGCTCAAGCTGAAACACGGGCCCGAAGACGTGGCGCGGGCGGCTCATGAGGCCGGGATCGCGGAGAGCTTTCCCGGTGTCGCGCACACGCTGTCCGAAGACGGCCAGGGTGGTCCACCCAACAACGGAATTGTGCTGGGCCAGTACCAGACCCGGGTGATCGACATGGCGTCGGCGTATGCCACGCTGGCCGACTCCGGGGTCTACCACGCACCGCATTTCGTGGCCAAGGTGGTCAACTCCACCGGCCGAGTGCTCTTCGACGCGGCCAGCCGCGATACGGCGGGCGAACAGCGCATCCCCAAGGACGTCGCCGACAACGTCACGGCGGCGATGCAGCCGATCGCCGGTTACTCGCGCGGCCACAACCTGGCCGGTGGCCGGCCCTCGGCGGCTAAGACCGGCACCACCCAGTTCGGCGACACCGACGCCAACAAAGACGCCTGGATGGTCGGCTACACCCCGTCGTTGGCGACGGCGGTGTGGGTGGGCACGGTTGACGGCAACCAGCCCTTGGTCACCGCGGGGGGCTCGCCGGTGTGGGGTTCGACCCTGCCGGCCGACATCTGGAAAGCGACCATGGACGGCGCATTGAAAGGCACCCCCAGCGAGTCGTTCCCCAAGCCGACCGCGATCGGTGGGTACGCGGGCGTGCCGGCGCCGCCGCCGGAAATAGCGCCGCCGCCCCCACCATCGGAGACGGTCATTCAACCCACGATTGAAGTCGCACCGGGCATCACGATTCCGGTCGGGCCGCCGACCACTGTTGCGGTCGCGCCGGGACCGGGCGAATCCGAGGCTCCCGCAGCGCCACCGTGACGGGCGTACCGACAGGCCGCCGTGTCTCGCCGGGCCGGCTGGCTGCCGACCTGCGCAGCGCCGACGACCGTGACTGTCCCAGCCGCACCGATTTTCTAGGCTCGGCCTTGTCGAATGTCATCGGCGGACCGGTCGGTCGGCACGCGCTGATCGGGCGGACTCGGTGGCTGACCCCGCTGCGGGTGATGGTGCTCATCGCCCTGGTCTTCCTGGCGCTGGGATGGGCGACGAAAGCCCCCTGCCTGCAGAGCACCGGGACCGGGCCCGGGGAAGACCGGGTGGCCAACTGGCAAAACCAACGTGCCTATTACCAACTGTGCTATTCGGACACGGTGCCGCTCTATGGCGCGGAGTTGTTGAGCCAGGGCCGGTTTCCCTACAAGTCGAGCTGGCTCGAGACGGATGCCAAGGGCGTTGCGAAGGTCCGCTACGACGGCCACCCGGCGGTGCGCTACATGGAGTATCCGGTGTTGACCGGTGTGTATCAGTACGTCTCGATGGCGTTGGCCAAGACCTACACCGCGTTGAGCAAGCTGGTGCCGCTGCCGGTGGTTGCCGAGGTGGTGGTCTTCTTCAACGCCGCCGCGCTCGGGCTGGCGATGGCCTGGCTGGCGACGGTGTGGGCCACTGCAAGCCTGGCGGGCCGGCGGATATGGGACGCGGCGTTGGTCGCCGCGTCACCATTGGTGATCTTTCAAATATTCACCAATTTCGATGCCCTGGCAACCGCTTTGGCGACCGGTGGGCTGCTGGCATGGGCACGGCGGAGGCCGGTGCTTGCCGGTGTGCTGATCGGTCTGGGAGTGGCCGCCAAGCTGTATCCGGTGCTGCTGCTGGGCCCGCTGCTGGTGCTCGGGGTCCGCACCGGAAAACTGCGTGCGGTGACCAAGGCCACCACGGTGACAGCGCTGACCTGGCTGCTGGTGAACATGCCGGTGCTGGTGCTGTTCCCGCGGGGTTGGTCGGAGTTCTTCCGGCTCAACACCCGCCGCGGCGACGACATGGACTCGCTGTACAACGTCGTCAAATCGTTCACCGGATGGCCCGGCTTCGATCCCAAGATCGGTTTCTGGCAGCCGCCGACAACGTTGAACACCGTCGTCGCAGTGCTGGTCACGGCGTGCTACGCCGGGATCGGCTACATCGCGCTCACGGCACCGCAGCGACCCCGGCTGGCACAGTTGGCGTTTTTGGTCGTCGCAGCGTTCTTGTTGACCAACAAGGTATGGAGCCCGCAGTTCTCGCTGTGGCTGGTACCGCTGGCCGTGCTGGCGCTGCCGCACCGGCGGGTCTTGCTGACCTGGATGACCATCGACGCGCTGGTGTGGGTGTCTCGCATGTACTACCTCTACGGTGACCCCAACCGGGGGCTGCCCGAGCAGTGGTTCACCGCATCGGTGCTCGCGCGCGATATCGCGGTGCTGGCGTTGTGCGTGCTGGTGGTCCGCCAGATCTACCGGCCCGGCGAGGACCTGGTGCGCTGGGGCGGTCGGATCGACGATCCGGCGGGCGGGGTGTTCGACCGGGCCCGCGATGCGCCGCCGCGGTGGCTGGCGGACGGGTTGCGGCCGGCCCGGTTGCGGCGCTCGCCCTCGCGCGCGGACGGGTTGGTCTCGTGACCGCACGGTACAGGCCGTCGGCACCAGTCAAGGCCGACGCCGCGTCCCGCCGGAATTTCGCGCGCTGCGCCGCCTTCCGGTACCCTGGTGCGGTTGCCGACGCAGGCGACCCTCCTGCCACGCACCACGCCGTGGCCGCAGACGACCATAGGAGGTGATGAGGTTCCCATGCGTCCGTACGAAATCATGGTCATCCTCGACCCCACTCTCGACGAGCGCACCATAGCTCCGTCCTTGGAGACCTTTCTCAACGTCGTCCGCAAAGACGGCGGAATCGTGGAGAAGGTCGACATTTGGGGTCGGCGGCGGCTGGCGTACGAGATTGCCAAGCACGCCGAGGGCATCTATGCGGTCATCGACGTCAAGGCGGCCCCGGCGACGGTCTCCGAGCTCGACCGTCAACTCAGCCTGAACGAATCGGTGCTGCGCACCAAGGTGATGCGCACCGACAAGCATTAGCTGGATCGTGGGCACCTGTGGGCACCTGTGGGCAAATGACCGCGGGACATCGGAGCTGTTGCGTAGGCTCGGCGCAGTGACAATTCACCCGCCCAGTGCAGGCGGCTTCAGGAGGAAATCGTGGCTGGCGACACCACCATCACCGTTATCGGCAACCTGACCGCTGATCCGGAACTGCGGTTCACCCCGTCCGGTGCTGCCGTGGCCAATTTCACCGTGGCTTCCACGCCGCGGATCTACGACCGTCAAACCGGGGAGTGGAAGGACGGCGAGGCGTTGTTTTTGCGCTGCAATATCTGGCGTGAGGCCGCCGAGAACGTCGCCGAAAGCCTGACCCGCGGGTCACGCGTCATCGTGCAGGGCAGGCTCAAACAGCGGTCGTTCGAAACCCGGGAGGGCGAGAAGCGCACAGTGGTCGAGGTCGAAGTCGACGAGATCGGACCGTCGCTTCGATATGCCACCGCCAAGGTCAACAAGGCCAGCCGCAGCGGCGGGAGCGGCGGGTCGCGCCAGGTGACGGCTCAGGCCGGCGGCGGGGGCTCCGACGACCCGTGGGGCAGCGCTCCGGCCTCCGGTTCGTTCGGCGGCGGTGACGAGGAACCTCCGTTCTGATATCCCGATTATCTGACGAAAGAGAACGACATGGGCAAATCCAGTAAGCGGCGTCCGGCTCCGGAAAAGCCGGTCAAGACGCGCAAGTGTGTGTTCTGCGCCAAAAAAGATCAGGTGATCGACTACAAGGACACCGCCTTGCTGCGCACCTATATCAGCGAGCGCGGAAAGATCCGTGCCCGCCGAGTCACCGGGAACTGCGTGCAGCACCAGCGCGACATCGCGCTCGCGATCAAGAACGCCCGCGAGGTCGCGTTGCTGCCCTTTACCTCCTCGGTGCGCTAGACCCACCCAGCACAGAAAGCGTGAGCGATGAAGCTGATTTTGACTGCCGAGGTCGACCACCTGGGATCGGTCGGCGACACCGTCGAGGTCAAAGACGGGTACGGACGCAACTTCCTGCTGCCGCGCGGGCTGGCGATCGTGGCGTCGCGCGGTGCGCAGAAGCAGGCGGACGACATCCGGCGCGCGCGGGAAGCCAAGCGGATTCGGGACCTGGAGCACGCCAACGAGCTCAAGGCAGCGCTCGACGCGCTCGGCACCGTCTCGTTGCCGATGAGGACGTCGGGTGAGTCCGGCAAGCTGTTCGGCGCGGTGACAGCCGGCGACGTGGTGGCGGCGATCAGGAAGGCGGGCGGTCCCGCCCTCGACAAGCGGGTCGTGCGACTGCCCCAGACGCACATCAAAACGGTCGGTACGCACCCGGTGACGGTGCATCTACACCCGCAGGTCGACGTCGAGATCGCGGTGGACGTCGTCGCCGAGAACTGACCGTCCGCAACACCGGACCCGGCGGCGTGGCGGGGGCGCTCCCGCCTGCCCGGGTACCTTCTGATCCGCGCGACGCAACTGGCGAATTTTCCCGACGCCCACCAAGGCTGTGGACGTTACCGTCTGTTAACGCTTTCCGCATCTGATCGCAACGCAACACGCCCGAAATAGCTACCGGCCGCGACACGCCGAAGAGATTCTCATCCACATGCCGTGGACCCGATTATCGTTCGTTTAGCTGCGTAAATAGCGTGATCAGGCCGGATCCTCCACAGGTTATCCACATCCGCCTCAACACGGGTGCCGATAGCTATGCACATCCGATGCACAGTTTCGTGAACAGCGCCGCTTGGCGGCCCCGCCAGCAACATTTAGCGTCGATCCGGCCGATGTCGGTGCCGTGGCTTAGCGTTCGCGGTACCGGCGTCGAATGCAGGTTCGACCGGTGCGTCGAGGCGGTGTCGAGGGAGGTGGGAGCTCGTGGCGGTCGTCGATGATCTCGGGCATTCCGGCATGGACGCCCCCAGCGAGGACTTCGGCCGCCAACCGCCTCAGGACCTCGCGGCCGAGCAGTCGGTGCTCGGCGGGATGCTGCTGAGCAAGGACGCCATCGCCGACGTGCTGGAACGGCTGCGCTCCAGCGACTTCTACCGCCCGGCACATCAAAACGTCTACGACGCCATCCTCGACCTCTACGCACGCGGAGAACCCGCCGACGCGGTGACGGTGGCCGCCGAGCTGGACCGCCGCGGCCTGCTGCGCCGGATCGGCGGTGCGCCGTATCTGCACACCCTGATCTCGACCGTGCCCACCGCCGCCAACGCCGGCTACTACGCGGGCATCGTCGCCGAGAAGGCGCTGCTGCGCCGGCTGGTGGAGGCCGGCACCCGGGTGGTGCAGTACGGCTACGCGGGGGCGGAGGGCGCCGACGTCGCCGAGGTGGTCGACCGGGCGCAGGCCGAGATCTACGAGGTCAGCGAGCGCCGGCTCGCCGAGGACTTCGTCTCGCTGGAGGACTTGCTGCAGCCGACGATGGACGAGATCGACGCGATCGCCTCCAACGGCGGGCTGGCCCGCGGGGTGCCGACCGGGTTCACCGACCTCGATGAGGTGACCAATGGGTTGCACGCCGGGCAGATGATCATCGTGGCCGCCCGGCCCGGCGTGGGTAAGGCGTTGGCCTTGGATACCCCACTGCCCACGCCGGCCGGCTGGACCACGATGGGCGACGTCACCGTCGGCGACGAGCTGCTCGGCGCCGACGGGCGCCCCACCCGGGTGCTGGCCACCACCGACGTCATGCTGGGCCGGCCGTGCTACCGGATTGAGTTCTCCGACGGTACGGTGATCGTCGCCGACGCCGAGCACCAGTGGCCGACCGGGCACGGGGTCCGCACCACGGTCGAATTACGGTGCGGGCTCGACACTATCGCTGCGGCCGGGTCGTTCGGGCGGTATGCGGAGCGTGCGACCGCGACCTTGATGGCCCCGGTGCTGCAACTGGAGTCGGTGCGGCCAGTCCGCAGCGTTCCGGTGCGCTGCGTGCAGGTCGACAACCCGGCCCGGCTGTATCTGGCCGGCCGCGGGATGGTGCCCACGCACAACTCCACCCTCGGGCTGGATTTCATGCGGTCCTGCTCGATCAAGCACCGGATGGCAAGTGTCATCTTCTCGTTGGAGATGAGCAAGTCCGAGATCGTGATGAGGCTGTTGTCGGCGGAGGCGAAAATCAAGCTGTCCGATATGCGTTCGGGCCGAATGAGCGATGACGACTGGACCCGGCTGGCGCGGCGGATGAGCGAGATCAGCGAGGCGCCGCTGTATATCGACGACTCGCCGAACCTGACCATGATGGAAATCCGGGCCAAGGCGCGGCGGCTGCGGCAAAAAGCCGATCTGCGCTTGATCGTGGTCGACTACCTGCAGCTGATGACGTCGGGAAAGAAGTTCGAGTCGCGCCAGGTCGAGGTCTCCGAATTCTCGCGCCAACTCAAGCTATTAGCCAAGGAACTCGAGGTTCCCGTTGTCGCGATCAGCCAGCTCAACCGCGGGCCGGAGCAGCGTACCGACAAAAAACCGATGCTGGCTGATCTGCGGGAGTCGGGATGTCTGACCGCTTCGACGCGGATCCTGCGTGCCGACACCGGCGCCGAGGTGACGTTCGGTGAACTGATGCGCACTGGTGAGCGGCCGCTGGTGTGGTCGCTGGACGAGCAGCTGCAGCTGGTGGCGCGGGTGATGACGAACGTGTTCCCCAGCGGACGCAAGGAGGTGTTCCGGCTTCGGCTGAGCTCGGGACGGGAGGTCGAGGCGACCGGCAACCATCCGTTCATGACGATCGGCGGCTGGACACCGTTGGAGCAGTTGAGCGTTGGCGATCGGCTGGCGTTGCCCCGCCGTGTACCCGAGCCGGTTGACGTCCGGCGGATGGCTGATGCGGAGGTCGTCGCCCTGGCCCGCATGATCGGCGAGGGGTCATGGGTACAAGACTGGCCGATCCGCTATGCCTGGACCGATGATACTGACTTGGCCGCGGCAACAGTGTCAGCAACCCGAGTCCCCGCCGGACGCGACGACTACCCCACTGCCCGGGTGACCACACCGCGGTCGCCGGTGCGCTATCGGTTGGCACGTGGTCGGCGCCGCAGCCGGGAAAAGTGTGTACCGAAGCGGGTGTTCGCCTTGCCCAATGATCAGGTTGCCTTGTTCCTGCGCCAGCTGTGGGCGATGGGCGGCTCAGTGCGGTGGGACGCTAAAGTCGGTCAACGCCGGATCTGTTGCGCATCGACGAGCCGACGTCTGGTCGACGACGTGGCCACGCTTCTGCTGAGAGTCGGCGTGTTCGCCCGGATCAAGCGCGTGCTCAAGGCCGGCTGCCGCGACTCCTGGCAGCTGTCCATCGACGGTACGGAGAACCAGGCGGCCTTTCTGCGCCACGTCGGTAACACCGACCTCGATGCCGTGCCACAACAGACGCGGACACAGGTCACCACAACCTCCTCGAGCCGGCCGATGACGCATCGCCAGATTCCTGCGCCGTCCACCAGCGACGTGGTGTGGGATCAGATCGTCGAGATCACCAGCCTGGGCGAGAGGGACGTCTACGACGGAACCGTCGCGGGCACGCACAACTTCGTGGCACAAGGGATTGCCGTGCATAACTCGCTGGAACAAGACAGCGACTTGGTGATTTTGCTGCATCGGCCCGACGCGTTCGAACGCGACGATCCCCGCAGTGGTGAGGCCGACCTGATCCTTGCCAAGCACCGCAACGGCCCGACCAAGACCGTGACCGTCGCACACCAACTGCACCTGTCGCGGTTTGCCAATATGGCCAGGTAGTGGCCGCTCAGGTGGGTTCTCAAGACCTCGGTCAACACTGATCCCCTGATCGCCGGCCTCGTAGGAAATGAAGCGGATCGTGAGACAAGCGGGCCGGAACCGCCGCGAGACAACCGGGAGCATTCCAAGTCAGCGGTAGCCGGAGATGTCGCCGACGGCGAAAACCTACAGCTCAGATCGTCGAGCTGCATCTGCGCTGAAGCTCAGTCGGAGTATGCGAGCGGTGTCAGGTGGCGACGCAGCCGATAGGCCGCGGTCAGCCCGCCGAAGGAGCCTCCGATGATCACGATGTGGGTTGTCATGGCATCAGGTGGGTTTTAGACGTTGATGATGTGGTCGGCCCAGGCGCTCCACTCGGCCAGCTCGCTCATCGAGGAGCGGTGCGCACCCTCGATGAGCCGCTCGTCGGGTAGGCCGCGGGCGTCCATGCACGTACCGCAGTTTCCGATCACCCCGCCCTTGGCGACCAGCGCGGCGGTCATCTTGGCCAGGTTGTAATAGCCGTTGGGAACCTTTTGCCCGCTGCTCACCGCGATGACCGCATCGCCGAAGTTGAACACCCGCACCTGGTTGGCGGGGTCGGCGTCGAGCAGCTGGCGCGCCCAGCGGATGCCGTTGTAGGTGCGTTCGGTGCCATAGGGCGGATCGTGCAAGACGAACAGATACTTCACGGTGTCTCCTAGATAAGCCGGGCCGGTGGTCCGGCGTGTCGATGAAGCACGGGCCTTCTCATGTTCTATAGTGATCCAACGAACACTAGATACCGTAATCCACGGAATAGTGGAGAGACAATGGGTGAACACACCGATCGCAAAGCGGTGCTGTTCGAGCAGATCGCCCGGGTCGGCAAGGCGCTGGGCCACGGGCGTCGGCTGCAGATCCTGGATCTGCTGGCCCAGGGGGAGCGCACCGTCGAAGCGATCGCGGCAGCCACCTCGATGAACCTGACCACCGCCTCGGCGAATCTGCAGGCCCTGAAAGCCGGCGGGCTGGTGACGGCACGCCGCGACGGAACCCGGCAGTACTACCGGCTCACCGGGCCCGATGTGGCCCGGCTGTTCGCGCTGGTGCAAACCGTCGCCGAGGCGCATCTGGCCGACGCGGCGGCCGCAGCCGCCGCGGTGCTGGGTTCCCCGGCCGATGCCATCACCCGCGACGAGCTGTTGCGCCGCACCGAGGCCGGCGAGGTCGTGCTCATCGATGTGCGACCGCACCAGGAGTACCAGGCCGGCCATATCCCCGGCGCGATCAACATTCCGGTCGCCGAATTGGCCGATCGGCTCGCCGAGTTGCCCGCCGATGCCGACATCGTCGCCTACTGCCGCGGCGCCTACTGCGTGATGGCCCCCGATGCGGTGCGCATCGCCCGCGCCGCCGGGCGCAACATCAAACGCCTCGACGACGGCATGCTCGAATGGCGACTGGCCGGGCTACCGGTCACCGAGGGCGCGACGGCCGGCGGCACCCGATGACCACCCGGTGGACGCGCACGTGATGCCGCAACGCCCCGGCGAGGCCGCCGGCATCGATCAGGTGCAGCCGCCACAGGAAACGCCACCTGTCATCGCCGTGGGGCACCACGTCGACGAGGGGCTGCTGTGGCGCCGGATTGGGCGCCGGCTGCTTCCGCTGCTGCTGGTGCTTTACGTGGTGGCGTTTTTGGACCGGGTCAACATCGCCACCGCCGCGCTAAGAATGAACGCAGACCTGGGGCTGTCGGCAAGCACCTACGGATTGATCTCGGGCAGCTTTTTTCTGGGTTACGTAGCGTTTCAGGTACCCGCCAATTGGGTGTTTCACCGGATGGGGATCCGGCGGTGGCTGGCGGTGCTGTTGACCGGGTGGGGACTGTTCGCCGCCGCCCCGGCGTTCGTCGATGACGCCGCCGGACTGATCATCACCCGAATCGGGCTGGGAGTGGCCGAGGCCGGGTTTTATCCCGCGGTGGTGTGTTATCTGGGCCGCTGGTTTCCCCCGGCGGTCCGTGCCCGCGCGCTGGCGGTATTCCTACTGGCGATCCCGATCGCCAACATCGTCGGCATGCCGGTGTCGAGCCTGCTGGTCGCCCACGGCGCGCTGGGCGGCCTGGCCGGCTGGCGGGTGATGTTTCTCGCCGAAGGCCTGCCCGCGGCGGTGCTGGCGCTGGTGGCGTTGCGCGGCCTGACCGACAGCCCCGAACACGCCGACTGGCTCAGCGCCGCCGAAAAGACCGCGCTGGCACGCCACCTGGTAGCCGACAGCGCAGGCCGCGGCGCGTCGTTCGCCGCCGCGCTGACCGACCGGCGGATGTATACGCTGGCCGCGATCAACGCCGGTCTGTACTTCGCCCAGTTCGGGGTGCAGTTCTTTGTGCCGCTGATCCTCACAACGCTGTATCCGCACGCCTCGATCACCATGATCGGCGGGCTGGGGGCGGCCTGCTTCACCGCGGCCGCAGTGGCGATGCTGGGCTGGGGCCGCCGCTCGGATCGGCGCGGCGAGCGCACCACCCACCTGGCCGCCCCGGCCCTGACCGGCGCCGCCGTGATGGGCGGCGCGGTCGCCTGCGGGTCACCGCTGCTGCTGGCGCTCGGTGTGGCGATCACCACCGTGTGCGTGCTCGCGGCGATCCCGATCCTGTGCAGCATCACCACCGCCTGCTGGACCGGCGCCGCCGCCGCCGGCGGCATCGCCGCGGTCAACAGCATCGCCAGCATCGCCAGCGGGCTGGGCCCGTACGTGACCGGCTTTGTCACCGACGCCACCGGCGGCTACGACACCGCCCTGCTGCTGATCGCCGCCGCCCTGGCCGGCACCGGACTCGGCGCCCTCGCCCTGGGCAGAAAAGGCTCGTCCGGCGCCACCTGCCGCAATCCGGCACAGCTCGGCGCCGATCCCGCGACCTGACCGAGTTCAACCCCCGCGGTGATCCCGGGGTCGACGCACCGCGGACCATCCCAGGCCAATGAGGACCAACACCGCGAGAATGCCGACCAAGGGCCACACGCCGAGGCTGTCGACGAGATGCGCCAGCCAGCTCTGGGTGATGCGGGCGGTACGGATGATCGGATCCTCGGGGCTCGCATGGGTGAAATACAGCCGGATCTCGTAGTACCCGTAGTACGTCACATACAGCCCGGTCAGCAACATGATGACGCCGGCAATGCGGCCCACGTACGGCAGGATCCGCCGCACCATGCCGGTGGCCGTCGAACCGGCCAGCGCCACGGCCAGCGCAGCCACCCCGACCGTGATGGCCATCCCGCCCGCATAGGACAGGAAAGCCAACACGCCGGTGAGCACGGATCCTTGTTTGAACGTCGTGCCGATCACCGCGAGGAACGGCCCGATCGTGCACGACAGCGACGCGACCGCATAGCTCATGCCATAGCCGTACATCGACGCCAGCTGCGCGGTCGGCGCCCCACCAGATGGCCTCGGCAAAACAACGGTGAGGTCTCTACCGGCCAGCAACCAAACCGCCAGCAACACCAGCGCGATCCCGATGCTCACCGTTGCGAACGGCAGATACCTCTGGGCGGAGGCGATCAACGGTGAAATCAGCAACCCGAAGACACCGAACACGGTGAGAAAGCCGGCCGCCATGACCACGGTCGCCAGGCCCGCCCGGGCCAGCGCTGCCGGTCGCGAGGATCCTGCCGCGCCGCCGGCGATCACCAACCCCAGATAGCCCGGCAGGAACGCGAAGCCGCACGGATTCAACGCCGCCACCAGACCCGCGCCCAGGGCGAAACCGAGCACCGCGGTGTCGATCACGGCGTGGTCAGCGCCGCTGTCCGGTTGTTCAGGTCGGCTTTGGATATCGCCGACTTGACGACGTCGATGCTGCCGTTGGGCCGGATGAACGCGAACGCCGGCTGCTGGGTGACCCCGAATTTCGTCCATATCGCGCCGGTGGTGTCGGCGAGCTGGGTGAAGTTCTTCACCGGGTACTTGTCGACGAACGCGCGCATGGCCGCCACCTGGTCTTGTCCGGCCACGCCGACGAAAGTCACCCCCGGGTGAGCGGCGGCAGCCTGGCCGACCATCGGAGCTTCGCCCTGACAGGTGGGACACCACGGCGTCCAGAACCACAACACCGCGGGTTTACCGAACAAACTCGCTCCCTGGAACTCCTGCCCCTCAATCGTTTTCGCCGTGAAGTGCAGCTGTTCCGGTACGGTGTGCCCGGCGGCGCCAGCCGGTGCGGTCGGGGGCGTCGACTCGGCACGCTGCTGGGCGCCGGGGTGCGCACCGCACCCCGCGGCGAGGATGGCGGCGGCCGCAAGTGCGCCGGCCAAGCGGATGTATGGCATCGTGATTCCTTTGTTCAGCTGGGCTCTCAGGTGGCGGCCGATCAGACCAACCGGATGGTGACCGCGCTGCATGTCGGGACCGCTCAGCCGTAGCCGATCGGGCTGAGTCCGACGGGAAAACGGTCACCTCACCCTACCGCCGCCGTCAGGTGCCGTCGGTCTAACGGCACCTCCGGAAATGCCCCGATCACCGACCCGAAGGAAGGAATATGGTCTGGGATCGGAAGGTTTTATGGAGCGAAAAGAACAAAATACCTAGGGAGTCGCAAGGAGGTGGTCACCATGCTGACGTTTGAACCGCTCTTTCGTGACCTTGACCGACTCACCCAACAGCTGTGGGGAACTCCGGTCGGCACTGCCGTCCGTCCGACGCTGACGCTGACGGATGTCTGGCGTGACGGGGACAAGTTCATCGCCGAACTCGACCTGCCGGGCATCAATCCCGATTCGATCGACATCACTGTCGACCGGGACACGCTGACGGTCCGCGCGGAGCGTCCCCACCCGGGTGAGGAGGGCCGCGAGTGGATCGCCGCCGAACGGCCGCATGGCGTGTTCAGCCGGCAGCTGTTCCTCGGTGACCAGTTGGAGACCGACAAGATCAGCGCTGACTACCACGACGGTGTGCTGCGGTTGACCGTTCCGGTGGCCGAACACGCCAAGCCGCGCAAGATCGCGATTCAGTCCGGCCCCGCCAAGCAGGCACTCAGCGCCTGAGCCGACGGTCATTAACGACGCCCGTCCGTGCTATGCGTCCCGGACGGGCGGGTCTTCTGCGGGTGGTTGGGGAGGCGATCAGATTCCGATACCGACCAGCCGGCCCGTCTGTCGGCGGCACCGGCTGGTTTCGGCGTTCGGCAGCGAAAGCGACTGGATAACCGTGGCGTCGATTGGTATTCAGCTGATATCTGCGGAGAACCATGGCCAATGTGCACATCGCAGCCCTGCTCGCGCTGAGTTCTGCATTCTCTGTTGCCATCGGCGACGTACTCCAACAAACTGCGGCGCAGCGGATCACCGACAGGCCGGTTGGTCATGTCGAATTGCTGGTGGAGCTGCTGCGGGATCGACGGTGGTGGTGGGGGGCCGTGGCACTGCTGGCCAGCATCGGGCTGCAAGCCGCTGCGCTGGGTCGGGGTTCTGTGCTGCTCGTGCAGCCGTTGTTGACGCTTTCGTTATTGTTCGCCCTGCCCGTGAACGCCAAGCTGTCGCGTCGCGCTGTGACTCGCCGGGAATGGCTCTGGGCCGGCTTGCTGACGGCGGCGGTGGCGGTGATCATGACCGTGGGCCACCCGCAGGCCGGCCGATCGAGCGCGCCGTTGCACACCTGGGCCGTGGTGGTGGCGGTGTTCGGGCCGCTGTGGCTGGGGTGCACCGTCGCTGCCCGCATTCGCGGCGGTGCCCCGGCCGCGATGCTGTTTGCCTTGGCGTCCGGATCGCTCTGGGGCCTGTTCGCCGTGCTCGCTAAAGACGTTGTCGGCCGACTCGCCGACGGCGCGTGGGCGCTTGCCCGAGCACCTGAACTCTATGCCTGCGTGCTGACCGCACTCGGGGGCCTGGTACTGAGCCAGTGGGCATTTCGGGCCGGGCCGCTGACCGCGTCGATGCCCACCCTTCAGGTGTCGCAGCCGGTCATAGCCGCACTGCTGGGTGTTGTCATCCTCGGGGAGACGCTGAACACCGGCCGCGCCGGAATGATCGCTCTGGCAGCGGCAGCGGTGGTGATGACGGCGGCAATCTTCCAGTTAGCCCGCAGCGAAGCCGTCACAACCCCCGCAAGGGTCGACAAGACTGCGCCGGCGGGTCTGGTCGCCCTGCGGCGACACCATGCCGGTGACACACCGTCCGGGCGGCACGCTAACCGGCATCCTTCGGCGCGGCAGCCCGCTCTCGGGCAAGATCGGAGGCGGGCTGTGCCGCTTCAGTGGCCCACCGACGCCGCCCTACCGCGGCGGCCGCGGCTTCACCGGGCCTGAACCGATCATGCAACCACGCCAACGGCTTCGGCGACCACCAGCTCCACGGGCCGAGCAAGTGCATGAAGGCCGGAACCAGAACCATCCGCACCAGGGTGGCGTCGGCCAGCACCGCCAGAGTCAGGCCGAGACCGAGCATGCGCACGAACGACACGTGCGCGGGGATCAACCCGGCGAATGAAATCGACATCACCAGTGCGGCCGCGGTGACCACCCGGCCGGTGCCGGCCAGACCCAGAGCGATGCTCTCGTCGTTGGCGGCGCGCGCCTGCGTTGAGCGCCGCCAGGTCTGCGCAGCGGCGCCGGAGGCCAGCCAGTACTCGCGGATCCGGGAAACGAGGAACACCTCGTAATCCATGGACAGTCCGAACGCGATGCAGAACAACAGCACCGGGATGTTGGCATTCAACGTGCCGGTAGGAGTGGTCCCCAGCGCGCCCAGGTGACCGTCCTGAAAGATCCACACCATCGCGCCGAAGGCTGCCGTCAGCGACAACACATTGCACACCAGCGCTTGGACCGGTAGTACCACGCTGCCAGTGAGCAAAAACAGCAGCGCGAAGGTGATGGCCGCGATCAACCCCAGCACCGTGGGCAGGCGCTTGGTGAGCCCGTCGACGCTGTCGCGATTGGTCTGCGCCAACCCGGCTATCTGTACGGACCGTTCCGCCGGCGTGGGGATCTTGTGCAGTCGGTCGAGCTGGGTGGCCGAGGCCTGCGAAAACAGTGGTGCGGCGCTGGTCACGGTGAGAAATGCGCTGCCTTGGGCAAATCCGGTGGGCGCGGTGGGCGGGCCCACCCGGTGCCCGGCCACGAATGTACCGCTCGGTGCGGTGACCGCCGACACGTCAGGGACCTGCGACAGCGCCGCTGCGTAGCGTTGCAGCTGGACTGGGGTCAGGCCACGAGCGTCGGGCACGACGACGAACATCGCCATTCCGAGATCGTCGGCGAACGAGCTGTCCAACATGTCGGCGACTTGACGTGCAGAGGCCGAGCGGGGCAGCACGCGTTCGTCCGGGAAACCCCAGCGTACTCCCAGGAACGGCATCCCGACCAACAGCAGAACAATCACCACGCTCACGCCGACCGTGGCCGCGTGACGCAGTACGAACTTGGTCGAGCGGTACCAGAACACCTCGTGGGCGGGTTTGCCGGGCTGCTCGGCCGGTGAATTCAGCCACGGCAGCAGCCGGCGCGCCAGCGGACGCACGTCGAGCGCGTCCAGCCGGGGCCCCAGCACGACGATCACCGCCGGTGTCACCACCACGGTCGCCGTCGCGACAATGACCGCAGTGGCGACCATCGCGTATGCGGCCGATTTCAAGAAGTACATCGGAAAGACCGCCAACACCGCCATCGACAACCCGACGGTTGTCGCCGAGAAGAGTGCGGTGCGCCCCGCGGTGGCCATGGTCCGAAACAGTGCCCGCTCGCGGTCGCCGGCCTCGATAAGCTCCTCGCGGTAGCGGCTGATGATCAGCAAGCTGTAGTCGATCGCCAGCGCGAGGCCCATGGCAACGCTGAGGTCCAGTGCGTATGTCGACACGTCACTGACGAAGCTGATCAGCCGCAATACCGACATCGTGCCCACGATCGCCAGCCCGCCCAGGGCAATCGGTATCGCCGCGGCCACCAGGCCGCGGAATATCCAGATCAGCACCACAAAGCTGAGCGGAATCGCGATCGCCTCCATCAGCACCAGGTCACGTTCGTTTTGTCGGTTGATCTGGGCATAGGCCATCGCCATCCCACCGGCGCGGACCGTGACACCGTCGCGGTCATGCGCCAGTTCCGCTGACAGTGCGCTGGCGTACTTCTGAGCGTCGTTCTCCCCGCCCTTGAGGTTCGCCGCGATCAACCCTGATTTGTTGTCCTTGCTGACGAACCGGGCAGCGGACTGCGGCGGCGACGCGGTCCAGGCCGATGACACATTGAGCACCCAGGGTGATTGCTTCAACTTGTGCACGATGTCGGTGGCGACCCGGCGTGCCTTTTCGCTCTGCACGCCGGCGGGGTCGGTGACCACAATCAGCAACTTCTGATCGGTTTGCGCGAACTTGTCCCTGAGCAGTTCGGTCGCCCGCGCCGACTCCGAGCTCGGGTCTTGAAAGCCGCCGGCCGACAAGTCGTGGACCACCGGGAGACCGAAGACCGCCGCCGCGAGCATGCCGAAAACGGTGATCACGAGGATGCGCCAAGGCGCGGCAACGGCATGTCGGGTGATGGCTTGCAGCATCTGGGCATCCTTTCGCTGCAGATCCCGCCCAACACGCCGCTGCCGGATCCGGGCCTTCCTGCGGCCACAAGATCTGAGGCTGCGGGTCGTTCGCCGCCGACGGCGGATCGCACGGTGATTCGGTGGGTATGCTCCAATCTAGGAGTGTAGAGGTACCGCCCACACAACGAGCTTCGGCGGATTCGCCGTCGGTGCGCCGAGCATGCTGCTGAAACTGACCTGGATAATTGATGGACACGACAGACGACACGATCAAAATAAGGTACGCAACCGACAAGGACCTGCAGGCGGTTTATGAAAATCAGGCCCGGGTCTACGGCCTTTCCGTGGACCCCGGAGATGTCGGAGCGTGGAAACGCCGGGTCAACCCCGAGGATATTCTTGTCGCCGAGGACATCTCCGATCCGAAGCAGCCGTTCCTGGTGGGCACATCTCTTTATTATCGGTTGCGGCTCACGGTGCCGGGTGGCGCCACCCTCGACGCGGCGTGGCTGGCGATGATAGCAGTCGCGGCGACCCATAAAGGAAGGAAAATTTGGCAGCAGATCAGTCTTCGGGGCTTCGGAATACTTCAGGATCGCGGTTACCCCATACTGTGTGGTGTTCCGACTGATCCGAAGATTTACGAGATCTTAGGTGGCGGTGTGGCAAGCTACGCTCGCCGGTATGACATCGAGCCGCGCTTTACCGAGCTCCGGGTTAAACCCGGTGCGAACCGGGCACGCGAGGTAGACGTATCTGAGGCCAGACGCCTTTTACCCGAGCTCTATGATCGGTGGTCCGCCGTGACACCCGGGGCGCTGAGCCGAGACAGCGCGTGGTGGACCGATTTTTTAGAAGACCGGGTAACACAGCGCGATAATAAATCGGCGCTTGCTTTTATAGTCCACCCCGACGGTTTTCTCACCTACCGAGTGACCGGAGCATCGCCACACGCTTATCGTCGGCCTTTTGGGTCCGTGGTTGTCGAAGACTTCTGTCCAGTAACCAACGAAGCGCATACAGAGCTACTCGCGACGCTGGTGGCAATGAAGGTGTTCGACAATATAACGGTCGAGGTCCCTGTCGACGATCCACTTTGGCTCAAACTCAAAGACCAACTTGGTGCCCGGACCACAGGCGTTTACGACTTCCTCTGGATGCGGATAATGAACGTGCCCGCGGTGCTGAATTCCCGCGTTTACCTGGCTGATGCCGAGATTGTACTGGAGGTCTCCGACCCACTCGGCGTCGCGGGAGGACGCTTCCTGTTGCAGACTCGTGACGGTGTCGGGAAATGCACTGAGCACGACGGGTCGCCGGACATCCAGATTGGCCTGGGCGATTTAGGGTCGATGTTCATGGGTGCGCATCGGGCTTCGGAACTTTACCGAGCGAACCGCATCACTGAATTTCATAGCGGTGCCTTGCGCAAATTGGACGCCGTTTTTTGCAGTGACCGTGCCCCTTATTGCGGGACCCTTTTTTGAATTGTTTTTCTTATGCGCTGGTGCAATGGTCTTGCTGGGCAGGTGGATCACCGGCGATGCTGAGGCGACAGTCCGACGCTCTCCTGGGCGTGCTGCGCAGCTGGTTCGGCGGTGTCTGCTTCTGGCTGTCTTTTCAGGCCGGCGCGCCCATGCCACTTTGTCGTCAACATCGCAACACCGATAAGGAGATGGACCAATGACACTGCCCGTGCGACGTTCCGGGAGCCAGCCTGAAGCATGGCGACCGTTGCGAGAACTCGACGAGCTGCACGCCCAAATGGACCGGCTCGTGCAGTCCGCACTCGACGGCTGGCGCTGGGCTGACGATCATGCCTGGATGCCGGCAGCCGATGTCACCGAAACCAAGGACAGTTACGTCGTGGAAGTCGAGCTTCCCGGGGTACGCCGGGAAGACGTCGACGTCGAGCTGTCCGGCGACGAATTGGTCATCTCCGGCGAGTTCAAAGAGCGCAAGCGCCAGGGTCTGTTGCGGCGACGCACCAGGCGCGTCGGCAAGTTCGAGTATCGAGTCACGGTTCCCGGTGAAATCCGGGACAGTGACGTCAGCGCGGCGCTGTCGCACGGGGTGTTGACGGTCGAACTGCCCAAGGCGCGCAGTGCCACGGCGCGGAAAATCACGGTGACCGAAAGCGGAACTGGTTCTAGCTGATATCATCTGGGCAGCCGGCTGTGCCGGCTTCGGATCACGCCTGTGATGCTGTGTGCCGAATGCCCGGACACGCGCAAGGTCAGGCCGATCTTTAGCCGGGTATGCGACTTTGTCGAAACTTTTACGCGTAGGTGCGAGGTGCCTCAGCTAAAAGTGAGCGCGAAGCGGTGGTTGGTGCCTCACGCAT
>NZ_VYIK01000380.1 GCF_008709575.1 Mycobacterium sp.
CGAGGCCACTCGATGGCCGGCGTGTGACCCCTCGCGTAGCTCGACTTGATAGCAGATGCTCCTATGTTCGCGCAACGGTTTTCGCGGCTGTTTTGGGTGGCTGGATGGCGTGGAAGATTTCGCGGGCGATGTAGCGCTTGATGCACCGTTTGATCTCGTTTTTCGTCTTGCCTTCGGCGAGGCGTCTGGTCAGGTAGTCGCGGGTGGGTTGGTGGCGGCGCAGGCGGACGACCAGGATGACGTGCAGGGCTCGGTTGGCGTCGCGGTTGCCGCCCCGGTTGAGTCGGTGTCGCACGGTTTTGCCGCTGGAGGCTTCCAGCGGGCTGGCCCCGCAGAGTTTGGCGAACGCGGCGTCGCTGCTGATCCGTTCGGGGTTGTCGCCGATCGCGGCCAGAATGGTGGCGGCGGTGTCGGGACCGACGCCGTAGACGGCACGCAACCGTGGGGCCGCGGTGGCGGTGATGCGTCGAGGTGCTGGGCGAGCCGCTGGGCTTCGGTGTCGAGTTCGCGGCAGCGCTTGGCCAGGGTCTTGATCGCCAGGATCGTGGCATCGACTGTGTTGGTGAGCATTTCGGGCTCTGGAAGTTCTTCACATGCCGTCAGGAGGCGGTCGTTGTAGAGGCCGGGCAGCTGTTCGCGCAACGCTGCGGGTGGGGTCTGTAAGTTAAAGGTGTGAC
>NZ_VYIK01000381.1 GCF_008709575.1 Mycobacterium sp.
GAAGTCGGTGACATCGGCCGGGTAGAACAAACCGCGCCCACCTGTGAGGCTCGCGGCGACGTCCTTGCCGTCGGAAGCCTCGCGGTCGAGTATCGCCACACTGGCGCCGCGCTCGGCGAGCAGTTCAGCGCTGGCGCGACCCATCCCCGAGGCGCCGCCGACGACGATCACCTTCTTGCCGTTGATCTGCATCCAAACCTCCTCGGGTGACCGACTCCGGTTGCCCGGCTGCCCCGTACTGCGGTGCGCGTCCCCCGCACGCGTGCACGTTACCGCGACCGTGCGTGACCCTGCCGGCCAGGCGTGTAATGCTGGTCTGTGTTGCTCATCGATGTGGCGGCTACCTCGGTGCAGGTAGCGGGTGCCACGTCACGGGGGGCCAAAATCGCGCGGATCGCCGGGCTGCTGAGCCGGGCCGCCCCGGATTCCGAGCTGGTCGCGGTCGTGGTTGCGTGGCTTTCCGGTGAGTTGCCGCAACGTCAAATCGGTGTCGGCTGGGCCACTTTGCGCTCGCTACCACCCGCGGCGGCGCAGCCGACGCTGAGGGTCGGCGCGGTCGACGCCGCCCTGTCGTCGATCAAGGCGGTCTGCGGTAAGGGCGCGCAGGCGCGGCGCACCGACCTGGTCGCCGGGTTGTTCGCCGCCGCGACCGAGACCGAGCAGGCGTTTCTGCGCCA
>NZ_VYIK01000382.1 GCF_008709575.1 Mycobacterium sp.
AGGACCGCACCGTGCACGACTTCCTCAACACCCGTTGCCTGACGATCGCCGGCGGCACCGAGCAGATCCTGCTCACGCTGGCCGCCGAACGGCTGCTGGGTCTGCCCCGCTGAATCGTGCAGGGCCGCCCCAAGTACCCGCCCAAGCCGGTCACGAGCCAGCTTCGAACGCGGCCTGAAACAGATATGCGGTCGCCAGGCTGCGCCATGGACGCCAACGTTCCGCCAGGGCAAGGACTTCGGCTTGAGTGGGCAAGTGGTCGACGCGGTAGACGCGTTGGATCGCTTTGCGAAGAGCGAGATCACCCGGAAGGATGACGTCGGGTCGGTCGAAGGCGATGATCAACATCCCGTGTACGGTCCACGGGCCGATTCCCGGGACCGTCGTCAGCAGGTCTTCTATTTCACGGTCAGAAAGCCGGCGAAGTTCGTCGTCGCGCCATCGACCGTCGCTGAAGTGCTCGGCGACGTCGCGCAGGGTCGCGATCTTGCGGCGCGATATTCCTGCCTTCGCCAGTTCCTCAGGCGCAACGGCCAGCAAGGCTTCCGGGGTCGGCAGTGCGCCGCCGAAGATCCCCATCAACCGATCGAGGATGCGTCGGGTCGCACGAACAGACAGCTGTTGGCCGATTATCTGGAACACCAGTGCGCCGAATGCGTCCATGGGCGGCAAGGCG
>NZ_VYIK01000383.1 GCF_008709575.1 Mycobacterium sp.
GAAGTACTGGGCCTTGCGTCGGGCCAGCAGCAGCGGTGAGTCTTCAGCTCGGTGCCCGTCGCGCATCCACACGTGATCGTTGCCGCGCAGGATGCCGCGGTAATGCTTGAGCTCGATCAGGTAGAGCATGTCGCGCGCCAAAACCAGCAGGTCGACCTCGTGCCAGCGGCCACGATTGTCGCGGAACTCGAAGTTGGCCCAGGCGCGAAACGGGGGAGCATCGGGAAGCGCCCGTTTGATGGCTTCTAGGCCCCGCTTTTCGTGCGGGAACTGCGAGTCGGCGATCGTGACCCAGCGGCCGTCCTTCACCGGTGAGACACCCCCTCGTCGCAGTCGTGTATGGACAATTTACTGAGTTGCGGGTTGGCCTTGGAGGAATAATCGGACGTTTGACTCAAGATCCGCCGTTGTCGCCGCCCACGGGTGTGATCGTGGCCCCTATCCGGGGCGGTTGGGCCATCGACCGTCCATCGGCCGGAAGAAATTTCTCGCGGCGCAGGTCAGAGGTGGTTTTGCGTGACCGTGATCGATATCCCTGGCCGCTCGCCGGTTCGGGCTACGCTTGACTAAACACCCACGTACTGCCACTGTGAGTACATGGCCACCATGAAAGATGAGCGTCTACAGCTGCGCGTCGACGCGGCGTCGAAGCGTCGGCTGGAGGAGGCTGCCAGC
>NZ_VYIK01000384.1 GCF_008709575.1 Mycobacterium sp.
GACGCTGCTGGACACCGAGGTCCTGGCCCCCGGCCACGGCGACCTGTGGCGCGGGCCGATTCGGCAAGCCGCCGACCGGGCGACCGCATTGGCGCGCCGCTGACACCCACAGGCCCAGCGTGTGGATGACCTGTGGATAACACGAGCGGCCGTCGTGGGGCCGTCTAATATCGAAACTGTGTGCGATTATGAAGCATCACCGTACGCCGCAGTCGACTGCGCGGATATCGACGACGCGGCAGTGGTCGATAGGATCACTTCGGCAGCGCGGGGGCAGAACGCGCTGTGCGCGCGGGAATTGGCGTCCAGTGGCGAGCTGTACGCGCGGCGGGCACCCGAAGACGATGCCGACCGGATCAACTGGGCCATCGACGGGCATGAGGATGTGGTCGCCGAGGTTTCCGCGACGTTGGGGATCACCCGGGGTCGCGCCCGTGGGCGGTTGCGATCACGTTGCGATAGCGGCTCCCCCGGGTCGCTGCGGTTTTCGCCGCCGGAGCCATTGATTTTCGGTTGATGGCCGCGGTGGTGTGCCGCACCGAGCTGGTCGAGGACCCCCGGTTGGTCGCCGAGCTGGACGCCGCGATCGCCAGGCATGCGCCGAAGTGGGGAAGGCTGTCTGAGCCCAAACTCCTTGAACGCATCGATATGTGGGTGCTGCGGATAGACCCGG
>NZ_VYIK01000385.1:0-333 GCF_008709575.1 Mycobacterium sp.
CGGTGTCATCGACTACGCCTACCTCGCCTCGCTCGAGCAGACCGTGCAGACCCTGGCCAGCCACGGCATCTACAGCATTCTCGACATGCACCAGGACCTCTACAGCGCCTATTTCGGTGCAGATGGTGCGCCGACGTGGGCGGTGCTGACCGGCGGGCTGCCCAACCACGAAGCGGGCTTCCCGTTGACCTACCTCATCGATCCCGCGGAGAATCACGCCTGGGATGCGTTCTGGTCCAACGCTGCAGCACCGAACGGTGTTGGGCTGGAGAATGATTACGCGCAGATGTGGGAGGCTGTCGCGGCCTACTTCGACGGCAACCCCGACGTGGT
>NZ_VYIK01000385.1:431-673 GCF_008709575.1 Mycobacterium sp.
ACGCGCAGGACCTGACCCCGTTCTACGACCAGGTGGCCTCGGCGATTCGGGCCGTCGACCCGACCACACCGATCTTCTACGAACCCAACGTCATCTTCGACTACGGGCTGCCCACCCACCTGGGCACGGTCGACGCCACCGGCACCGTGTTCTCGTTTCACGACTACTGCCTGGTGAGCAGCAACCTTTGCGGGCTGCTCGAGGCCCTGCCCGTGAACAACGCCGAGGATTACGCGAGGGCA
>NZ_VYIK01000386.1 GCF_008709575.1 Mycobacterium sp.
AATATCACAACGGTTGACACCGAGATATCGTGGTGGACCGGCTGGGCCCGCCGCGGGTGGTGGTCGTCACCGCAGCCTAGATGCGGCACCCCGACGCCGCGTTTCGGCGCCCGGTCGCGCTGCGGGGACGCTTGTGCATGATCTCGCTGGTGCGCGTCGGCGGCGGCTACCCGCGACGTCTGGCCGAATCGGCGGAACCTGTTCTGGCACGTACCGCCCAAACCAGCCAACACCGCAACAACACGACTGGGTTCACGGTGCCACCGCGCCGGCGGAACGCAGCTTCAAGCGGTTTGCTGGGTCATCGCCGCGTGCTCGGCGACCACCAACACCGCCCCGGCCACCACCAAGGCGTCCTGGCGCCGGCCGCCGTCACCATCATGACCCGCAACCTGCACCACGCCGCCTCAGACGCGCCACCCCATCCACGGGTGGGCGCCGGCGCGCCACCAGCCCTCGTCGAGCAGCCCACCCGACCAGGTGCGAACAGGCTCTCACCTTGTCGCGTTCGACCACTCACCGCGCCGCCACCGTCACCGCGACGGCTCTACGACGTCCACCCCAGCACCGACACCGTCTTGCTGAGATCGTTGGCGACGTAGACATCCCCGGCGCCGGGGACACTCTCGGGGGCCACCGCCACCCCGAACGGCTGGGAGCCGACATCGATGGT
>NZ_VYIK01000387.1 GCF_008709575.1 Mycobacterium sp.
TCCGAGATCGGGCAAGCCAGCAAACGTCGCCCGCACAGGTCCAGGACCGAAGCCATTCTGTGGAATTTGAAAGTTTGTTCGAGCGCAGCTATTTTCCCTGGTGAACTGGGGTGATAGGCAGCATCGTTGGGGTGGGCCGGGTTCCGATCTGGTGTGGTGTTGGCCCGGCGGGGGTGGGCACATCGGCAAGTCGGTTGAGGAGGGCGTCCAGGGCGGCGTGGCCGTCGTCGACGGCGGCGCGTTCTTCGTCGGAGAGCGGGATGGTGGCGCGCATGCGCTGCAAGTTGTCCTTGGCTTCGAGGATCTGGGCTTTGGTCGATCCCTTGGGGGTGTAGAAATCGCAACGGGCGCAAGCCATCCGGTGAGGACACTGCTCGAAGAAGCTGTAGGTGCACCAGCCGTGGCCGAGGTCGTAGTGTTGCCAGGGTTCGCCTGCCGCGGCCGCTCCGGAGGTGACGGCGTCGCGGTCGACGAGGACCTCGATCGCGCGGACGTTGCGGGCGAAATATCCGGCCTCGGAGTAGGCCTTGGACAACGTATTCGGGGTGATCTTGGCGTAGTGCTGGGTGGTGTTCGGCGTGCGATGTCCCAGCCAGGCCTGCAGCTCGAACAGCGTCATCGGCTCTTTGGCGTTGTAGAGCTGGCTGGCGATGGTGGATCGGGCGCGGTGGC
>NZ_VYIK01000388.1 GCF_008709575.1 Mycobacterium sp.
CTGCTGGGCGGGCCGGTCACCGCGGTCGACGACGTCGCGGTGCCCAGCATCGCGCGGGCGCTGCGCTGGCGGTTCGACGGCGTCGAGCGGATCGGGCCCGACGTGCTGCTCAGCCTGGTACCTCGGTAAGTTTCACGCCGATTACGACGCAGGGCCGGTTCGCCGGCATCGATTCCGCTGGCCCGAACCCATTCGCGGCCCTCGAGCAGGCGATCAACATCAACACGTTCGCCGACGTTCGCAACTGTGCGGCGATTGGTGAGTACGAATTGTGAGTAAATGTGGCCTGTTGGACGGCGATTCGTCGGATTAACTCAAAGAACGGAATTTCGTCTCGGTCGGCGCGGCCGGGTGCGCGGGGAGTGCACAACGGCGTCGCAGCCGGGGCAGGCTCCAATGCCGCCAGGTTGCCGCCAAGCCGGCTGCCAGCAACCGGCCGGGCAAGCCGAACGGCGTGTCGAAGGTGATCAGGTAGACCAGCCGGGTGCCGGCCGAGGCAGGGGACAACTCCAGACGGCCGAGATGATTGCGGACCGGGCCGCGGATCGTGCGGTATTCGATCAACCGGGGCGGCTGGTGGGTCACGACCTCCTCGTAGATCGGCCACAGGCCCAGCGCCCGCTGGAACCGCACCGCGCGTAGCCCGTCCGGGACCGCCGGGTCGACGCCGG
>NZ_VYIK01000389.1 GCF_008709575.1 Mycobacterium sp.
TCTCGCGCGTGGTATGCAAGCCCTGTCCAGCCGCCCACACGTCCTTCCAGCGTTGTGTCATTTGCCAGGTGGATGGGACCACCGGTTGGCCAGTATCTATGGACCACCTGTTTGGCTCATTGGGGATGATCGGCGGTCGCTGGGCTGGTGTCAACCGAGGGCTTTTGGCGGCGGCGGTAGGACTGGCCTTCGATGACGAGTTCGTGGGCAGTTGAGGTGAGCCGGTCGACGGCGGACTGGGCCAGCAGTGGGTCAGTCATGATGGCCAGCCATTCATCGGGGCTGCGGTTGGAGGTCAGCACAGTCGAGGCTCGTTGGTGGCGGGCCACGACGAGCTCGTAGAAGTCGGCGGTCGCGGTGGCGTCCATGGGCTGTAGGGCGAAGTCGTCGATGATCAGCAGCCGGATTTGGGCCAGGCGGCGCATCTCGGCTTCGGTGCTGTTGTCGAGCCGGGATGCTTTGAGCCGCTTGAACATTGCATCAGCGCGCAGCATCAGGGTGGGGATGCGTCGGCGTACGGCGATGTGACCCAGCGTGGTGGCCAGGTGTGTTTTGCCGACCCCGACGGGCCCGAGCAGCAGGGCGCCGTGGGGGCCGTCGAGGAACCGCAACGTGGACCTCCCCCGTTTTCCCGGAGACTTTTCTATCTGGGATCGGTGCCCTCGGGT
>NZ_VYIK01000038.1 GCF_008709575.1 Mycobacterium sp.
TGCAGAATCGGCCCACCGATGGCACGAAATTACCGGTCCACGGATTCAGGCTTAGAGCCGAAGCTCGCTAACTGCTTCGACCTGAAACTTCGGGGTGTCTTGATGCCCCGCAAAGGTCGCAAAGGTATTGCCGCCATCGTTTTCCTACCTGGGCCGGACACCGCGTCCGGACTCACGACCTGATCAAGATCAGCCGCCGAACCGGACAATCGGCAGCACCCATGACACCGTCGCGCTCACAGCCCCGATTGTGAACGCAAACCGTGACCACGACGGCCACACTGCGATGTGCGGCGGGTACGACCCAGGTGCCGCGCGCTTGACCGATGCCGATTGCTGCTGATTGACTGACAGTGGCGATGGTGCTCGCCCTGAACCGCCAACCAGGCTGATGGCACCTGCGAACAGAGGAGTCGCAGGTGATGTGCGATCGATCCAGCTGCCGTGTGCCCACTCCTTGCCCACCAGCGTAGGAAATCGACCTGGGCACGCGCGATGACCGAACCGACCGCGATCACGCCCACCACAGCGTCTGTCGCGAGGTGTCACCCACGTCGGATTGCCGACGACAACGGAAGGAGCCGCGAAATGGAATTCGATGTGACCATCGAGATCCCCAGGGGACAGCGCAACAAATACCAGGCCGACCACGACACTGGCCGCATTCGACTCGACCGCTACCTGTACACCTCGATGGGATATCCGGCAGATTACGGTTTCATCGAAGACAGTCTCGGCGAGGACGGTGACCCGCTCGATGCTCTGGTGCTGCTACCCGAACCGGTTTTTCCGGGGGTCACGATTGCTTCGCGGCCGATAGGCATGTTCCAGATGACCGACGAGGCCGGCGGTGATGACAAAGTTCTGTGCGTGCCGACCGCCGACCCACGATGGGACCACATCGCAGACATCGGCGACGTACCGTCGTTTGAATTGGATGCCATCAAACATTTCTTCGTGCACTACAAGGACCTGGAACCAGGCAAGTACGTCAAGGCGGCCGACTGGGTCAATCGCGAATCGGCAGAAGCTGAGGTACAACGATCCTTCGAAAGGTTTCGCGCCAACAATCACTGATTGATCCCAAACTAGTCGGTTTTGGCGGCCGTCACGCCGTGTCCGTCGGTGACTTCCTGACCTGCGTGCTGTCCATCACTGCGGCACAAAAATTCTCGAGTATGAGGTGTCAGATCAGGGCGAGGTTAAGTGCCGACCGACGGCCAGGCCACCTAAACCAGTTGGCCCATAGCGGACTTCGTCCACGGCAAGGCCATTGCCCGACTACCCGCGTGCATCGGACAACGCAGGAGCTCGCCGCCTTGATCTGCTTCTCTACGATCTCGGCGAGACCGTCGCTACAGGAGCATCGCCGGACAACACGCACCAAAATTTGCCGAAATCAGGCCGAGCGCAACCGTGACGCGGACAATGGCAAATGCGCGACCGCTGGGTCGTCAGGATCAGGCGCAAGACCCCGGAAGCCCGGCGCCGCAATTCTGGCAAGGGCAGCAGTCGGGAACCTTAGGGGGAGGTCACGGGTTGTACTCGCGGCGCGATCTCGACACCGGCGTATGAGTGTGGCGACCATGGCTACCCAATGCGACAGCAGCTCATAGCGGATCAGGAGGCTATTAGGAGATGGATTTCGGCCTGTTGCCACCGGAGATCAACTCCGGTCGAATGTATGCCGGCCCAGGATCGGGGCCGATGCTCGCGGCCGCGGCAGCCTGGGATGGGTTGGCCGCTCAGCTGCATCACACCGCGGCGGCCTACGAGTCGGTGGTGTCGGGGTTAACCACCCAGTGGCGCGGTCGCTCGTCGGCGACAATGACGGCGGCGGCCGCACCGTTTACGGCATGGCTGCGCGCCACCGCTGCCCAGGCCGAAGGAACCGCTATGCAGGCCCGGGCGGCCGCGGCCGCCTACGAGACCGCGTTCGCGGCGACCGTACCCCCGCCGGTGGTCGCGGCTAACCGAGCCCAGTTGACGGCGCTCATCGCGACGAACTTTTTCGGTCAAAACATCCCGGCGATCATGGCTACCGAGGCGCAGTACGCCGAAATGTGGGCCCAGGACGCGGGCGCCATGTACGGCTATGCGGGCTCCTCGGCCACCGCCGCGCACGTGGCGCCGTTCAGTTCACCACCACGAACCACCGGCCCGGCCGGGGCGGCGGGACAAACCATCGCGGTCGCGCAGGCCGTGAGCACAGCGTCCGGCCCGCATACACAGGCGCTACCGCAGGTGATGTCCGCGGTGCCGCAGGCGCTGCAAAGCCTGGCAGCACCGCTGTCGTCGGCCGCGTCCACCGCACCGGTTGACCCGTCGTCGCCGCTCTCGGCACTTGACAGCTTCCTCACCGGGCCGTTGGCGCCGCTGTCGTTGTACGGCACACCCGGAACTGCTGAACTCCTCGGAGTACAAAGTTACCTGGTGTCCCAGGCCGGGGCGAACCTGACCAGCGCGGCCGAGCAGGTATCCGCGCTACCGGCCGCGGCCGGCGGCGGCTTGCTGCAGAGCGCTCTGGGTTGGGGAACCCCGGTGATGGGCTCGGCCGGCTTGAGCGGCATATCGGCCGGTGTGGGCCGCGCCGGCCTGATCGGGGGGCTATCAGTGCCGCAAGGCTGGGCGTCGGCCGCCCCGGCGATCCAGTCGGCCGCCGCGATGCTGCCGCAAAGCAGCCCTGTCGCGTCGGCGGCGCTGGCGGCAGACGGCCAGGGCGGCCTGTTCGGCAATATGGCCCTGTCGGGTCTGGCCGGACGCGCCATGGTCGGAACCGGCGGTAGCGCTTCCTACTCGGCGGGCGCGGGGGGCTCTGCCGCTGTCGGCGACGTCGCCACCACGGTGAACATCTTTGTGATACCCGAGGCCGACGCATGACCGGCGCGGGAAAGACGCCAATCACCCACGGCATCGGATCGGCCCACGCGGTCGCGATCAGACAAGGAGTGTAGCGATGGACTATGGAGCGTTACCGCCGGAGATCAACTCGGCTCGCATGTACACCGGTGCGGGGTCGGAGCCGATGCTGGCCGCCGCGGCGGCCTGGGACCGAATCGCCGCCGAACTGCGCTCGACCTCGGCCACCTATTCGTCGGTGATCGCCGGGCTGAGCACTGCGTGGCTGGGTCCGTCCGCGGCGACCATGGCCGCCGCGGCGGCCCCGTATGCAGCGTGGCTGACCACCACTGCCGTGCGAGCCGAACAAACCGCCAGCCAGGCCAGGGCCGCGGCCGCCGCCTACGAGAACGCGTTTGCCGCTACGGTGCCGCCGCCGGTGATCGCCGCGAACCGCGCACGTTTCGCGGCGCTGGTGGCGACCAACATCTTCGGTCAAAACACCGCCGCGATCGCGGCCACCGAAGCCCACTATGCCAGCATGTGGGCCCAAGATGCCGCCGCGATGTATGGCTACGCTGCGCAATCCGCGGCCGCTTCGGCGGTGACGCCGTTCGACCCGCCGCCGCGCAACACCAACCCCACCGCGGCAACAAACCAAGCCGTCGCGGTGGCCCGCGCCACGAGCGCCTCGGCCGCCAACACCCAGTCGGTCTTGGCACAGTGGATGTCGGCGATCCCGAGCGCGATGCAAACTCTGGCCGCGCCGGCTTCGGTCACCACTTCGGCCTCGCCGCTTACGGCGCTGACGAATGTGCTCAGCAGCCTCGATTCCTCCCCACTGGCGACGGCCGCGGCGAATTTCGATGCTTTAGGCCAAGTTATCCTGCCGGCTCACACCGCCCTGATCAATACCATCATGGCCTTGGTGATCCCGGCGCGGCACCTCTCGGATATCGCGGTGGGTGCGGGGTCAAGTCTGGCGGCCGGCCTCGGTTCAGGTCCGCCTGCATCGGGATCGCCGAGTGCGCTTGGCGTGGTGTCGGCGGGAGTTGGCAAGGCTGGTTTCGTTGGCGCGCTGCCGGTTCCGTCAAGCTGGGCCGCGGCCACTCCGGCAGTCAGGACGGTCGCCGCGGTGTTGTCGGGCACCTCGGCGGGTGCCGTCTCGGCGGCCGCAGTCAGCGAGGGCAGCCTCTACGGGGCGATGGCCGTGACCGGCATCGCCGGCGGCGCGCTGGGTGCCATGGTTCCCCGCGCAGCTTCTGGTGCCGATGGCAAACACCGCGGCGCCGCGCGCAAAAAGCTCAAAGACGGCGACTCTCCCGGAAGCTTGCAACGTCTGGTGGCCGAAATGGCCGCGAAGCCGGACAGCGTCCAGCACTGGCACACCGACTCCGAGCACCTCGATGCTCTGCTGGCCGAACTGCGGAAAAAACCCGGCACCCATGCGGTGCACGTCAAAAGCGGTAACTCCAGGATGAAACCGACGCAAGCACAGCCGAACCAGGTTCTATGAACTCAAAAGGACAAGCCGGATGTCACAGCCGACCTGTGCTCGAAAGATCACCGGATGCCCGCCGCGCAGCGATCCGCCCAGCCGAGTGCCCGCCGCAAAGCGCAGAAACTGTTACCGACGCTCGCCGGCGCGGCACCGGCCGATGATCCACCGCCGATACAGCAGAAAGGCCACTGTCAGGGCTGCTGCTCCGATACTCACCGAGATGGGATAACCAATGTCGGGTGAATCGATGACGAGCGGCAGCAGGCCGATCGACAGCGCAGGCGGCAGGTGAAGTTTCAGGGCCCGCAGCACCACGATGCCGACTACCATCGCGCATCCGGCTGCGATTGCGCCCTTTCCGAATTGGCTGACCGCGAGCCATCCTCCCGTTGATGTCAGCAAACACGCGACAGGAAGAGACAGCGGCTTTCCAGTCCATGCACATGACGCGGGATGGGCGAACATCTCGTAGCCCATGACAATGAGCGGGGGAACCAGGATAAGCCGGAATCCCGACAACATAGCGCTCGAAGCCATCACCGTCACAAAAAGGAAAAACGGTGCGATCCCCCTAACTCCGGTCGGTGGCGCTTCCAGGTGATCGTCGAGGTCGGATACCGAAACCGCCGACGTGTCTTCATATTTGCGCCGATAACGCTTCTTCCATGGCACTACAATGCCGACCAGAGCGACCAGGCCGAGAGCTATCGAGACGGGATAGAGCCAGCTCTGGATTCCCAGGACGAGCGGCAGCGTCCCGGCGGCAATCGCGGGTCCGATATTCGACCGGAGCACAGCGATAAGCAGCACACAGGCGCTAACCGAAAATAGCAGGGCCAGCACACCGTAACGAAATTCTCGGGTGATCACTGTACCGATGGCAGCGCCCAACACCGGTGTTACGACAAGACGTCCGGGCTGGCTCGCCCATTTTCCCCACGGCCGCGTCAATGTATCGTGGGCAAGTGCCGCAAGTCCGGGAAACAGCAGGTAGCTTCCGCCGCTGGATTGCGCTGCCGCCGCGTTGGCCATCACATACACCAGGGCAAGGGCGTCCATACGGCGGCGATCGGCACCCGGCAGGGCTCGGCCTTCAGACATCGACACCGGCGTTTTACGCTACGGCATTTTGCTCGACGACGTCGGACCGCGCCCGGCGTCTTGGTACCTCAAGATCCCGGGGGGGTTTCACCCGTTTCCAACCAGTGCGCGCAGTCCGCGCCCAGCTTTTCCAGCGCGATGCGGTCGAAGCGCTCGATCTGCCCGGCAGTAAGCTCGGTGCGATAATCGCGTTTGGGCCCCTTGTGGAAGAAGGCCTTGGAGTCGGTCATGTGGCTTCCACCGAACGGTGCCATCTTGTCGGCCCGCCCGCTCATGTGCTCGAACGAGCAGTGTTCGACGATGGCGTCCATGCGCAGTGACGCGGGATCGATCGACAAGAATTTCGCGAGCCGGGCGATCTGACCCGCCAAGTCGTCTTTGAGCTGTTGATAGTGCACCAGCAGCACGTTGGGTTCGTTGCGCAGTCGCCACCATGACTTCGTCACGTCGAACAAGTCGCAGCACCCACCCCCGTCGGTGTCAAGCCACCAATCGAAGAACTGCTGCTTGTCTTCAGGAATCACCAGGTCAACGTGGTCATCACACCACTGGGCGTGAATTTGGTTGATCGTCGACATCGTCGACTCGGAAAAGTTCTTCAAATAGTTGTGAAAGCTCAGCCCCAGGTCTTTGCCGTTCCTGCCGACGAACACATACCGGGCTTCGGCGGCGATCGGCAGGGCGTCGGCGGGCAGGTGCGATTTGATCACCCGCCGCACCCCGGCGTCGCGCTGATCGTTGAGCACGTGCAGCATCTGGGCGTGGTCCCCCCAGCTGGAATCGAGCCACGGCGAGGTATCCGAGAGCCCGTCCTCCTTCTCGTCACCGTTGTGCAGTATTTGCTGGATGATCCGCTGGGTCCAGGTGGTGCCGGCCTTGAACGGATCCGCCACGACGATATCGCCGTCGACGAAGCCGCCCTGGGCCAGGAAATCTTCCCACACCATCGAGTTGGACAGATAATCCCGCAGCACCCGCGACGGCCGGATGAGTTGTTTCGTCACGCCATTTACCTTTCTCTATGGTCGCCCGTTAAGAACGCTTATCCTACAGACGGAAATTAGCCAGAAAATTCGAAAACTAATGCGGCCGAAAGAACTTCGTAGTGTCAGCCCTTTCTTCCAGAAAATAATTGAGCCTTCCCGTCCACTGACTTTTCGTCCGCAGGCAAAATGCCCACCTGCTCCAGGTAGGAAACCACCTGGTCGGCCAGTGCATCGGGATATTTTTGACCGTCGAGCCTGACCTCGGGGTTCTCCGGGGGTTCGTAGGGATCGTCGATCCCGGTGAAACCCTTGATTTCACCGGCCCTGGCTTTCTTGTAGAGCCCCTTGGGGTCACGCTGTTCACAGACCTCGAGCGGAGTGTCGACGAAGATCTCGATGAAATCGCCCTCGGCCATGGTGGCGCGCACCCGGTCGCGATCACGCCGGTACGGGCTGATAAAACCGGTCAACGTCACAATGCCGTCCTCGCAGAACAATTTGGCCACCGCACCGATACGCCGGATGTTCTCCTCGCGGTCCTGGGCGGAAAACCCCAGCCCGAAGCGCTGGGCGAACTCCTTGCCGTGAGTTTTCTCCAGGATAGCCGGACCGGCGTTGAGCCCGTAGCGCACGTTGTCACCGTCGAGGACATAGCCACGCACGCCCCGCTCATAGAGCTTGCGGTCCACCAGGTTCGCCACCGTGCTCTTGCCGGAGCCGCTCAGCCCGGTAAACCAGATCACACACCCTTTGTGGCCGTTGAGACGCTCGCGGTCATCGCGACTGACGCTATGTTCGTGCCAGGTGATATTCAAATCCATCGATCAATCCCTTCCAACGTTAAAGACGCGCATTTACTTGAAGCCGATGACGAAGCTGTCGTTTTTTAGGGTGGGTTTGTTGTAGGTCAGCGACGATCGGCGCTGCCCATGGCGCCCCGAGTTGCGGTAGATGGCATCTCCGGCGGCGACATCCCATTCCATCGTCGGGTTGAGCCGGGGGTAGATGTCGGCGAGCCCTTCGGCGACCCAGCAGAACTTCAGTGAGCTGCCCGCGGTGATCCGTTCGCGCACGGGCAGATCCTTCAAATAGTTCTCCAGCTCCGCAGACGGGTGAGACTTGCTCTCCACGACGGTGAGCCCCTTGCTCAGGTCCGGCACCGACGAAAAGATCCGCACGGGTGAGTTGGTGCCGTCGCGTTTCCAGCTGCCGTGCCCTTGTGCTGCGTAGTACAAGAGATCTTTCGCGGGGGTATAAATCACCCCCAGCACGGGTTCCAGATTTTCGATCAACCCGATGTTGACGGTGAACTCGTCGCTGCCACTGACGAATTCCTTGGTGCCGTCCAGCGGATCCACCAGCCAGAAGCGTCGCCACTGTTTTCTGGTCTCGTAGTCGGGCAGTGTGGCCTCTTCGGAGATGATCGGGATCTGCGGGGTCAGCTCCGTGAGGTGTTCGGCGATGTACCGGTTCGACGCCAGGTCTGCGTCGGTGACGGGCGAACTGTCA
Source organism: Mycobacterium sp. (assembly GCF_008709575.1). Taxonomy (GTDB): domain Bacteria; phylum Actinomycetota; class Actinomycetes; order Mycobacteriales; family Mycobacteriaceae; genus Mycobacterium. The sequence continues at coordinate 7,936 of NZ_VYIK01000038.1, forward strand.
GCGCCGTGATCACCTTTTTCCGCGACATCCGGGTGTCGTCGATGCTGGAGAATCAGTTTCCCGGCGTCCACCGCGATAGCGATCACCTGCTCGAGGTATTGGTCTGCGAGAGTCTCGGCCACCGAATCGTTCATAACGTCCTTCACCGCCTCGTCCTGGGTTGCTTCGTGGTCGCGCGCATTTTTCGGTTCACCAGCTTGCCGCAGCCTTCCCCCGCACCGCCCGACCGGGCGGTGCGGCCGTAGGTGGCCACGACGTGTGCTGCGGCCGCACGTACCGCACCCAGGCCAGTAACGTGGCGCCGATGTAGCACATCAGAAAGATCCAGAACGCCGGCGTCTCGGTTCCGGTGCTCGCATAGGACTGTCGCAACGCCATGTTGATCCCCACACCGCCGAGCGCTCCGAACGCGCCGGCGAACCCGATCAGCGTGCCCGACCGAACCCGGGCCCAGTTCTGGCGTTCGGCATCGCCGCCGATGCCCAGCATGCGGCTGCGCAACTCGAAGACCGACGGGATCAGTTTGTAGACCGCCCCTTTCGCCGCGCCGGAAAAGACGAACAGGGCAAGGAATCCGATAATGTAGCCGATCGTCGTCGACAGCGTCACAGGATTTCCCGGGCCGCGGATGTGATCGTCGCGCGTGCTGACGGCAACCAGGTAGCCACCGGCCACGATGGAGGCGGCGAAGACGCTCACGGTCACCCGGCCGCCGCCGAACCGATCGCTCAAGTGACCGCCGACCACCCGCGCGAACGATCCGAGCAGCGGTCCGATGAAGGCGACCTCGGCGGCATGCAGCGACGCCTGGGCGTGGCTTTCCCCACCGGCGACGAAGTTGTGCTGCAACACCTCGCCGAAGGCGAATGCGAAACCGAGGAACGAGCCCGAGGCGCACAGGTAGAGAAATGAGATCCCCCATGAGTCGGGCACCGTGAGAATCGATCTCAAGTTGGCGAGCGACATGCCGACGCGGTGAGCGACGATGTTGTCCATGAACAGCGCTGCGCCCACACCGCCGATCGACAGCAGCACCAGATAGATCGCGCACACCACATACGGCGCTTCGTGGCCCGCAGTGGCCAGCACCACCAGTCCGACCGCCTGGATCGACGCCGACCCCAAGTTGGCGATCCCGCCGGTCAGACCCAGCGCAAAACCCTTGAGCCGCTGCGGGTACAAGCCGTCAACCTTGGCCAGCGACGCCGAATAGTTGCCGCCGCCCAACCCGGTCAGCGCCGCGCACACCAGATACGGCCCCAACGGCAGCCCGGGATGGGCCAGCAAAACCATGGTCCCCACAGTGGGGACCAACAGCACCGATGACGAAAATATCGTCCAGTTGCGGCCGCCGAACCAATTGGCGGCCATCGCATACGGAATGCGTGCCACCGCCCCGACTAGTGATGCGGTGGCGCCCAGCAACAGTTTGTCGCCAGGGGAAAAACCGTAGACGGACTGCGGCATGAACAGCACCATGACCGACCACAGGTACCAGACCGAGAACGCGATGTGCACGTTCACGATCTGCCAGATCAGGTTGCGCCGGGCGATGCGGTTGTTGCCACCCTCCCACGCCGCGACGTCTTCGGGATTCCATTCGAGGATGCGATGGCTACGTCCCATGTGGCAGTTACCCTTCACTAACGACCTTGACGAATGATGCTGGCATCGGGTCGACGTGCGCGACGGCCGTAAATCGCTTCCTGTTCAACGATTCCACGACAGGATCTGGCCTGTGCTCCAGACCAGAGGCGTACATCCCAGGGGTTTGCATGCGATCGGCGTACGTAGCCGACAGAACAAAATAGACGAAATATCAACGGCCACCGCTCTTCCCTGCTTCACACGTGGCTGCACAACTGGCCAGCCACATCCTGAACCGTTCCGCAGGGACTGTTGGCCGTCTATAGACGAGCGGTTTCGGCGAGCCCCACCGCCGGAGTTACCTCAGCAGCCTATAGCGTGTCCCGCCGACGCATCAACCCTGAGCCGGGCAATCCTTGACATGAAATGTCGAAACACAGGAGATTGCCAGGCAACTCCAACGATGTCTCCAGCTGAAGCCACCGGCCACCACCCGCTGTGGCGCCACGGCTGACCGAATTGCGTCAGGCGTCCTGAAGGAAGCGTTCCAGGACATCCGGGCCAGTCGACCGCATCCTCATGGAAAGCGCCAGCAATTTGTCCTTTACCTGCTTCGGCAGCAGTTCGACGGAGCGCGTGGTGGAAGAGTCGTATTTGGCCGCTGGATACCGGCTGAGCAGGTCATCCTTCTGCTCTTCGGTCATCGTGATCGACAGCCGCTTCATTCCGGCGAATTCTTCTTCTGCCAAATCGGCCATACCGGCTTTCTCCAGTGCCGCCATCCGCTCTTCGTTGATCCAAACGCTGACCTTGATGTCAGCCGTGTCGTTACCCATCACTCGACCGCCTCTAATTGTCGCAATGTGAAGACCGGACGTCTGTGTTGCAGGTAGTCCTCGTTCACGAAGGGTGAACCATGTCCATACTTCGCCGCGCTTTCCATCACCACGTCGAACACCTCTGGCCGCATGATCATCCGAGTCGGCTTCACCTCGTCGGTCAGGATGCTTCTGATCAGGCTGCCGCTGAAACTGTGGGCTTTCGAGTCATGCCCGCACAATGCTGAGTTAGCGACGTCAAAACATTCGGGGCAGTACCAGTTCTCCCTCAGGAACACCGGTTTCAAGGATAACTTGTCCCGATGTTCCTCAAGGAGGTTTTGCGCATCGTAGGGGTGGTAGAAATCGCCCACACCCGCGTGGTCTCGGCCGAACATGTGATGCGTGCAGCCGAGGTTCGCCCTCAGGATCGAGTGGAAGATCGCTTCCCTGGGTCCGGCATAGCGCATGTCCCACAGCGTGAAGCTGACCAGGTGCACCTCATCGCGGAAGTATCTGGTTTCCCTCAGGGCATTCTGCGCCAGGAGTATCGCTTCGTCGATGTAATCACCGGGCCGTTTCTCGCCGATGATCGCATTGACGAGCACTCCCGTGTTGAGGTTTTCGGTCGGCAAGTCCTCGTTGGCGGCAAACCAGGCCTGTTTCATCAACGCTTCGTGACCGGTATGCGGAACATTCCGCGTCTGATGGGCCACAACGTGCTTCCAGTTCTTCGCCTGAAACGCTTCCTGATGTTGCCGCGGCGTCCGCCAGAAACTCTTGTACGGCTCATTGAAAACCGGCTCATTGATGAGAGTGATCCGGCCCCCGATAAACCTCTCCTCATATGCCATCGTTCTCTTCACGCCGGGATGCTTGGCATTGGTCGTGCCGTATGTTTTTGCGGCCATTCGTTCCAGGTCGTACTTGTATATCTCTTCGACCTCGAAGATCGCCATAGGCGCATCGAGGTATTCAAGCACCACGCTGGCACCCTCTTCGATGTCGAATTTCTTGATGTCGTCCAAGGACATGTCGAAGACGATGGGTATGCTCCACAGGGTTCCGTCTGGAAGTTGCATGCTGTCCAGCGTGCCGTCGACCTCATCCTGATTCATGAATCCGGTCAGCGGGGTGAAGAAACCGTACGAAAGGCTGATCACTTCGTGGGCGGTCGCCCGTTTTATCGGAACCCTCCGCAGGCCGTCCAGTTTTGCGGCATCAGCAGTCGACACCCGCTCGACTATTTCGTTCTTGTTGTGCCCTAGATAGGCCATATTACCGCCTTTTTTCCGTCGCTTTCCTCAACCACCAGCTGCCCGGGATGCGAACGGACGAAGACACGCCCCGGCTGAGGCGCCGTGAAATGGAGCGCACCTTCCTGTCTTCCTCCGCGTCACATGCAGCTGCACAACTGGCCGGCCACTACTGATCCGCTTCGCCGGGGACCCTTAGCCGTCGGTGTGTGACGCGCAGTCGGCGAGTCCCACCGCCATCGTGCGTTGACCGTGTACAGCATACCTATGCGGTATCGCGGTCGCTCCGCCAACCGGGTACGACCGCCAAATGCACCGGGAGCAACGCGGATTGCACTGGCAGGCGGGTCATCGGAAACCGGGGCCGCCTCGTCTTCGGTGACGACCCCGGGCGCGACCCCCGGACCGGCACAATCCTCACTCGGGGAGCCGAAGTTCGGGCTTCTCCACTTCTTCGATGTTGACGTCCTTGAAGGTGACCACTCGTACCTGCTTGACGAACCGGGCCGGCCGATACATGTCCCACACCCAAGCGTCGCTGAGCCGCAGCTCGAAATACACCTCGCCGTCGGCGTTGCGGGGCACCATCTCCACGCTGTTCGCCAGGTAGAAACGCCGCTCGGTTTCAACGACGTAACTGAACTGTCCGACGATGTCCTTGTATTCGCGGTACAGCGAGAGCTCCATCTCGGTTTCGTACTTCTCGAGATCTTCGGCACTCATGTGCTCAGCCGTCCTTCTACTCGGCTAGGTGTGATCGCCCGGCCCTGCCGGGTCGCTGCACGGACCGCATGGTCAGCAGTCCCCATCTTTCCCCACCCGATCTCGTCGCCCCGATCCGGTTGGTCCGGATTGCCGTCGACCACCCGGCGGACATTTCGGCGGACATTGATGAACGAGGAGCGGTGCTCCGGGCACGGGCCCAGCTCGGTGAGCGCCGTCACATGGACCGGGGTGCTGTAGCCCTTGTGCTCGGCGAAGCCGTAACCGGGGTGCTCGCGGTCCTTGGCCACCATCAGCCGATCCCGGCTGACCTTGGCCAGCACGCTGGCCGCAGCGATGCAGCTCGCCGTCGCGTCCCCGCTGATCACCGGCAGCGAGGGGATCGCCAGTCCGGGCACCCGGAATCCGTCACTGAGCACGTAGCCGGGCCGTACCGAAAGCCCGGCCACCGCGCGACGCATACCCTCGATGTTGGCCGCGTGCACACCGCGCCGGTCGACCTCGGCCGCGGGAATGTACACGACGTGGTAGGCCAGGGCGTAGCGGCGAATCCGCGGGTAGAGCGCCTCGCGCATCTTCTCGGTGAGCTTTTTCGAATCATCGAGCAGCTCGAGGCTCGCCAGCCGGCCCGGGCCCAGCACACAGGCCGCGACCACCAGCGGACCCGCGCAAGCGCCGCGGCCGGCCTCGTCGACCCCGGCCACTGGCCCCAGACCACTGCGGTAGAGCGCCGACTCCAAGGTGCGCAAGCCGGAGGCTTTACGAATCACGGTGCGTGGGGGCCAAGTGGTGGCCATGCCTACTGATTCTGCTGCGGATTTATCGAACGCACGAGGCCCCAGCGCGACGGTGGCCACAAGATGAGCCTGGCCTTGCCGATGACATTACCGACCGGTACCGTCCCCGACTTCGGGTCACCGGTGCACAGAATGCCCTTCAGCGCCTCGGCCGGGACGCTGGTGCAGTGGGCCCGCGAGTCCGCCGAATGGGTGCGGTTGTCGCCCATCACCCATAGCCGGCCGGGCGGAACGCGGACCGGGCCGAACTCAGGGCCCAGGCATGGGTACACCGACGGATCCGCCATCATCGTCTTGGGGTTCAGGTACGGTTCGCGAAGCCGCTTGCCGTCAACGGTCAGCCCGGTGTCGTTGCGACACTGCACGGTCTGTCCGCCGACGGCGATGACCCGCTTCACCAGGTCGTTTTCGTCGGGAGGCACGAAGCCCACGAGCGCTAAGGCGTTTTGGAGGTAGCGCACCACCGGATTGTCCGAGCGAATTGACTTGTAGCCGATATTCCACGACGGCGGCCCCTTGAACACGATGACATCCCCGGGTTGTGGCGAGCCGAAGCACCATCCGCGGTCGGTGAACGGCACACATGCATAGCTGAGCTTGTCCACCAGGATGCGGTCACCGACGCAGCCCGAGCAGCCGTGCAGGGTGGGTTCCATCGACTCCGACGGGATGAGGTAGGGCCGCGCCACGAACGTCAAAATGACATAGTAGAGCGCCACCGCAATGACCATCAGGACCGCGACTTCGCGCAGCGCCGCCCGTTTGGTGCCACCCGCCTCTGCGGCCTCCTGAGCCGCCGGTCCGGCACCCGGATCGGGTTCGGCGGGACCAGAACCGGGTAGGGGCTCAGAGGACGAGTCGGTGGTTTCAGTCACCGGACCAGGGTAGCCTCGGCGCTCTGCGCCGGCGCAAGCACCGACCCGACGACGATAGGAGTCGTCGACCGCACGCTCAGCGCTTCTCTTTGATCTTGGCCTTCTTACCGCGAAGCTCCCGCAGGTAATAGAGCTTGGCGCGACGCACAGCACCACGGGTGACGACCTCGATGTGGTCGATGTTGGGCGAGTGCACCGGGAAGGTCCGCTCGACGCCGACACCGTAGCTCTCCTTGCGCACCGTGAACGTCTCGCGAACACCGCCGCCCTGCCGGCGGATCACCACACCCTTGAAAACCTGAATGCGTTCTTTGGCACCTTCGATCACTTTGACGTGGACGTTGACCGTGTCGCCGGGGCCGAAAACAGGGATGTCCTCGCGCAGTGATGCCTTGTCGACGAAGTCGAGCCTGTTCATTGTCGAAGACACTCCCTCGGGTCGCGGCCACGGAAGCCTGCCCACGCCGAAGCGGCGTGAGCGGTCAACCGTGCCGATGGGCATCTGGGGCTGCCTCGCGGCACGTGGGGCCAACCCGCCGGCCGACAACTGCCGCAGACAACTCGCCAATTGTGCCAGATCGCGCGCTGCCGGTGAAATCGCCGTGAATCGCCGCGCTGCGCTCGATGAAAGCCCAGGCCGGATGGTAGATGTAAAAAGGCCTGGCCGCATGAGCCGAAGCCCCGACGGATCTGGTGGAGGGGTTGAGGCCGGTCCCGGCAGGTTGGTCCGTGAGGAGCCTTGAGGAGATTGTCATGCGAACGCGGTCGTCGGGACTGCTCCTCGCGGCCACCGGGATGGTGGCGGTGCTGGTGGCGGGCTGCTTGGCGACGGGCTACGGCGTACCGCTCGCCCACGCGCCGCAAGCCCGGACCAGCCGCGTCGCTCCGCTGGTGCAAACGATCGCGCCACCGGAGGAGGCATCGCCGCGGCAGCCCGCTGCGGGGGTTTCCGAGTTGACGGCGCACATCCAGCAGGCCACCGCCGACGCCGCCGCCGCCGGGGCCGATCTGTCGGTCGCCGTCCTCGACCGTGCCACCGGCCAGCTGGTGTCCAACGGCGAGCGCCGGCTGGTCGGCATCGCATCGGTGGCCAAACTGTTCATCGCCGATGATCTGCTGCTGGCGCACGCGCAGGACAAGACGCAGCTGTCCCCCGATGACCGCGCGGCGCTCGACGCCATGCTGCGCGCCTCCGACGACAACGCCGCGGAGAATTTCTGGAATCAGCGCGGCGGCGAGGCGATCATCACCGCAGTCGCGCGCCGATACGGGCTGACGTCGACCACACCGCCCAGCGACGGGCGCTGGTGGAACACCATGAGCTCGACATCCGACCTGCTCCGCTATTACGACATGCTGCTCAGCGGCACCGGAGGCCTACCGGCAGAGCAGGCCGACATCATCCTCGGTGACTTGGCCGAATCCACCGCCATCGGCGTCGACGGATACCCGCAGCGGTTCGGCATCCCGGACGGGTTGGACGCCGAACCGGTCGCCGTCAAACAGGGCTGGATGTGCTGCATCGGCAACGACTGGATGCACCTGTCGACCGGCGTGATCGGCCCGGATCGGCGCTACATCATGGTTATCGAGTCGCTGCAACCCTCCGACGACGCCACCGCGCGGGCGACGATTACCCAGGCGGTCAAGACGATGTTCCCGGGCGGCCGGATCTGAATTCATCGCCTCTGCTTGGCGCTTAGTCGCGCTGCTTCACCAGCTCCGGCCGGCGCTCCAGCGTCCGCTGCAGTGCAGCCGCCCGACGCCACCGGGCGATGCGTGCGTGGTCGCCGGAGAGCAGCACCTCGGGCACATCGAGTCCACGCCACGTCGCCGGCCTGGTGTACGACGGACCCTCCAGCAAGCCGCTATTGGCCGGCGAATGCGAATCGTCTCGATGGGACTCAGGATTGCCGATGACATCGGGCAACAGCCGCAGCACGGCTTCGATCATCACCAGCGCCGCGGATTCGCCGCCCGGCAACACATAGTCGCCGAGCGAGACTTCTTCCACCGACATGCGGCGGGCGGCGTCGTCCATCACCCGCTGATCGATACCCTCGTAGCGGCCGCAGGCGAACACCAGATGCGCCGCCCGGCTCCAGCGCTGGGCGGTCGCCTGGGTGAACAAGGTGCCGGCGGGGGTCGGAACCACCAGAAGCGTCGTCGGCGAGCAGAGTTCGTCCAAGGCTTCGCCCCACACCGGTGCCCGCATCACCATCCCGGGACCACCGCCGTACGGCGCGTCGTCGACCGAGCGGTGCACGTCATGGGCCCAGTTCCGCAAGTCGTGCACCTGCAGTTGCACGAGTCCCGACTCGATCGCTTTGCCCGGCAACGATTGGCGCAGCGGTTCAAGGTAAGCCGGGAAGATCGTGACGACGTCGATTCTCATGTCGATTCTTGTGTCGATTCTCGTTGCTTTTCGGCTTTTCGCTACTGCTGTCCGAGCTCCAGCAGCCCCTCGGGCGGATCGATCTCGATGGTGCCGGAGTCCAGCGACACCGATGTGACGATCGCGCCGACGAAGGGCACCAGCAGTTCAGCTCCGTCGTCGCGGCGCACCGCCAGCAGTTCACCGGCGGCGGTGTGCAGGACCTCGCCGACGATGCCGATCTCGGCGCCGGCCGTCGTGCGCGCCCGAAGACCTTCCAGCTGGTGGTCGTAGTAGGTGTCGGGTTCGTCGATCGGCGGCAGCTCGGCGGAGTCGATGACGAACAGGCTCCCGCGCAACGCGTCCGCGGCGTCGCGGTCGGCCACTCCCGCTAACCGCACCAGCAGGCGCCCACCGTGGTGGCGCACCGAATCAACGGCGTAGCGGCGCTCCGGACCGTCAGCCCCCTTGGCCCGCAGAACCGTGCCCGGCGCGAACCGGGTTTCCGGATCGTCGGTGCGGACCTCGACCACCAGCTCACCGGTGACACCGTGTGCTTTGACGACGCGCCCGACGGTCAGCTCCACAGCCGGGCCCGTCTACTGGTCGGTGTCCACCACGTCGACACGGATGCCCCGGCCGCCGATTCCGGCGACCAGTGTGCGCAATGCGGTCGCGGTGCGTCCACCCCGGCCGATGACCTTGCCGAGATCGTCGGGATGGACGTGCACTTCCACGGTCCTGCCCCGTCGGCTGGTGACCATGTCGACCCGGACATCGTCGGGGTTGTCGACGATCCCGCGGACCAGGTGTTCGACGGCGTCGACGACGACGGTGCTCATGACTGCAGTCAACTTTCGGCAGCCGGCTCGGCCTGCTCGTCGCCCTCGGCCGAGTCGGCGGTTTTCTCGGCAGCAGCAGCTTTCTTGGCCGGAGCCTTCTTTTTCTTCGGCGTCGCGGCCTCGGTGCTGGGCCCACCCTCGGCGGCGGCCAGCGCGGCGTTGAACAACTCCAGCTTGCTCGGCTTGGGTTGGGCGACTTTCAACGTGCCTTCGGCGCCGGGTAATCCCTTGAACTTCTGCCAGTCCCCGGTGATCTTGAGCAGCTTGAGCACAGGTTCGGTGGGCTGAGCCCCCACGGACAGCCAGTATTGGGCCCGTTCGGAGTCGACCTCGATGAGGCTCGGCTCTTCTTTGGGGTGGTAGCGGCCGATGATCTCGATCGCGCGTCCGTCGCGGCGGGTCCTGGCATCAGCGACAGCGATGCGGTACTGGGGATTGCGGATCTTGCCGAGCCGGGTGAGCTTGATCTTCACTGCCATGGTTACGCGATTTCTCCTACCGGTGTCGCGCTGCAATTCAGCGATCCGGGCGGGATGCCGGGATCCGGTTTTGCCGTGCGCGTCTGTCTCGCCGGGCCATGCCTCGATGGCCTAGTCGCGCGGCGGACCGCCGTTTATTGTGCCAGAACATCGACGTCGGGAGAAAATCGTCCACCCATCACAGGCGGCGGTCGAAGCACTTGGTCTCGACACGCCGGCTCATCCGCCAGCCATCGGGGGTGCGGACGAACTCGTCGTCGTACCAGAGCCCCAGCAGCATCGTGGCCGCGGACTCGCCCGCGAAAACCATCGGGTTGAAGCAGAAAGTCCGCGCGGTCGCGGTGTCACCGTGCACCCGGATCGAGGGAAGACCCAGCATGTGGGCATAGGTGGCGAAATTCGGCAGCACCTCCGCCAGCCACGCTTTCACCTGCGGATAGCGGCCGACGATTCCATCGAAGGCGCTGTAATCGATGTGGGCGTCGGGGGTGAACACCGCGTCGAGGTCGTCGAATCGTCGCGAATCGATCGCCGTCGAGTAGTCCACCAACAACTGCTGGATCTCCAACCGGTCGGAGATTTCGGCCTGGCTCAACATGGGAAGTGATTCAACACGATAAAACGTGTCGAATTAGGCTCAATCTCCATGCGAAAGGCCATGCTGTCAACGGCCATGCCCAAGGCCATGCGGAAGGTCATGCGACGGCTCATCGCGTGGTGCGCGGCCGCGATCGCCGTCGGCTGCGCACTGCAGACGGCGGCGACACCGGCAACGGCCGACACCGCCGTGCAGCCGGCCGGCACGGTGCCGATCCCCGACGGACCGGCCCAGACCTGGATCGTCGCCGACCTCGACACCGGGCAGGTGCTGGCCGCCCGCGACGAGAACGTGGTGCACCCACCGGCCAGCACGATCAAGGTGCTGTTGGCGCTGGCGGCGCTCGACGCGCTGAACCTGGACTCCACCGTGGTCGCCGACACGGCCGACACCGAGGTGGAGTGCAGCTGCGTCGGCATCAAAGCCGGCCGCGCCTACACCGTGCGCCAGCTCCTGGACGGCCTGCTGCTGGTGTCGGGCAACGACGCCGCCAATACGCTGGCGCAGCTGCTGGGCGGCCAACAGTCCGCCGTGGCCGCGATGAACGCCAAGGCGGCCGCCCTGGGAGCGGTGAACACGCACGCGACCACCCCGTCGGGACTGGACGGGCCGGACGGCCCCGGCTCCTCGACCGCGCACGACCTGGCCCTCATCTTCCGGGCCGCGCTGGCCAATCCGGTGTTCGCCCAGATCACCGCCGAGCCGTCGGCGATGTTTCCCGGTGACGGCGGTGAGCACGAGATCGTCAACCAGGACGAACTGTTGTATCGGTATCCGGGCGCGATCGGCGGCAAGACCGGCTTCACCAACGCCGCCCGCAAGACGTTCGTCGGGGCTGCGGCCCGCGACGGCCGCCGGCTGGTCGTCGCGATGATGTACGGGCTCGTCCACGCGGGCGGACCAACCTACTGGGATCAGGCCGCCAATCTCCTGGACTGGGGTTTTGCGCTCAACCCAGAGTCGGGGATCGGCGCGCTCTAAGACGCCCCTCGCGGCCGTGCCGGGCGAGTCCCGGCGGGCCGCGGCGTTGGGCTAGGCTGCTCATTGGCGCGGCAGCCCCTCCGGCAGCAGCCGAAACTGGCTTGCCCGCCGTCGCGGGGTCGGCACCACCCATCGGGTTGACGCCACAGCCCTTGCCACCGCATGCCGTCCGGGCTCGCACAGGGAACGAGGAGCGATGATGGCCGAAAACCATGCAGTACCGGGCAAGACCGACTTCGACGTCACCGAGACGTGGGTTAGGCGGTTAGCTGTGGTGTCGGTGCGGGGGGACGTGGACATGCTCAGCGCGCCGAGGTTGACCGAAGCCATCGACTCCGCCCTCGCCAAGGAGCCGCACGGGCTGATCATCGATCTGTCCCGGGTCGAGTTTCTGGGGTCGGCCGGGATCAGCGTCCTCATGGCGGCCCACGGCAAGATGGGCGAGTCGGGCCGGTTCGCGGTGGTTGCCGACGGCCCGGCCACCCACCGGCCGCTCACGCTGCTGGGCCTGCACGAGATCATCTCGGTGCACCGCACGCTCGACGACGCGCTGACCGCATTGGCCGACGCGTAACCGGCATGGCAGCAGCTCGGTCCGGCCGGTGCCGACCATGGTGATGGTCAGCGGGTCGGCGTCGTGGCGGGCGGCGGCGCCGGGACGGTCACTCCCGGGGGCACACCACCGGTCCGGCCCGCCACCGCGGGGATCACTATCGTCGCTCCCTGCTGGCCGCACTCATTGCTTTCGACGTTGATGGTCATGTCGCCGCGCAGCGGTCCGTTGCCGTGCGGTTGCAGCGTCAACACCTGCTTGGTGGTCTGCTCGGCGGATTTTCCGTTCTGCCCGATGCAGGCAAACGGCACGGTCACCGGCCGGGACTGCCAGGCGCCGTTGCGGAAATCCAGCACGACCGGTTGAGCCGACGGCCTGGCGGCGAGGTGGTTTTTGCTGTCGACCTCGATTCCGTCGGCCACACATCCGGTGGGGTCGCACGACGAACGAAAAGCCCACCAGGTGGTGACGTTGGGCGGCTGGGGGTTGTAGTTGTCGTTGTAGGTTTCCTGCGCGCGGTTCATGTCCAGTTGGTAGACGCCGTCGAGAAGTTCACCCGGCCCGGGCCTGGCCGCGACGCTGGGCACCGGTGCGGCTGCCGACGGGCGGGGGGTGGTGCCCGCGGCGGCGCTACGGACCGTGGCATCGGCGCCCGGGGTGGACTTATCGCCGCCGCGATGGCCGACCACGACGCCCAAGAACACGCCCGCCAGCAAAAACAGCATCGCACCGGCTACCAGCCCCAGCACGAGCACGGGCCGCTTGTGCCACACCTCAGTGGTCGACGCCGACCGGGAGCCGGTCTTCGCCGGTGTGCCGGCTCCGGCCTGCGGCGCCGCCTGGTCGGGGTAGTCCAGCAGGCCGGGGTAGGCCTGCGGGCGCGGGTCGAGGCTCCAGGCTTGCGCACTGAGCGCCTCGGCGAACTCCTGGCAGCTTGCGAACCGGTCGTGGGGATCCTTGGCGAGGGCTTTGGACAGTACCCGGTCGAGACGTCCCAGTTCCGGGTGACGGTCGCCGAGTTTGGGCGCCGCCGCGCCGAGGTGGTGGCCGATGACCGTCGCAGGGTCGCAATCCTGGTACGGCGGAGACCCGGCGAGCAGATGAAATGCCGTCGCCGCCAACGCATACTGGTCGGCGCGGCCGTCGACACCGAAACCTCGCAATACCTCAGGCGCGGCGTAGGCGACCGTGGCCCCGGTCACGTTGGTCGCGGTCCGCCGACCGGCCTCATCAAGCGGGCGGCCTACCCCGAAGTCCGTGAGCAGGATGCGCTGTCCGCCCTCCTCGCTGAGGAAGATGTTGGCCGGCTTGACGTCTCGATGCAGCACGCCGCGGCGGTGTGCGTATTCCAAGGCCCCGCTGACCGCGCTGACGATCGCCAGCGCCTGGGTCGTCGGCATCCCGGCCGGGAATTCTTCGGCCATGAGTTGCGCCACAGTGCGGCCCTGGACGTACTCCATGGCGATCCACAACTGTCCGTCGAACTCGCCGCGTTGATAGGTCTGCAGGATGTTGGGGTGGTAGAGCGTGGTGACGGCTTCGGACTCTCCGGTGAATCGGGCACAGAAACCGGGGTCTGCGGTCATGGCCCGCGGCAGGACTTTCAGCGCGTCGTCACGCCTGAGTGTGGGATGGGACGCGAGATAGACTTCCCCCGAGCCCGTGGTACCCAGCATCCGAATGATGCTGTACCCGGCGAAGATCGTTCCGGGGGGCAACACCATGGCCTGATCCTAGCCGCGGCCCGGCCGGAACAGCTGCCCGCGCAGAATGACCAGCTCAGGTCGACTCAGCACATCAGCCCCGCCGCGGGGATCGTCGCGGTAGCACAGCAGGTCTGCCGAGGCGCCGTGGTCCAGGCCGGGCCGGCCCAGCCAGCGGCGAGCATCCCACGATGCCGCGCCCAGCGCCGCCGTGGGGTTCATCCCGATGCGCTTGAGCGCGTCAACCTCATCGGCTATCCGCCCATGGGCGATCCCGCCGCCGGCGTCGGTGCCGGCGTAGATGGGTACGCCGGCCTCGTGCGCGGCACTGATCCGTCGCGCGCCGCGAACATACAGGTCGCGCAGATGATCAGCATAGCGCGGGTAGCGTGTCGCCGATGCGGCGATCGCCGGGAAGTTGTCGATGTTGATCAGCGTGGGAACCAGGGCCGTGCCATGGGAGACCATCAGCTCGATGGTGTCGTCGGTGAGCCCGCTACCGTGCTCGATGCAGTCGATTCCGGCGGTGATGAGTCCGGGCAGCGCGTCCTCGCCGAATACGTGCGCCGTCACCCGTGCGCCCTGCGCGTGGGCGGTGTCGATGGCCGCCCTGAGCACCTCGTCGGACCACAGCGGCGCCAAATCGCCCGCCTCGCGGTCGATCCAGTCTCCGACCAGTTTGACCCAGCCGTCGCCGCGGCGAGCCTGGTCGGCTACCGCCGCCGGAAGCTGCGATTCGTCGTCGATCTCGATCGGCAGACCGGGAAGATAACGCTTGGGGCGGGCCAGATGGCGTCCCGCCCGGATGATGCGGGGCAGATCGTCGCGGTGATCGAGGCTGCGGGTGTCGATCGGCGAGCCGCAGTCGCGCAGCAGCAGCGCCCCGGCGGCACGCTCGGTTTCGGCTTGGCGTATTGCCTCGTCGAGGTCGACCGCGCCGCCCGGACCGATGCCGACATGGCAGTGCGCGTCGACCAGCCCCGGAATGATCCAGCCCCGGTCGAAGACGGTCTCGGCGTTGGCCACCGGCTCGGCACTGAGCTTGCCGTCGACGATCCACCAGTGCGCGGGTTCGCCGTCGGGCAATCCGCGGCCGCGCACATGCAGGCGCATGCGCTTACTTCTTGCCCGGGAACTTCAGCTGGGACAAGTCGAAACCGGCCAGGCCGGGCGGCAATTCGTCAAGACCCGCGGGCAGATGCGACAGGTCGGGAAATCCGGCCGGCAAGCCGGCCGCACTGCGCCTGGGCGGTGTCGGGCCGCGCTTCTTGCCCTTTTTGCCCTTGCCTCCCTTGCCTTTGCGGGCAGAGGACTTGCGACCAAGCCCGGGGATGCCCATCGTGCCGAGCATCGACGACATCATCTTGCGAGCCTCGAAGAAGCGGTCAACCAGCTGGTTGACCTCCGAGACGGTCACGCCGGACCCGTTGGCGATGCGTAGCCGACGCGACGCGTTGATGATCTTGGGGTCGGCCCGCTCGGCCGGCGTCATGCCGCGGATGATCGCCTGCAACCGGTCGAGCTGCTTGTCGTCGACGGCGGCGAGCGCGTCCTTCATCTGGCCGGCGCCGGGCAGCATGCCCAGCAGATTGCCGATCGGTCCCATCTTGCGGATGGCCAGCATCTGCTGAAGGAAATCCTCCAGGGTCAGCTCGCCGGAGCCGATCTTGGCGGCGGCGGCCTCGGCCTGCTGCGCGTCGAAGACCTGCTCGGCCTGCTCGATCAGGCTCAGCACGTCGCCCATGCCCAGGATGCGGCCCGACATCCGGTCCGGATGGAAGACGTCGAAGTCTGCCAGCTTCTCGCCGGTGGACACGAAAAGGATTGGCGCACCCGTCACTTCGCGGACCGACAACGCGGCGCCGCCACGAGCGTCACCGTCCAGCTTGGTCAGCACCACCCCGGTGAAGCCCACGCCCTCACGAAAAGCCTGGGCGGTGGTGACGGCGTCCTGGCCGATCATCGCGTCCACGACGAACAGCACCTCGTCGGGGTCGATCGCGGCGCGGATGGCCGCCGCCTGGGCCATCATCTCCGCGTCGATACCCAACCGTCCGGCGGTGTCGATGATCACGACGTCGAAATGTTTGGCCCGCGCCTCGGCCAGCCCCGCTGCGGCGACGGCGACCGGATCGGCGGGGCCGGCCGGCTGCGTCGGATCGACCTCGGCCGCGGCGCCCGGGTGGGGAGCGAACACCGCGACGCCGGCCCGCTCCCCCACGATCCGCAACTGGTTGACCGCACCCGGTCGCTGCAGGTCGCAGGCCACCAGCAGCGGCGTGTGACCCTGGCCGCGCAGCCACAGCGCAAGTTTTCCGGCCAACGTCGTCTTCCCGGACCCTTGCAGACCGGCCAGCATCACGACGGTCGGCGGTGTCTTGGCGAACGCGAGTCGCCGGGTCTGACCACCCAAGATCGCGACCAGTTCTTCGTTGACGATCTTGACGACTTGCTGCGCCGGGTTGAGCGCGCCGGAGACCTCCGCACCCTTGGCGCGATCCTTGATTCGGCCGACGAACGCGCGTACCACCGGCAACGACACGTCGGCTTCCAGCAGCGCCAGCCGAATTTCCCGGACGGTGGCGTCGATGTCGGCGTCGGTCAGCCGGCCTTTGCCGCGCAGCCCCTGCAGGGCACCCGTCAGCCGGTCGGACAGCGATTCGAACACCCCGCCAGCCTAATGGCGCCCAGCGGGTCGCGTGGCGCGGCGTTCAGAATAACCGGGCTGTCAGGTCGCCGACATGCATGTGGCCGCCTTTCGTGGGACAATTGGGCCCCATGCGACGGTTGCTTACCGCTTTGGGCTCGGTTGCCCTGGTGGGGCTGGTTGCGCCCGCGCCCGCCAACGCCGACGAGGTCGACGACGCCTTCCTCGCCTCGCTCAGCAACGCCGGCATCAATTTCCGAAACCCTGAACAAGCCGTCACAGCCGGACACACCGTGTGCCAGCTGATCAAGGGCCGCAAACAAGGCCCGGAAGTGCTTGCGGTGCTTCAGAGCTCCAATCCCGGTATCACGCCCGACGGGGCACGCAGGTTCATGGGGATTTCGCTGAACGCATACTGCCCCGAACTGCTGCCGCCGAGCGGCAGCTGAAACGCGCCGGATAGGTCGTGAGGGGATCACATGCGAGTTCTGTTGGATCGAACGCGATGCGTGGGTCATGCCCAGTGCTACGCGGTTGCGCCGGACCTGTTTCCGATCGACGAGAGCGGATACTCAATTCTTGAAGACCATGAAGTCGACCCCGGCGACGAGAAGGCGACCCGCGAGGGTGCCGCGGCCTGCCCAGAGTTAGCCATCATCATCGAGGAGTGACCGGCGGGAATCGCTTCAGACAGTAGGCTGTAAGGTCGACGATCAACTCGTCGAGCTGTTTCTGACGGCGAATTCCGCGGGTCCCGGCACCCAGGATCGTCTGGTAAAGCCTTATGGCGGTAACGGGATTCAGCGCGTTGGCAGCTTGGTCGAAACTCGCCAGTATGTTCGGGACGTCACCGGCATCCTGAGCTACCAGCGTCATCATCGCCGCGACCCGGTCAGTTATCTCGGTGTCATCCGTCAGCTCGCAAATGGCGCGGCCGTGTAACGCGATGCGCCGGTACATGTCCGCCAGGCCGAGCCGGTAGATGGTTCTGAGACCGCCGATATAGCTTTGGAATCCGGCGATATCACCCGGGTCCGGTTTTTCAAGTTGTGCTATGTGCTCGTGAATCAGTTCGCCCGGGCCTCGGTCGAGTGCCCGTAAGAATTCCTGGATGTGAGCCGACAGGCGGCTGTCGCGCGGGCCATCGGTCATGGCGGCATCCGGTTCTCCCACGACAGCATGAGGCTGTCCAGATGGGTGACGCCGGTCGGTTTGTGCACGATCGACGGTGCGCAACCCGGCTCCAGCCCGAACTGGGGAACGCGGGTCAACCACTCGGTCACGAACGTGGTCATTTCACGACGAGCCAGATGCAGTCCCAGGCACCTGTGCATCCCACCGCCGAACGCCCAGTGGCGTTGCCGCTGAATTGCCCCGTTGCGTGTCCGGGATATCTCGTCGCCGCCGTTTTCTCTGCCGGCGGCTTCCAGGGCCAGCCACACCGCGCTGTGTGCCGGTATGGTGAAACCGCCGACGTCGACTTCTCTGGTAGTCATGCGCGGAATCGCCGGACCCGGTGTTTCCAGCCGCAAAATCTCCTCGACGAACGCCGGAATTTGTGTCGTATCCTCGCGCAGCTGTATCTGGAGTTGCCGATCGCGCGCAAGGTAAAGAAGTGCGAAACCAATTGCGGCAGAGACCATTTCAATTCCGGCAACGGAGAACAACAACAGGATGACCGAAATCACTTCGATCTTGCTGAGCGGAAAATCATTGTCTTGGACAAGTCGCTCCAACAGCGGCCAAAGGATCCCGGGCGCGCGCCGCGGGTTCCCCAGTCCGGCGTCCAGCGACGAATTGAGCCACTTGACGAGGGCGAGTTGGGCTGCCCCGGTGGAGTCTCCGACGACCGCGGCCCGGGTCAGCCGAATGGCCCTGCCGTCGTCTGCCGGCAGTCCGCACACCGCCAGCAACGCCTGGGCAGCGTAGGTGTCGGCGATTTCGGTCGCATCACCGTGCCCGCGGGCGGCAGCCGCGTCGACCAGTGCGCACGCCCGCTCGCGCAAGACGGGATCGAACGGCGCCAGCCCCTTGGGGCTGAAAAGAGGGTGCAGGACGCTGCCGAACCGGGCGTGCTCGGACGGTGTGCGGCACGACAGTGGGACCTGAGGCAGGGGTGCGCCGAACAAGCTGACGGCGAAGGTTTTCGGCGGTGAGGCAAACGTGTGCGGATCCAGTAGTGCCGCGCGCACGTCGTCGCGCCGGGTGAGATAGTAGCCGCGCAGTATCGGGTCGCCCGCGGCGATTTCCACCACCGGACCCAGGCTGCGCAGCTGATGCCAGTAGGCGCTGCGGTCTGCTGCGAAAAGCGGGCTCTCCTTGTGGTGTAACGGCGGCGAACTCACGTTGACTCCCTACGTCGCAGCCGACCGGACTCATGGCAGCACGATGCCGGCCGGCACCGGGTCACGCGGGCACACGAGCCACGGGACAGATACCGGCGTTGCCCGGGGTGGCCTCCCCGACCCGGCGCCGCGTGTGCGCCGCCCGCCGCCGAGGCCAGGCAGCACGCGCGACGGGTGGTTCGTGATGTCTTAGACAGTGCCCCGGAAAACTCGGACAACGCGACGTACGCTCCGGCGTTTCTTCTCATCCCTTTTCCAAGTCTCGTTAGAGTGTTTTCCGGGTCTTTTCCGGGTCTCTTAGAAGTTTGGCAAGGCGGCATCGCGGCGCAATGCGCGCACCGCAGTGCGACATTGAGACGTAGGTCACCACAGAGCATTCCGGTCTGGATTGGGAAACTAAGTTGTGGCCTGCTGATGTGCAAGTGGAACGAAAAGTTCTGCGGTTCTCCACAGCGAGAGGCCGAGCCTGCGCGCGCAGCCGGGCCGAACCGAGCTGGGTGAGGTCAGGATGGGTGTGAGAGCGTCGTTACACCACCATGAGATCGGTGCAAAAACTAGGCACAAGCAGCGTTTTTGGTGTGGCCCACGGGTCGGGATCACGCGGCGACCGGTTCGGCGGGACGGTGCGTGGCCCGTCAGCGACGGTCGGGCAGACGGCCACGCCTGACCTGACGCCGGACGGGCGGGCAGGTGCCGACGACACGCCCGCTGTGAGAATGAGTTAACATGCATGACTTATTCGGCGTGAGGTCTTTTTAACAACACCGTTACAGAATCATGCCACTAAATGTGACGTGTTAAGAGTTGGTCCGTAAACGTTAAAAAGCCATTAATCGGCTGGGCGTCACCCCGTTATCTGCGTAATCCTGTAGCAGGATCGTCGTCAGGACGCCACCAACGCATGGAAAAACGGTAGCCGACTCGCCGAAACTCGTTGGCGCCCAGGAGGGACAAATGTTCGTAAAAACAGTGCCCGAGGCCATCGCCGCAGCCGCAAGCCAGCTGGAGGGCATCGGCACTTCGTTTGCCGCAGAGAGCTCGGCAGCCGCGGCGCCGACCACGGCCCTGCCCCCCGCCGCGTCCGACGAGGTGTCGATTCTGCAGGCCGGCGTGTTCTCCACCTACGGCCAGCTCTACCAGACGGTCAGCGCCCAGGCTCAGGCCATTCACCAGCAGTTCGTGAACCTGCTGGGAACCTCGGCCAACTCCTACGGTGCCACCGAGGCGGCCAACCAGGTCGCGGCTGCCTCGGCGTCGCTGTCGAATGCGGCGGCCTCGGGCGGGTCGGCGACCGCGCAGTCCGGCGGCGCGCTCAGCGGCATGGCCAACGTGATCAACAACATCGCCAACTTCCTCAGCGGATCGGGGCCTACCGGAGCCTCGAGCGGCTTCGTCACCGTGCCCATGGCCGAAGCGGGCAACTTCGCCTCCGCCTACTCCGATGTCATCGGGATGGGCGGCGGCGGCATGCTGACCGCGTTGTCCGAACCCGTCGTCGACTTCGGCGGCTTGTCGGCCGGACTGGTCAGTTCGGTCAGCCCGGCAGCGGCTGCCGAAACCGCGAGCCTGAGCGCAGCGCCGGTACTGGCCGGAATCGGCCAAGCGCCGGCGATCGGCGCACTGTCGGTGCCGCCCAGCTGGGCTGCCGCAGTCCCGGCGACGAGCACACCCGTGACTTTGGCAGCCCAGAGCTGGACCACCGCCGCCCCGCCCGCCGGCGGCACGCCGGGACTTCCGGGCGGCATGCCCGCGGTGGCCTCGGCCGGCCGCGGTGGCTCCAGCTTCGGTGCCCCGCGCTACGGCGTCAAACCCAAGGTCATGCCCACGCTTCCCAAACCGACTATCACCTAGCGACCCGCACGGGCCCTGACCGCGATCCGAGCTTCGACCAGAACGGGATGTGACACATCATGGTTTTCGATTTCGCCGCGCGACCTCCCGAGGTCAACTCCGCGCTGATGTACTCCGGTGCCGGCGCCGGGCCGTTGATGGCGGCCTCCTCGGCGTTCAACACCTTAAGCGCCGAGCTGAGCTCCAACGCCGCCTCCTACGAGTCGGTGATCTCCCAGCTCGTCGGCTCGGAGTGGCACGGCCCGTCGGCACAGGCCATGGCCACCGCGGCCCAGCCGTTCATCGGCTGGCTGCACACCACCTCCGCGCAGCTGCGCCAAGCGGCCCTGCAGGCCGCCGCCTCTGCAGCGGCCTACGAGGCCGCGCTTGCCGCCACCATCCCGCCGGCAATGGTCGCCGCCAACCGGGCCCAGCTCGCGCAGCTCGTCGCGACAAATATCCTGGACCGAAACGCTGCGGCGATCGCGGCCAACGAGGCCACCTACGCCGAATTCTGGGAGCAGGACGCCGCCGCGATGTACGGCTACGCCGCCAACTCGGCGGCCGCCGCCCGGCTGTCGCCGTTGAGCCCGCCCCCGCAGAACACCAACCCCGCCGGGCAGGGCGCCCAAGCCGCCGCGGTGAGCAACGCCGTCGCCGGCAACGCGGCCACGGCCGGACTCAACGGCCTGCTCGGCGAGCTGCAAAACGCCCTCGGGGTGGCGGCCACCCAGGCGCAAAGCGGCGGCGGGGCGCTCTTGTCGGCGGTCAACAATTTCTTCAACGTGTCGGTCGTCCAAGACGTGATCTACAACGTCGGGGTCACCGTGGCCTGGAACGTCGCGATGATGACTGCAACTTTCCCGATGCTGGGCCATTTCCTGGCCAGCGCCCCGCTGGGCATCACCGTCGGTGACATCACGCCCCTGGGTGAGGGTGCGGGCATGGGGATGACGCTGGTCAGCGCCACCACGCCGGCCGGCGGTGGGTCGGTGATGGCCGGCCTGGGCTCATCCTCCTCGGTCGGCGGGCTGTCGGTGCCGGCCGCGTGGTCGGCGGCCGCCCCGGCGGCCGAAACCGGCACCACAGTGGCCGCTACCGAATGGACCGGAGCTTTCGACGACGGTCTCGACACGGCAGAAACTCCGGGCGCCCTGCCGGGAATGGCCTCTGCCACCGGGCGCCCGGGCCACGGCTTCAGCCAGCCCCGCTACGGCGTCAAACCCAAAGTGATGCCCAAGCAGGTGCTGGTATGACGCGGCCGCGGTGCGTGACACCAGAAAGCCTTGGGCGGGTCCGGCGCCGGATGAAGCAGTGACCAACACAGCCTCTGGATCACCAGAGATGGTAAACGCTGCCCGGTTTGATCCCGACCACGATCCGATCTTCGACCACGACGGGATGTAAGAGGTCATGATTTTCGATTTCGCCGCGCGACCCCCCGAGGTCAACTCCGCGCTGATGTACTCCGGTGCCGGCGCCGGGCCGCTGATGGCGGCTTCCTCGGCGTTCAACACCTTAAGCGCCGAGCTGAGCTCCAACGCCGCCTCCTACGAGTCGGTGATCTCCCAGCTCGTCGGCTCGGAGTGGCACGGCCCGTCCGCACAGGCCATGGCCGCCGCGGCCCAGCCGTTCATCGGCTGGCTACACACCACCTCCGCGCAGTTGCGCCAAGCGGCCCTGCAGGCCGCCGCGTCGGCAGCGGCCTACGAGGCTGCGTTCGCCGCCACCATCCCGCCGGTGGTGATCGCCGCCAACCGCGCCGAGCTGGCAGTGCTCATCGCGACCAACTTCCTGGGCCAGAACACCCCGGCGATCGCGGCCAACGAGGCCGCCTACGCCGAATTCTGGGCCCAGGACGCCGCCGCGATGTACGGCTACGCCGCCGCCTCGGCAGCCGCCGAAACGTTGTCGCCGTTGAGCCCGCCCGCGCAGAACACCAACCCCGCCGGGCAGGGCGCCCAAGCCGCCGCGGTGAGCAACGCCGTTGCCGGCAACGCGGCCACGGCCGGCCTCAACGGCCTGCTCGGCGAGCTGCAAAACGCCCTCGCGTCGGCGACCAGCACCGCGCAAAGCGGCGGCGGCGGGGCGCTGGTGTCGGCGGTCAACAATTTCTTCAACGTACCGGTCGTCCAAGACCTCATCGACAACGTCGGGGTCACCATCGCGTGGAACGTCGCGATGATCACCGCGACCTTCCCGATGCTCGGCCACTTCATGGCCAGCGCCCCGCTCGGTGTCACCGTGGGTGACATCACGCCCCTGGGTGAGAGTGCGGGCATGGGGATGACGCTGGTCAGCGCCACCACGCCAGCCGGCGGTGGGTCGGTGATGGCCGGCCTGGGCTCGGCCTCCTCGGTCGGCGGGCTGTCGGTGCCGGCCGCGTGGTCGGCGGCCGCCCCCGCGGCCGAAACCGGCACCACACTCGTCAGCGCCGGCGCAGCCGTCGGCGCGGGCAACGGCACGACGGGCGCCCCGGGCATCCTGCCGGGGCTGGCCTCTGCCGCCGGCCGTCGCGGCTTCGGCGGGCCGCGCTACGGCGTCAAACCCAAGGTGATGCCCCAGCGGCTGCTGATATAACAGCGTTCGGTTTTCACGCCGACGTCACGGGTGGTACATATCCTGATTGGCCAAACACTCGGGCGGCGTGACTGCCATGTCAAGTTTGGTGACCCCCGGACATTCTTCGTGTTCTAGCTGCGACCCGTTCTCGCAAATATAGTACGCGTTGGAATCGTCGGGATCGGGCACATAGTGGATTCCGGCAAGGTCGGGGCAGACGATTTCCTCGCCCGGCGGCATCGAGCGCGGCTGGGCGTGTGCCACAGCCGGACTCATCGCGCTCACCCACCAGAACCCGATGCCGGCGATAGCGGTCCCGACGGTAGCCACCGATCTCATCCTGGCAAACATCACTGCTCCTCATCATTGTGCGCCCTTCGGGCCCTTCACCGACGGCAATTAGCAACGGCACCTGGTCAACGCGATTCGGGATTCATCTCCGGGAAGCTGCTGAATTATGCGGACGAATCAATAATACGGTAAGAAATGCTGGCACATCCGCCCAAAAGTCGTTTCACGCCATAATTTCTTGCGCATCATCGCGCGATCACCGCGATAGGCCCCGGCGCGGGCAGCACGCGGCACCGCTGGCCGATCGTGTCACTGTTCAGACGTACGTTCATAAATCGCGACTTTTGTCCCGATATCTGGACTACAGTGACTCTCTAGCGTCGCCCAGGGCCGAGTCGGGAAGCGCTCGGTCTCGGCGCTCGCTGCGGCCCGGCGAGAGGAGAAAGACGATGAAACAGTCGGCCCGGTGGCCATTGCTCGCAGGCGCCGTTGCGTTGTTGGCCGTGATCAGCGCCGCCGGCAGCATCGGCGACCCGGGGCAGGCCCGCGCTGGCCCCCCACAGTGCCTCGCCGAGGCGACGGATCCCTGCCCGGTCCAGGCGCAGGCACCCCATGTCGATCCGCCGCGGCCCCGCGTTCAGATCTATTGCCGGCCTGCGGGGCCCAAGTGGGGAGCGCACTGCTACCGCCGGGTCGTGCCATGATCCGGCGATCGTCGTCCCGCTAAGACGGCACCCGCAATACGGCCAACAGGTCGTGTTCAATCACCGATCGCAACCCGCTCAGTGCATGCGCCGCGGCCGGATGCGGGACAACGCAAAACACATCGTTGACCATCGACCCCCGCGTCGTGACCTTCGCCCAGGCGATATCGACTCCGGCGCGCTCGAGAACCCCGGCAAGCCGGGCCAGCAGTCCCGGCCGGTCGGTCGCGCGAACTTCCAAGAGCAACTTGTCCGGCGCATCGTCGAACCAGAAGACCCGTGGCGGGGCCGGTGAGCAATGAACCGGAACCGCAGTCGGTACCTCGCCGACAGGCGCGAGATCGTCTTGGCTGTCACGCTGCCTGAGCCGGTCAAGAACGTCGACATCACCCGCGAGTGCCCCGATGAACTGTTGCCGCAGAAGTTCATCGGGCGGTGCCGAGCCGAAATGTGGTGACACCACGAACTCGTTGATCGCGACGCCCTGGTGGACATTCACCGACGCCGAGTGCACCCGTAGCGAGTTAAGGGCCAGTACGGCAGCCGCTTTCGACAGCAGCCCGCGCTGATCTGGCGCGATCATCACGGCGTGGTGCATGCGCGGCCCGTCGCCGCGGCTGATCCTGACCTGCACGCCGCCCGCGGCTGCCATGGCAATGTATTGCGGATCAATGGGTTCCGCCTCTGGCAACGGCTGGCCAGTCATCATCGCTCGGCAGCGGCGCACCAGGTCACCGACCAGCGATGCCTTCCAGTCGCTCCAGACCATGGGACCGGTGGCCAACGCGTCGGCCTCGGTCAGGGCGTGTAACACGTCGAGCACCAACGGATCCCTGCCGAGAGCCGCCGAAACGGTCGCCACGGTGCGGGGATCGCTGAGGTCCTGACGGATGGCGACTTTGGACAACAAAAGGTGCTGGGCTACCAGTATCCGCAGCATTTCGACATCGGACGGCCACATACCTATCCGAGTGCCGATGGCCACGGCCGCCTCTGCGCCCCGCACGCTGTGATCGCCACTGCTGCCCTTGCCGATGTCGTGCAGCATCGCGGCCAGCAGCAGCAAATCGGGGCGCGCTACCCGGGTCGTGAGAGTGCTCGCGCGGACCACTGTTTCGACTAGGTGTCGATCCACTGTCCAGATGTGGACACTGTCGCGCGGCGGAAGATCACGAACGGCATCCCATTCCGGGAACAGCCGGCTCCACAGCCCGGTGCGGTCGAGGGCTTCGATCGTGGTCACCGCGGACGGGCCCGCAGCCAACAACACCAACAGGTCGTCCAGGGCCTCGCGCGGCCAGGGCGTGGGCAGCTCGGACGCCGTTTCAGCCACCCGGACCAGCGTCGATGCCGCGATAGGCAGCCCGGTGACTGCTGCGCTGGCGGCCAAGCGCAGCACCAGCCCCGGATCGCGTTCCGGCCGGGCGTCCCGGGCCAGCACTATCTGCCCGCCAGATTCGACTACGCCCTCGTCGAGCGGCCGGCGCAGTCGCCGCCCGGTCAAGATGCCGCGCCGTGGCAGCGCGTCGGCAGCTGTCCGCAGCCCGGCGTCGACGGCAAAGCTGATGCTGCGGGCCGCACTCGAAATCTCTCGCGCCAGGTCGTAGCGGTCACCGATACCGAGGGCCGCGCTGATCTCATCGGCGTATTGGGCCAACAGCAGGTCATGCCCGCGGCCGGAGACACGGTGCAATTCGGTGCAGACGTCGAGCAGGGTGCGGTAAGCATCGCCCAGCCAGACCGGGGTCGAGTGATCCGGACCGGAGGCCGTGAGCGGATCGGCCAGCTGGGCGACGGCGAGCGCGCCGAGCAGCCGGACGTCGCGCAAACCGCCCCGACCACATTTCAAGTCGGGTTCGGCGCTGTGGGCGATGTCGCTGCTGCGGCGCCACCGCGAGTGCGTCACGTCGACGAGTTCGGCGAACCGCGAAGCGATCCCGCGTCGCCACTGCGACCGTACACCGGTGATGAGCGCCGCCGACAGCTGCGCGTCTCCGGCGATGTGGCGGGCGTCCAGCATCGCCAGTCCGGCTGAGATGTCGGCGCCGGCGACCTGCAGTGTTTCCGCGACGGTTCGCACACTGTGGTCGAGGCGGATGTTGTTGTCCCACAATGGGTACCACAACAGATCCGCGACCTGACTGACGATGTCGGCCGGCGCGTTGTCATGCAGCAGCAGCAGGTCCAAGTCGGAATACGGCAGCAGTTCACGCCGGCCCAGCGAACCGGTCGCGACGATGGCGAAGCCGCAGCCCTCCGTCAGGCCGATCTCGGCCGCCTTGGCGATCAACCAGGATTCATACAGCTCGCGGAATTTTTCGCGTAATGCGGCGGCGTCCGGTCGAACCGATGCACCGGACAACAATATTTCCCGGACAGCAGCTAAATCCGTTGCTGAGCCGGGCAGTTGATCTGATCTATTCGCCAAATCGATTCTCATATCGCGTCGGCACCGCGCTCAGCGGTGCGCACCCGGACAACGGTTTCGACCGGGCTGACCCACACTTTGCCGTCGCCGATCTTTCCGGTGCGCGCCGCCCGCACAATGCTGTCGAGGACCTTGTCGGCGGCGAAATCGTCGACTAAGACCTCGACCCGCACCTTCGGGACGAAGTCGACCGCGTATTCCGCACCGCGGTAGACCTCAGTATGACCCTTTTGCCGCCCGTAGCCCCGGACTTCGCTGACCGTCATCCCCAGCACTCCCACCTCCTCCAGGCTGGTCTTGATGTCCTCGAGCGTGAACGGCTTGACGATCGCGGTGATCAGCTTCATTTCCGTATTCCCCTTCAGCCGGGTGTGCGAGAACCGACGTGTCGACAACCGCGAAGTCGTATCCGCTCTCGGCGTGTTGCGCTTCATCGATGCCCGCGGCTTCGTCATCGGCGCTCAGGCGCAGCCCGATGGTGTACTTGATGGCCAGAGCCAAGATAGCCGTGACCACAGCCGAATAGGCGAGAACGCTGAAGGCGCCGACTGTTTGCCGTTCGAGTTGGCCGAAGCCGCCGCCGTAGAAAAGCCCGGGGGACACACCGGCGACACCGTCGATGGCGACGGTCTCCGGCGCCGCGAGCAAACCCACCAGCAGCGTGCCGGCCAGCCCGCCGACCAGGTGTACTCCGACCACGTCGAGAGAATCATCGAAGCCGAACCGGTATTTCAGACCGACCGCCAACGCACAGACGATCCCGGCCACCACACCGATCACCAGCGCACCCAACACGTTGACCGACGAGCACGACGGCGTGATCGCCACCAGCCCGGCCACGATTCCCGACGCCGCCCCCAGCGAGGTGGCATGGCCGTCGCGGATGCGCTCGGTGAGCAACCAGCCCAGCATGGCGGCCGCCGTCGCCACCGTGGTGGTGACAAACGTCGACCCGGCGGCGCCGTTGGCGCTGACCGCCGAACCGGCATTGAACCCGTACCAGCCGAACCACAGCAATCCGGCGCCGAGCATCACCAGCGGCAAGTTGTGTGGGCGCATCGGGTTCCTCGGCCAGCCTTGACGCCTGCCGAGGACGATCGCGAGAACCAGGCCGGCGACCCCGGCGTCGATGTGCACGGCGGTCCCGCCGGCGAAGTCGATGGCATGCACCTTGTTGGCGATCCACCCGCCGTGGGCCGCGACGACCCCGTCGAAGGCGAAGACCCAGTGGGCGACCGGGAAGTAGACGAACGTGGCCCACACTGCGGCGAAGAGCATCCAGCTGCCGAACCTCAACCGGTCGGCGACCGCACCGGAGATCAGCGCCACCGTGATGATCGCGAACATCAGCTGAAAGGCCACGAAGACGGTTTGGGGCACACTGCCCGCCAACGGGATCTCGACCGCCGGGGTCGACGTGGCGGGATCGGCCGCGACGGCATTGACCCCGATGAGACCCTTGAGGCCGAAGTACTCGGTGGGCTTGCCGGCGATGTTGCCCACGTCGTCGCCGAAGGCCAGCGAGTAGCCGTAGAGCACCCACAGCACGGTCACCACGCCCATCGCGCTGATACTCATCATGATCATGTTGAGCACGCTTTTGACGCGGACCATCCCACCGTAGAAAAACGCCAGGCCCGGCGTCATCAACAGCACCAGCGCAGAGCTCGCCAACATCCAGGCGGTGTCCCCGGTGTTCGGCGCACCCATCGTGGGGAAACGGTCCACGCGCCCCAACCTCCTTCGCCGAGGCCACGACCCACAACGGCGGGGCCGATGGCCTGCTGCAGACAATGCGCAGGCGTTGTTTCGGCTCCAACGCAAGGCGATTTCTGGGGCGTTACATCGTGCTCACGGATGCTGATGCGAGCCTCAGCCCAGCAGCGCGTCGACGAACGCGGCCGGGTCGAACGCTGCCAGGTCGTCGGGTCCCTCGCCGAGCCCGACCAGCTTGACCGGCACCCCCAATTCGTGTTGCACCCGAAAAACGATGCCGCCTTTGGCCGTCCCGTCCAACTTGGTCAGCACCGCCCCGGTGATGTCGACCACCTCGGCGAACACCCGCGCCTGCGCCAGCCCGTTCTGCCCGATGGTGGCGTCGAGCACCAGCAGCACCTCGTCGACCGCTGCGCGCCGGGACACCACCCGCTTGACCTTGCCGAGTTCGTCCATCAGACCGGTTTTGGTGTGCAGCCGGCCTGCGGTGTCGATGACCACGACGTCGGCACCGGTGGCGATGCCTTTGTCGACGGCGTCGAACGCGACCGAGGCCGGGTCGGCCCCTTCGGCGCCGCGCACCACCTCGGCGCCCACCCGGGCGGCCCAGGTTTGCAGCTGGTCGGCGGCAGCGGCCCGAAACGTGTCGGCGGCGCCGAGCACCACGCGCCGGCCGTCGGCCACCAACACCCGCGCCAGTTTGGCGACCGTGGTGGTTTTGCCGGTGCCGTTGACCCCGACGACCAACAGCACGGCCGGGTGATCGGCATGCGGCAGCGCCCGGATGGAACGGTCCAAGCCGGGTTGCAGCTCGTTGATCAACACCTCCCGCAGCACTGCGCGGGCTTCGGCCTCGGTCCGGACGTTCTTGCCGGCCAGCGCGCTGCGCAGCGCCGACACTACCGACGCGGTCGCCGCCGGACCCAGGTCGGCGACCAGCAGAGTCTCCTCGACCTGCTCCCAGGAGTCCGCGTCGAGATCCCCGCCGCCGAGCAGCCCCAACAGGCTGCGGCCGAAGGCATGCTGCGACGTGGCCAGGCGCCCGCGCAGGCGTTCCAGCCGGCCCGCCGGCGCTGCGATGGCCGCGATCTCCGGCTCTGGCGCCGCGGCGGCATGGTCCGGCTCGACAAGCGCAACCTCGCCGGCCTGCTGAGCGGGCGGCGCCGTCCGGCTGAAGGTGATTCCCGACGTCGCGGTGTAGCCCCCCGACCGGTCGAGAGTCTGCTCGCGCGCCGAGAGCCTGATCCGCCGCCGCCGGTAACGCACCAGCCCCAGGACCAGAGTGGCGACGACGAGCAGTGCGGCGGCGGCCGCTATCGCGATCCAAAGACCTTCAGACACCCCGCCATTGTTCCAGGGGCCCACCGCTATCCTGCGCCGACCAACTCCTGACCCCGCAACCGCTGCGAAACCACTGCGGTGACGCCGTCGTCGCGCATCGTCACGCCGTAGAGCGCGTCGGCGACCTCCATCGTCGGCTTCTGATGGGTGATGATGATCAGCTGCGACTGGGCGCGCAGCTGGTCGAGCAGGCTGAGCAGCCGTCGCAGGTTGATGTCGTCGAGCGCCGCCTCCACCTCGTCCATGACATAAAACGGCGACGGGCGGGCCCGGAAGATCGCCACCAGCATCGCCACCGCGGCCAACGACTTTTCCCCGCCGGACAACAGCGACAACCGCTTGACCTTCTTGCCCGGCGGCCGCGCCTCCACCTCGACGCCGGTGGTGAGCATGTCGTCGGGATCGGTCAGGCGCAGCCGACCCTCGCCACCCGGAAACAGTGCGGCGAACACCTCCCGAAACTCACGTTCGACGTCGGCGTAGGCGTCGGAGAACACCTGCAGAATGCGGGCGTCGACGTCGGCGACGACGTCGAGCAGGTCCTTGCGCGCAGCCGTGACGTCCTGCAGCTGAGTGGACAGGAAGTTGTAGCGCTCCTCCAGCGCAGCGAACTCCTCCAACGCCAGCGGGTTGACCCGGCCCAGCTCGGCGAGTTCCCGTTCAGCCTGTTTGGCCCGGCGTTCCTGGGAGGCCCGGTCGAATGGCATCGGGGCCGGCGCGCGCACCTGCTCGCCCCGCTCCCTTGCCTGCTGGTATTCGGCAAGCTCGAGCTCGGTCGGCGGCAACGGCACCTGCGGGCCGTATTCGGCGACCAGGTCGTCGGGCGCCATCCCGAATTGCTCGAGCACCACGTGTTCGAGCTGTTCGATACGCAGCGCGGCCTGCGCTTTGGCCACCTCGTCGCGGTGCAGCGCCTCGGTGAGTGCACCGAGGCGGGCGTTGAGCGCGTTCACTTCGTCGCGCGCCTTGGCCATCGCCGCCGACCGCTGCTCCCGCTCGGCGGCCAGGGCCTCGCAGGTGCGCGACGCGGCGCCGATCACCTGATCCAGCCGCTGGGCCAGCAACCCGCCCGCGTCGGCCACCGCGGCAGCGACCGCGGCCGCACGCTCCCGCGCGACGCGGGCCTGTTGTGCGCGCACCCG
>NZ_VYIK01000390.1 GCF_008709575.1 Mycobacterium sp.
GTCGGCGGCCCCGGACGTCCACCACTTGCGGCCGTTGATGACGTAGTCGGTGCCGTCGAGGTGGGCCGTGGTGGCCAGCTGTTCGGGATCCGAGCCCGCGCCGCCGGGTTCGGTCATCGCGAACACCGACCGTTGCCGGCCGTCGATCACCGGCAGCAGGAACTGCTCGACCTGCGCATCGTCGGCGATCTTGCTCAGCAAGAACATGTTTCCCTCGTCGGGGGCCGCGCAGTTGAGCGCCACCGGACCCAGCGTCGACCAGCCGGCCGCCTCGTAGAGCACCGCCTGCTCGCGATGCGACGGCTCCCGGCCGCCGAAACGCTCGGGCGCCTGAAACGTCAGCAGCCCCGCCGCGCGGGCCAGCTCCACCAGCTCGGCGCGCAGCTCGTCGGTGGGGCCGTGGCGGGTCAGCCGGGGGTCGGTTTCGTACGGCACGACCTGTTCGGCGACGAACGCCCGGATCTCGTCGCGCAGCGCCGCCAGATCGGCGGGAATGTCGAAGTCGATCACGTGTCCATCAGGGTCAGTGCCTGCTCGAACAGCCGCAGGGTGGCTGCGTGCAGTTGGTCGCCGACTTCTCTCGGCGCCTTGCCGGCGCACGCCCTGGCCAGCGTGCCCTCGATCACGATGCCGAGTTTGAAGCAGGCCAGCACCGTGTACCAGGTGA
>NZ_VYIK01000391.1 GCF_008709575.1 Mycobacterium sp.
CACCGCGATCTCGATGTACCCGCGGATGTGGGCGGCCAGTGGCGTCGACTACCCGACCCTGCTGGCCACGATGGTCGAGACGGCGCTGGCGCGCGGAGTCGGTCTGCGTTAACCGGGCCGGGCTAAGGGCGTGACTTTCGCGGCCATCTGATCAGCGATCTGGCTGCCTTGGTCGGCGACATTGGCGGCGCACGCCTCGACGTCGAACACGACGTCCGACACCGCGCTCAGCACGCGTTGGCAGGAGGCACGACGGGGGTCGCGCGGCATGCGGACCTGCGTGATCGCCGGGGAAGTCCCGGTGAGCTCGCCGAAGGTCCAGTGAAATTCTCTGCCGTGTTCGGTGGTCAGCGTCACGGCTTGGCCGGCGCAAGCCTTCCACTGCTCGGCTTGCGCCGCCACGAATGCGGTGGCCCTTTGGGCGTTCGGAAAGCCGACCACAGCCTCGTCGACCCGGAGGTTGTTGTCCGGCGTGTGCAGCTGTTGGCCGCGTACGGCCTTGGTGCCGCTGCCCGCATAGGTCGACTCCCCGATGGGCTCGAATGCGCCGAGGCAGTCAGGGTTGGAAAGATTTCCAGTGGGTGCGCGCAGCTGCTGGGATTGGTTGGCGATTTCCATGGATGGAGTGCCCATGCTGGCGGCGACGTCCCTCGGTGGGAGAAGAATC
>NZ_VYIK01000392.1 GCF_008709575.1 Mycobacterium sp.
CCCGAGGGCTGGCTCGCCGACCGCGACGACTGCACGGTGCCGGCTGGGGCGGACATCATGGGAAACGGTGGCTGAAATCCAGCGTACGGCGACGCTGTGGCCGAGGCCGGCCCGGGATGGGGCCGGACAAATCGAGACCGTCTCGACATCGTGTTTCTGCACACCGCTGACTACCATGTCAGACTTGTTGGAGCGCGTTCCGGTGGATTTCGGGGGGAACGCAAACCTGCAGTGCTGCCACCGCCGGCACTGCCCTGATGTCTGCGCACGACACGCACCTCAGCAGAGTTTCGGAGGCCGGTTAGGGACATGAGTGACGGGAACCCCCACGCCACTTTTGCGCGGCCTGTGCTTGGCACCGCCCCGTGGGAGCGGTTCGGAGCGGCGCCGGTGGCCGGCACCCACCGGTGGTGGTCGCCATCGCCGGAGCCCGGCGACGCCGAGTCAGCCGGCTGTCACACCGACGGCGGGCTTACCGTCGCCGACCTGATCGCGAAGCTCGGCGCCGTCCCCCGCGCCGGCCGGCCCGGCCATCACCGGGCGGTTCCCGAAACCGGGACAACCGAGCCGGACTACGACGCCTATGTCGTCGCCTCTGCGGTTTCGGCGTCGTCGGCCTATGCCTCTGAGCTGCCCGACCTGGATGCCGCCCATCGTCGCACCCGAC
>NZ_VYIK01000393.1 GCF_008709575.1 Mycobacterium sp.
GCTGGCAGCCTCCTCCAGCCGACGCTTCGACGCCGCGTCGACGCGCAGCTGTAGATGCTCATCTTTCATGATGGCCACGTACTCACATGTGGCAGTACGTAAGTGTTTAGTCAAGCGATATTTGATCGGCACTGTTCACCGGGCCCGATCTCCTCGATGTCTTCGCCACAGCATCTACCGCGCCCGCCAGGTCGTCACCGACCCCGTGGTATGCGTAGCCCGCGCCGGCGAGCGGCCAGGGATATCGATCACGGTCACGCAAAACCACCCGTTGCGACGTTCACTCGAATCCGCCCGAGTTGCGTACAGACAAGTGGTGTACGAACAGCTGGGCGCGCTCGGCCACGGACCCGCGGGGTTTGGGCGCAGGGTTCGCCAAAAGCTGACGTGCACCAACAGCGCCCCGATTCCATTTCGCTGTCGCCCGACGCGGGTATCGTATCTGAGCTGACCGACCAGGAAGTAGACAATGCCCATCGACCTCGACGCCATCAAACCGGGCACCGTCATCGTCGGCCTGCGCTCCGAGCCGGTGACGATCCGGGAGGCCCGCCCCCAAGGCGCTGACGTGCTCGCCTTGGTGTTCCGCCAGGCCGACGGCCAGCTCGGTGAGCAGCTGCTGTACCGCTCCGACCTCGACGGCCTGGCACTGCAGGAACCGGGGTC
>NZ_VYIK01000394.1 GCF_008709575.1 Mycobacterium sp.
ATCCTGGAGTCCATTGGAAGATTAATAAAACGAATTAACGGCGCGGGACACTAGCCGTCCACCCACTTCCAACCCTCCCACATTCGGTTAGTGAATAAGCCCGCGCTATTTAAACACGTTGCGTCAGTGAGGGAGAGTCCGTCCCGAGTTGGTCGACTGCGGTGGCGGCCCGACAAGGCGTTTGGGCTGTCACCGCCACGATAGGTGCTGTTAGCCGAGCGCCGCTGTTTTGCGGATGGCGGCGTGGGTTCGGCAGCAGCCGTGCGGCGAGCCGGTCAGTGGCAGTCACGTCGACCGAGTCGGTTTCGGCCCGTTGCCGTGCGGCTGGGCGGCGTCCGCTACCGCTGACTGCTGCGGTAATCTCAGTGTCGCTCGCGGTGTGCGGCCCTGATGCGGCGCGGTGGTCCTGGTCCTCAGGATGGGATCAGAGGTCGTGCAGCGACCGTACTGGGGGAGCCTTCGAACCGGCGTTGTTCGCCCACCCTGTTCGACTCGCCGCGCGCAACAGCGAGGCGTGCCGTCGGACGTTCACAAGGCCTCCACGAAAGGTGGTCCGAAGTCACGACTACCTTCTGCGACTCCCGGGCGTTTGCATATATGGTGACGTACGTGTCAATGTTGACGCGGGCACTGAACAATAATGAAATGGACAGCGTTCTGCTGGCC
>NZ_VYIK01000395.1 GCF_008709575.1 Mycobacterium sp.
CACGGTCGAAGAGCACCTTCTTCTCCGCCAAGTACCACCGGATCAGAGCTCGGCGCGGTCCGATGCGCGCAATTGTCGCCGTCGAACACGCCCTCATCATCAGCTCGATGTGTCGGCTATTCGAGACCGCGGGCGACAGGGCGGGTCGGATCGGAAATCCACTCGGACCATGACCCGGGAAACAGTGGTGCCTCGCAGCCGACCGCAGCAAGCGCGGCGATCGTGACAGTCGCGGTGATGCCTGAGCCGCAGTAGAGACCGACGTCTCCACCGTATTCGATGTCGTGGTCGGACCATATTTGGCGGAGCGCGCTCTCGTCGAGAAAAGTTCCGTCGCTTGCCAACACAGCGGTACTTGGAATGTTCTTGGCGCCGGGGATGTGACCTGCGACCGGATCGATCGGCTCAAGGTCGCCACTGAAGCGTTCGGGCGCGCGCGTATCGATCAGCGTCAGCCCTCCGGTAAAGCATTGTTGCGCAGTTAACGTAGGAAGGCTTCCCTCATACAGATTGCACTGCGGCACAGCGATATTTCCGGCTCGCGGGGTTACCGGTCCGGTGTCCAAGCGACCTCCGGCCGACCGCCACGCAGCGAGGCCGCCGTCGAGAACGGGCCAAGCCCGGAGGCGTGGTGTATGAGTTCGCTCGATCGCGTGACCCTTCGGG
>NZ_VYIK01000396.1:0-350 GCF_008709575.1 Mycobacterium sp.
GTCGGAGTACTTCGTGAGCCCGAAGCACACCTACGGCTCGACCCGCTGCAGCGTGCCCAGCTCACCGGAGGCGAGGATTTCCTCGACGCGCAATGCAAAAGGATGGTAGCGGTAGTGGAATGCCTCCATCACCACCCGGTTTGACGTCGCGGCGAGTTCGGCGATCTCGCGGGCTTCGGCGGCATTGGCGGTGAAAGGCTTTTCGCACAGCACGTGCTTGCCCGCGGCAAGCGCCGCTCGAGTCCACCTGCCGTGCAGACCGTTGGGCAGCGGGTTGTAGACCGCGTCCAGATCCGGATCGGCAATCAACGTCTCGTAGCTGTCGTGTACCCGGGCGATGCCGTGTTTGT
>NZ_VYIK01000396.1:360-666 GCF_008709575.1 Mycobacterium sp.
CCGATCCGCACCGGGGCGCCGGGTCCAGACACGGACGGGATGCTAGCACTTGAGCTTCGCTGCAGGCGCCCCGCCCGGCTGGCGATCTCGCAGCGGCGCACGATAAATCCGGGGATGAGAATCATGCGCAGCTAGCGGCCAGCAGGTACCGTCGGCATACACTCGGGCAATGTCTGCCGCTGATGCCTGGCACCGCCTGGGAATCCGGCGTCGCGGGCTCGACGTTTCTCGCAAACGAAGCCGTGTACCCCGGGTGTTGATGGTTTCGAACTATGGCAGTTTGGGCGGAGGCGCCGCGGCGGTATT
>NZ_VYIK01000397.1 GCF_008709575.1 Mycobacterium sp.
GCTGGCAGTAGTCGCGATGTTGATAGCTGAACTGCATGGCCACACCGCCACCGAGTGATTGACCGACCACAGTCGCCCGGCTGATGCCGAGCTGATCGAGCAGATCACGCAGCGACACCGCGAACGCCCCCAACGAGTAGTCTCCGCGCGGCTTGGCTGATTCACCGTGGCCCAACAGGTCCGGTGCCACCACCCGATACTTCTTCGACAACTGGGGGATGACGGCTCGCCAGGTCGCCGAACTCCCTGCCATGCCATGAATCAACAGCAGCGTCTCGCCGGTCCCTGCCTCCCGATAGGCAATACGCTCACCGTGCAGATCGAGATAGTTCATCTGGCTCACCTGAACCGATCTCCATCCCCTGGTTTTACGGCATGCTGGCACGACGTCACAACAATCGCTTCTCCCGGACTTCGAGCAGGCATCGGCATCACTTGCGGTCTGGTTTGTGTCCGCGCTGACACGCGGGGATCGCGGCGGAATTGGCGCACTGCCGCGATCGCTGTCGTGAGTCCGCGGCGGCGCCCACTCGCTAGGTCGGTCCCGGCGAAACCAGTCCCCAGTCCGGCGAACATCCGCTCGCTGCGGGTCTCCGGAGCGTCGTCGGCGGTGTCACGCAAGTAGCGGTCCGGCAGCGACAGTTTGGCAATGGTGCGCCACGCCTT
>NZ_VYIK01000398.1 GCF_008709575.1 Mycobacterium sp.
TCGTGGGGCAGCGCGTCTCCGGCGATCCGGCTTGCCGCCACGGCAATGCCGCTGGACGCGACGTCACCCGCCGCGGCCGCGCCCGGGAGCCTCTTCGGAGGTGTGCCCCCGATGGGCCCGGTGGGCAGCATCGTCAATGCGCCGCGTGACGGCGAAGTGCGCCTACGGTCGCGTTGGCGCAGCAGCGTCCTGCCACCGTGGGCAACAGGGCCGACCGATCACGACCACACCCGAGGCCGGTACACACCGCCACACCATGGTTCCTCCGACGACGAATTGGCCGGGCTCAGCGAATGGGACGAGATTGAACAGCTGCGTCAGCAGATCGCCGAGCTGGCCAAGGAACGTGACGTGCTCAAAGACACCGCAGCACTCTTGCTCGAAGAAGCGCAACTGTAGTGTCCCCGTCGCCTGTCGCGGTCCCCACGGTGCCAACCGCGGTGGTGCAACTGCCGTTACGCCCGCACCACGGTGAACGTGAACGGCTGCGCAGGCAACTGGCCGAAGTGGCGATGGAGCGTGATGCGGCGGCCCGTTTGCTCAGGGAGGCGATCAAGCAATGAGCGTGGTGCTCGATTTTGCGGCGTTGCCGCCGGAGGTCAACTCCGCCCGCATGTATGCCGGGGCGGGGGCGGGGCCGCTGATGGCGGCCGCCACGGCCTGGG
>NZ_VYIK01000399.1 GCF_008709575.1 Mycobacterium sp.
GGATGACCACACCCGCCGACAGCGCAGCGCGCGCTGCTGACCTGCTGGAGGATTTTGCCGGCTCATCTCTGTAGAATTTTCGGAGGCGCTGCTTGCGACTGACACTGCGAAAAGAGTAACCGCTCCGGATGAGACTACACATTCCCACGATCAGCGCCCGGCCTCCTCTCGCTACCGACATCGCCAGGGCGCACCATCCACCCGCTATCTCACTTACTCACTTCACCCGCAAAACGAATCCAGTTTGGTCACCCCGGTTCTGCCGATTGAGCCATTCGGCGCGTTTTTCCCAACCCCAGATTCGCTTGATTCCGAAGAGCCTCGCGGGACTCCGATAGCTTTTAAGTTCAGCCATCGAAATATCACGGCGATAGGCTTCGCTTCCGATAAACTGGTATGAATTCGAATCATCGAATGTGTGCTCCACTCGTAGCCCGGCAATATCAGCTGCCAATGCCATACCTTTTCTTGAGGGTATAACTGTATGCCGCGGCGCATCGATCTGCCACCAATCCGCCCCATATCTAGTCCATGCTTCTGATGAGGTCGTCGGCAGGCGAACCAAACAAATACCCGTGGCGGCAAGCTTGGAGCACGCCACCTTAAGCGGCTCTTGTGACGTTGTAGTGGGTTCGTGACCTGGGGATTTGGGGCGCAACGCC
>NZ_VYIK01000039.1 GCF_008709575.1 Mycobacterium sp.
GAGCGGCCCGGATCGCGACGACAGCGCTGGCCGGCGTGGTGGCGACGGTGATCACCGCGCCTCCGGCCGCCGCCGACGAACCGGCCGCGGCGACTGCCTCGTCAGGGTCGTCGGATTTGTTTCAGCCGGCGCTCGACCACCTCTTGGCGGCGATGCAGCAGGCGGTGGCATACGACTCGGCGCTGCCGTTTGCGACACCGGCCGGAGACGCCACGCTGATGACGACCCTGCAGGACACCAATTACGAACTGCTCATGGCCGGGCTTTCCCGGGCCACCGAGCTGTTCGACGGGTGGTTTTTCCAATCGCCGGAGGTCGTGGCCGGAGACGCCGCCAATCCCCGCCAGTACTTCGACTTTTTCACCCCCGACATCTACTACTACGTGACCGCCGGGCTTGCCCCCGGGGCGACCTACGCGCTCACGGGCACCGTCGGCGGGGGCACCGAGGGCTTGTCCATCAGCTCGGAAGCAATCACGGCCAACACGGTGCACACCCAGAGCAGCCTGCAACTCGGTGACAACCTCGTGGTCAATCCCAACGGCACGTTCACCGTCGACATCGGTCCCACCGAACCGAGCGGCGCCGTCAACTACATCGACGACCACAACGCCACCGCCGAGGGCGACGCCTCGCTGCTGATCCGGGACATGCTGGGCAACTGGGCAAAAGGCCCCGCCAGCTTGAGCATCCACTGCGTGGCCGGCTGCCCGGCGTTCTTCGCCATACCCAGCACGGGACTGTTGCCCGGCACCGGGACGCCCACCGCCGCGATCGACTCGTTGGCGACGGGGCTGGCCGGCAGCAAAATCGCCTCGGTCGACTCGTTGCTGGCCACGCTGTTCACCGCGTTCGCCGCGTTCACCGGGCCTTTCAACCAGGCCAACATCGCGACCGGGGAGACGGCCGGGATCGAGCTTCCCGTCAACACGATGAGCCCGTTGGCACCGGAGACGGGTTTCGGTGCGGGCCTGGAGAGCGCGGCCGTGTCGGCAGGGAATTTCGACCTGCCGGCCGGTGCGGCGCTGATCGTGAAAGTGCCCGACGTGACCTCCGCCTACAGCGGGATCGAACTCATGAACGTCTTCGGTGCGGCGCTGCCGTACACCCTGGCGCAGACCACGCTCAACAACACGACGGCGTTCCACGATCCTGACGGGTACACCTACTACGTGGTCAGCGCGACCAACCCGGGCGTGGCGAACTGGCTGGACAGCAGCGGTGTCACGCGCGGAGAGATCTTCGCCCGATTCGAGAGCATCCCCGCCGGCACCAACCCGACGGGTCTGCCCGTGACGACGCAGGTGGTGCCGGTGGCGCAGGTGGGCGACTATCTGCCCGCCGACACCCCCACCGTCAGCCCCGCCGAATACGCCGCTGAGATGTCGCAACGCGTGCTGTCCTACGACTACGCACTCGACGCGTCGCGGGCACACGCCCAACCCGACTGGGTGATCCAGGAGTTGCTGCTGCACACGCTGCAGGCGCTGATGGGTACCGGTAATTTCGACGCGGTGTTCGGCAGCGAGCCGGTCACTTCGCTGGCGCTGAGGCTGACCCCGGCGTTGACCCCGGACTGGGACACCGTCGCTCACGACATCGTCACCAATCCGGTGGCCAGCCTGTCGGCGGTGGTCGACAATTCGCCCCTGGCGTGGAGCGACATCAGCCTGCCCGTCGAGTTGGCGATGGCGGAAACCGTCGTGGCGCCGTTGCTGCCCGGCTTCCAGCTGAGCTCCCTGCTCGACGAGGTGCTGGTCGATCCGAACACCAGCGTTACCGCCGGGCTGCTCAACGCCGGCGACGACCTGGCGACCGCGGTGCTGACCGCCAACAGCGACTTCCCGGCGGCGCTGGGCAGCCTGGCCACGCTGGAGTGGGCGGACATGTCCGAGTTGGCCCAGGCGAACCCGGGCGCGGCGCTGGCCGACGTCGTAGCGCTGCTGAACCCGCTCGACCTTTTCGGCGCATGAGGCCGGCCCGTCGCCGATAAAGCGCCGCCCTTAAAACGCGAAACGGGAAAATAGAATTTTTTTTTCGCAAAACAGATCGCACTCATCCCGTGCTCCTCGTATCGTGACACACGCGAGGCCAGCGGAGGTTCTTCGATGATGACCAGGCGGGCCGCAGGTGCGCACTGCGACCGTCGTCGTCGGCTCAGGGGCTTTCCTCGCCGTCGCGGCCGGGCACCGCCGCGGTCGCCGCTGGCCGGCGACGCGGGCAATCGAAGCCCCGCCGGCAACGTGACACCGGACGCCGGATCACGAGGAGAAAGGGTTCACGATGACCATGGTGGACGTGCCGACGGCGGTGCACGTCGGCGCCGGCGACCTGCCGTTCGTTGACCTCGGTGACGGTTCCAAGCTGAAGGTGATCCAGGTCAAAACGGCCGAAGGCCTATGGATCGTAGAGAACGTGTTCCGGGCCGGCTATCAGGTGCGGCGCCACCGGCACACCGGTCCGGTCTATGCCTATACGACTTCAGGAGCCTGGCGGTATAAGGAGTACGACTACGTCAACCGCGCGGGCTCGTTTCTTTACGAGCCGGCCGGCTCGGTCCATACTCTGGAAGTTCTCCAGGACGACACCCATGTGTGGTTCCA
Source organism: Mycobacterium sp. (assembly GCF_008709575.1). GTDB lineage: Bacteria > Actinomycetota > Actinomycetes > Mycobacteriales > Mycobacteriaceae > Mycobacterium. The sequence continues at coordinate 2,604 of NZ_VYIK01000039.1, forward strand.
GATCTACGGAGCCAACTTGAATCTCGACGCGGACGGCAACGTAGAAAGCATTTTCGACGGGTCCAGCACCTTGCACAACTACCTGACACTGTGTGCGGCGGCCGGCCTGCCCCGGCCCGACGTCCTCGTCAGCTGAACCGCGATGAGCACTATCGGCGCAGGCGTGGTCAATCTGGCCAGTCCCGACACTTTCGTCAACGGCGTACCGCACGAGGCGCTAACGGCGTTGCGGCGCACCGATCCCGTGCACTGGCAGCCTATGGAGCACGAGCCAGGCTTCTGGGCGATACTGCGTCACGCCGACGTGGTTCACGTCGCCCGGCACCCGGAAATCTTCTCGGCCAGTGTCGGTGGCATCGTCGTCGAGGACCCTGCACCCGAGCGGCTCGCGCGGGTTCGCAACATGCTGGCGGCAATGGACCCGCCCAGGCACACCGTGCACCGTGCGCCGTTGTCGCTGCACTTCCGCCCCCGGGCGATCGCCCGGCTCGAAGCTCGAGTTCGCGCTGTCTGTCGCGGGATCATGGCCGATGCCGCCGAACGCCGCGAGGTGGAGTTCGTTCACGAGGTGGCCGCAGCGTTGCCGACACAAGTGATCGGCGAGTTCTTCGGCCTACCGCGCCAGGATTGGGCTTACCTGCAAAAGCTGGCCGAGCGCATCACCTCCAGTCAGGACCCCGACCTCGGCGGGCCGGACTACGGCGATGGGGCAGGCGGAGCCGAGATGGCCTCCTACGCCGTCGAGTTCGCGGCGACCCGCCGCAAAGGCGATGCGACCGACGACGTGGCCGGCGCGATCCTCGACGCCGAATTCGGCGGCCGGCCGATGAGCGATCATGACTTCGGCGGCTTTTTCGTGCAGCTGGTCACCGCCGGCAACGACACCACCAAGAGCCTGCTTTCCGGAGGGCTGTTGACGCTACTGCGGCATCCGGACCAGCTGGCCCAGCTGCGGGCCGATCCGGCGCTGATCCCACGTGCAATCGAAGAGATCCTCCGTTATGACAACCCGCTGCACTACTTTCGGCGCACTGCGCTCGTCGACACCGAGCTGTCCGGCACCCGTATCAAAGCCGGCGACAAGGTAGCGATGTATTACACCTCTGCCAACCGAGACGAAGCGGTCTTCGATGATCCCCAGGTGTTCACCATCCACCGGCAGCCAAACCCGCACCTTTCCTTCGGTATGGGCAGCCACTTCTGCCTCGGCGCACACCTGGCCAGACTCGAAAGCGCGGTGTTCTTCGAGGAGCTCCTGACGGCGTTTCCCCGCATCGAGCTCATCGGCGAGCCGGTCCGGATACGCTCGAATCTCAACAATTCATTGAAGCGACTGCCCATCCGGCTGACCGGCTGAGGATTCGCCCGCACGCTAAGACCGCTAATCGATTGGCGAAGTCTTTTGCGCGAATCTTGGTAGACTCCCCAAGCGTGGACGGTGGTCCGAAGCCCAGGGCCGGGGTCCAGACTCCTTACCGAACCTGGACGTTCCTGACCAATCACGCACATGTGTTGCTGTGCGTCTCCAGTGGCGAGCCATTGACGGCGCGGGAGTTGGCGCTGCGCATCGGCATCACCGAGCGTTCCGTGCAGGCGATTTTGACCGACTTGACCGACGAGGGATACCTGAAAAAGTCGAAGGTGGGACGGCGCAACGTCTATGAGATCAACCCGGAGGGTAAGCTGCGCCACCCGCTCGAAGCCAGCCACTCGGTGGGCGAACTTATCGCGGCGTTGTCGTGATCGCGTGCTGCGATCCTAGGGATTGCATCGTGGACAAAAGCGTGGCTCCGCGATGGCCCCGTGACGCGCAACGGTGCTGCGATGCCCGCATGCCGGGCACCCGTGGACGTCGGCGGCGATCATGCTGGTCGGGCACCCGCATGCGTGGCATGGCAGCCCCTCGTGGACCCCGACTCTGCCGTACCCGGGACATCCGCATTGCGGGCAGGGTGTCGCGAGCCGACGGGCGAGCCGGCCCGCCAACTCGGCAAGGACCTCTCGTCGGCTGGGGTTGTGATGAGCACGCAGGTCCGGTTCGACCCAGGCCTGCCTGTCGTCGGCAGCCGCCAACGCGGCGTCGACGACCACGATGAGGGTTTCGCTGTCGGTGATCCCTTTACCGAAGACCCGAATTCGATCGTCGACATTGGCCTTGACTGCGGCGCCTTGGTCCGGAAATCCGAAACCCTGCGCTGCCTCGACCGCCTGATCCACGGAGTCGACCGCCCGGGGCGGCCCGGGAGCCCCGGGGGTGTTGACACCTTCGACGATCTGCAGGTCCCGGGTGTCATCGACGAACACCAGGATTTCCTCGTGCACGGCCAGCATGCCAAACCAGGTGTCGTAGCTGGCTTCGCTCGCCAGACCGTAGGGCACCCCGGCGAGCCGCATCGCCAGGCGGGCCTTGGCGGTGGCCGCCGCCGGCGGCTCCAACGTCCTGGCCACTTCGCCGGTGAAGGTGCCGAACTGATCAGTGTCGATCCCGGCCGGCACGATGACGTGCGCGCCCAGCACCTCGGCGAACGGCGGCGCCACTTGGTGCTCTTTGCCGTGCATGGTGCCCATCGCGATCACCGCCCCGCAGTAGCTGCTCATGTCCGGGCTACCCGACGGCGGTGCCGCCGTGTTACACGCACTCCAGCAGTGCTGCCTCGTCCGGGGAAACGGCGCCGAACGTCGCGCAGACGCGGAGTCGGCCGTCGTCGCCGTCGCTGACCAGGCACACGATCGCCGACTCTCCGCTGTCGACCGCCTTGGCGATCACCGGTGACTTGTGCAGTAGCGAGACGCCGGTGTGTGCCACGTTCGCGGCGGCCAGCTCGTCGGCGTTGCTGATGCTCGCATCCTGGCGGGCGAGGGAGGCAATCGCGTGCTCCACCACTGCGCGCACCGTTCCATCGGGGAAGGTGACGGTGTTCCAGGACTCGAGCGCGGTCTGCATCGCCGCGCAGTCCGAGTGGCCGAGGATGACGATCAGTGGGGTCTTCAGTGTCGCGACGGCGTACTCAAGGGTAGCCAACACGCCGATGTCCACGACGTGCCCCCAGGTGCTGACGACCATGAGCGAACGGCGTTGCTGATCGAACAACTCGGCACTGGGCATGCCGGCATCTGCGCAGCGAAACACCACCGCCATGGGTGAGTTGTCTGGTTCGGCGACTCTCTGATGCGACCGCTGCGTCGCCGCGAAGCGGCGGTTGCCTGCCTTCAAGCTCTGCCAGGCTGATGACGGGTTGGACATGAGGACTCTCCCTTTCTCGTCGGGTTTTAGCTGAAGTACTCAGGTCGGCTGACGTAGGTCTCGGTGACGAACATGACCCCGGGTGAGGCGTCGAGGAGGCGGCGCAAGCCGGCGATCAGGGCGTCGGATTTGTTTTCCGGGACGACGGTGATGAGCAACTCGAGAGCTGCTTGTTGATTGAAGAGAAGCCGGCCTTGGTGGTAACCGTGATGACCGAGCCCCGACACCCCGGAAACGCTGGTGAAACCGGTCGCTCCGGCGCAGCGGAACTGCTCGCGCACTGCGGGTGCGTGTTCACCGGCGACGACCACCTCGATCTTGGTCATCTTGGTCAAGCCGTTGTGTGGCATGGCATCACCTCCCGGCCGGGTGAGCGGTTGTGCTCCGCTGCTTTGGTGGTCCAGGGTCGCCAGCCGCCACGGGTCCAGCGTTGCCAGTCGTGGCCGGGGTGTTCGCGGGCGGCCAGGCACACCCAGTCATTACCGAACAGGTGCTGCAGGATGGGGTTGCGTTCGATCACCATGTCGATGCGTTGCAGTGGCGCCTCGATGATGGTCAGCAGACGCATCGGCTCGTGGCCGAAAGACTGGCCGTCGGAAAGTGACTGACGGGGCAAGCCCAGCTGAAGGTCGCCGCCGTGCCCGGCGAGCACACCCACGCCGGCGACGACATTGTGAATGGTCTTGGTGCCCGCCCCGAACATTTCCGGTGCCACCGTCGAGAAGTAGTACTGGCAGTTGATCCATTGGGCCACCACCATGGGCGCGGTGAGGATGGTTTCCAGCGCGATGCCGTCCGGGTCGACGTCGGCTTGGTAGGAGTGCAAAAAGACGCGGCGCTGCAGGTTCATGCCCCGGGTGAGCGCGCGGGGCGCCACGATGAAGGCTGCATTGCCGGCCAGTCCCCACTCGGGAAACACCTGGGCCCAGTCCAAGGATCTGCCGGCGACGTGGCGAGAGGCACGGGCCGGGCAGGCGTTCGCGGGGCCACCCGGAAGCCCCGCGCAGCGCTCGGCTGCCAGCCCGGCGCCGGCTGCCGCGAGATCTGCGATGAGCCGGCGGACGTCGCGGCTATGGCTGGCCGGAACCAGGTGTCGATCCAACACGGTGACCCGGTCGGTGGCGGTGTCGTGCTGAGCGGCAACAAACCAGGTGTCGTCGGGAATCGTGATTCCCAGGTCGCGCAATTGCGTTCGGACAACGGCGTCGTTGAGGACTGCCGCAGCGGCGCGGGCGTTGGGGCCTCCCGGCTGCCCGCCACAGGCTCCGCAGTCCAGCGCCGCCTGGTACGGATTATTCTCGGTGACACTGCCATGCCCACACAGGACGACTAGGCGGGCGAACCGCTCGGTGAGGCCCATGGTGGTCAGGGCGACTTGCGCGTACAGTGTGCGCCGGGTCAGTTCGACGGTGTCGTTGATCGACAGCACGCCGGGGGCCGGCGGTGCCAGCCGGTCGCGAAGTCGGCGTCGCAGTGTGCCACTGGCCAGTGGGCTCAGCGTTTTGGCCGCTGCCCACAGACCGGCCACCCACCCCGCCGCTTCAGCCAACGTGAATGGGGCGATCAGCGCCTGCTTGGCGGAGTGAAATGCCGCCTCGGCGGCGGCGATGACGGCGCTGCCGTTGCGCAGCCGCCGGGCCGCACGCTCGGCAGACGGAGCGGGATTCTCCTGAACTTCATGGTCCGGGCGGATCAGCACCGGGCACAGATCGCTCGGTGTGCCGCCGAGCAGGCTGGTGAATCGGATGGCGACAGCGAAGAAGCCGGCGAAGCCGAAGGTTTCGTATCCGCCGAGGGCTTCGATGTGGCGCCGCAATCCCTCGGATCGGGTGTCGATGCAGCACACGAGCTGGACACGGGCCCGCTCATCGTTTTCCTGCGGGGTCGCGTTCGCCAAGGATCGCAGCAGCGCGTCGCGATAGTGCGCTTCGTAGGCTTGTTGCCAGACCATCTGTCGTGCTGTGACCGGCAAAGCTGACAAAACCCTTGCAGCGCAACTCAATTCGTTGTCTTTGACGGTGCCGACAGCCAAGGTCCGGGCTAGCATGGCGGCCCGTTCGCGGGCCGAGGGAGTAGCTGGGTGGACAGCATTGCCCGATCCTGTTCGCGACCATGAGCCGTTGTGCGCCAACAACACTGCTTCGTAGGTCAGTCGCATGGCAAGATAGTCGAGCAGATCGATGCCGCTGGCGCGTTCAGCAGACCAGCGCACGAGCGCAGCCCATCCCGGAAGCCGCGTCAGATGGGCTTGAAAATAGGTGATCCGATCGTCTTCAGCCACTCCGAGCTGTTGGAGTGCCCCAAGAGCGGCGTCTTCGGGCCGCTGGGGAAGCTTGCGCAGCGCGGCGCGCGCGCGCCGGCTCAGCTTGTGATCACCGGGCGCCAGCGCGCACCAGGCCTCGTAGAAGCCGCGGTGGTGGTCGGGCATCGGCCAGCCCGCCGCAGGCGATCCAAAGTACGCGCCACACCATTTAGCGGCCTGCGCGTCGATCTGGTCGGCCACCTGCGGAGCCATCCGCTCACTGCGGGTGGTGTTGCGTCGGAAAGGTTTCGGGGCGAGTTCGCCGGTGAGTAAGTCGGCGCGCAACAATTCGGCTGGTGTCATCGTGCGGTTGCCCAGCCGGACCGGTTCCCCGTCGAGCAATGTCGGGTAGCGCAGTCGTAGCGTCGACTCGAGGTCGGCGTCGGTGATCCGTCCGGCACGGTAGAGCTCGCGGAAGGTCGTTTCGTCGAGCACGCCGGCGCTGCCGTAGAGATCGCCCGCCCGTCTGATCGCCTGCTCGAAGGGCATGGACTCGAGTCCGGCCAGTGGGTTGACCGCGATGAAGGTCTCCAGCGGATAGTGGGTCGGTAACACCCGGGCGGCCAGGTTTACCTCGCTGCGCAGCTGCGCGCGGCGGGTGTCGATAACGACGTCGTCGGCCACCGCAGTCACCGGAGTGCTCCTGTGGGTTGGCGCGTCAAGAGAAGGGCGGCCGGCCTGGGTCGGGGACGTCTCGCTGGAATATGGCCGGCCACAAGCGCCTTGGTGTAGAGGGCACGCTGCAGTCGGCCTGCCCACCCGTTGCCTGGCCCTCGGCGCAGCACGGTCAGTGTGCCCAAGATTACGGCAACGGCCGCGATGCCGAGAGGCGCGGCGGAGGGCGCAAGGACCGGGGGCAGGTCGGGCGCCAGAAATCCGGTCACGGCGCTGACCAACACGACATAGGCGGTGGCCGCCGCGAACAGTGTCAGGGCACCCGTGAGAGCGGACCATACACCCGGATTCCGGGCCAGCCAGCCCGCCAACGCGGCAGCGGCGGTCGCCCAGGCGAAGATCAGCAGGACGCGGGCCGAGCCATGCTCGCCGGTTGGCGGTCGTACGACGCTGCTCGCTGCGGATAACGCCGCAGCAGGTAGCACCATGGCCGCGACGTGGATCGCCGCCCAGCGGACCGGCGCAAGCGTTGGCGCGGGTGGGCGCGCCGCCTGGTGGCGCCGCTTGGCTATCGCCGAGCCGGACGACAGGAATAACGTTGCTTTGTAAAAACCGTGGCCCACCAGGTGGAATATCGCGGCCGCAGACAAACCGAGCCCACAGGTCGAGACCATGAACCCCATCTGGGCCATCGTTGAGTAGACCAACGAACCTTTGATGTCGGATTTGGTGAGCATCACCACGCCGCCGTAGACCATGCTCAGCGCGCCGGCGACGAACGCCACCCCCATGGCGATGGCAGATCCGCTGACCAGTGGGCTCAACCGCACCAGAAGCACCCCGCCGGCGTTGACGACACCGGCGTGCAGCAGCGCGGAGACCGGTGTTGGTGCGGCCAGGGTCGCCGGCAGCCAGCGGTGAAACGGAATTTGCGCCGATCGCGACAGCGCCGCCACGACGATCAAGCCCGCTGCTGCCATCCGGATCGACGATGATCGCTCGACGCTGTTGTGGCCCAGCGCGAAGAGGCTCACGCTGCCCCATTGCGGCGCGAGTAGGCCGACAGCCGACCACAACGCGAGATCCCCCGGCACGAATGCTGCCGCTGCCCTGAGGACGCCGTCGCGGGCAGCAGGCAGCTCCCAGTAGGTTGCCAGCAACAGGCACAGCGCAACGCCGGCCGTCGTCCAGCAAAAAGCCAATCCGAGCAGCGTGCCTGAGGTCATCAGGCCGGCGGAGGCCGCAGTGAGTACCCCGGTCCCGGCAGTGAACCATCCCGACCGTCTGTCGCAGGCCAGGTAGCGCAGGGCGAAAATCTGCGCGATCGTGCTCACCCCGTACACCAGCATCAGCAACAGGGCGCTGAGTCGGTCAGCCTCCAGTTGGGCGATCAGGGTGCCGTCGGCCGATCGGAGGGTGCTCGACACCGGCCCGTGGACGGCCACGTCGATCCCGATCAGCGATGCGCCGACAAACCCCGCGCCGGCGGCTGTCGCGCCCAATCGGCCCACCAGTCGGGGATGCCGAGAGCCGGCGACCAGTGCGCACAGGGAACACAGCAGGGGCAAAGTCACAACCCCGACGAGAACGACGCTCACCGGTCTGCACCGTCAGCCGCTGTCGTTGACCCGAGACCAAACATACGGCGGACATTACGCGATATCAACTACGTATGTCAAACATCACGAAAAGAAATTCGTATTTATAGCCGTGTCGGCCCTGTTCGTCACCGGGTTTGTGAGAAAGACGCTCAGCGCTGCGGCCAGCGCGCGGGGCGCTTTTCGAGGAACGCACACATGCCCTCCTGGGCGTCGTCGGTGTGGGCGTTCATCGCCATGACGGCTTTCGCCAGGTCGTAGGCCCGGCGTTCGTCGAGGTCCACCTGGGCGTAAAACGCCTCCTTGCCGAGCCCGACGGTGCGCGGGCTCGACGCGAGGATGGCGTCGAGTAGGCCGGCGAGCTCGTCGTCGAGCGCTTCCGCCGCGACGACACGGTTCACCAGGCCCCAGTCCAGTGCGGTCCGGGCGTCGATCGCCCCGCCCGTCAGCAGCATCTCCAGCGCCCGCTTCCGCCCGATTGCGCGGGACAGCGGCACCATCGGGGTCGAGCAGAAAAGCCCGATCTTGACCCCCGGAGTGGCGAACCGGGCGTCGCGGGCGGCCACGGCGAGATCGCAGGAGGCGACGAGCTGACAGCCCGCCGCGGTGGCCATTCCCTGCACCTTGGCGATCACCGGTTCGGGGACGCGGTGGATGGTTTCCATGAGCTCGGTGCAGACGTCGAACAGCCGCCGGTAGAACGCGACATCGCGGCCGATCATCTCGCGCAGGTCATGGCCTGCGGAGAACACGGGGCCGGCCGCGTCGATGACAATCGCCCGCACGTCGGGATTTTCGCTGAGGTGCCGTAGCGCGACCAGCAGCTCCTGCATGAGCTCCAGGCTGAGCGCATTGCGCTGCCGGGGCCGGTTGAGAGTCAGGCGGCCCACCGCGCCGTCGGCGCCGACGAGGACCGGCACGTCCGCTGTGGGCCTGCTCATGCAGGCGAGCATACGTCTGGTCGGTCGAGAAGCAGGTGCCACGTCGGCACAGTCAGTAATCGAGCTGCGCGAGCCTGGCGCCGCCGAGCCGTTTCGGCCCCTCCAGCGATACCGCCGCCGGCACCATCTCACTGGTCACCACACCGTGGCCGGCGGTCAGCTCGTCGACGATGTCGTAACTGCGCACGATCCACTCCGGTCGGTCGATGATGATCGTGACCACCGGCACCCGCCGCACCAACTGAAAAAGCTTGTCACCGTGCGGTTCATGGTCACCGTGGAATCCCCAGATCCCGCGCAGCACGGTCGCGCCGCGGGCCATCCCCGACTCCAGCAGCCGGCGGACCAGCGCGCGGTGGATCGGCACGCCGCCGGATCCGGCGGCCTCGCTGGTGTACACCATCAGCTTCTGCCACACCGCTCGCCCGTGCTGGTCGCTGGTGGGCAGGTGGTGCGGTCGCTCCACGAACTGCCCTTCGCGTTTGCATAGCCGCACCCGTTCGACGGTCAGCAGCGGACGAGGGACCGCGGCGTTGAGTTCGGCTACGGCGCTCGACACCTGCGCCGCTGTCCCGATTCCAAGCACCATCATCGGCACGTTGACGTTGCGGCTGAAAAACCGGGCCCGATAGCGTTGGCCGTGCGCGGTTCCGTCGACCCCGAGAAAGACTGCGCCAGAGGAGAATCCGTGTCGATAGAGCAGATCGCACACGGCCCGGTGGGCCGGCAGCCCCGAGACACGCTCCTGGCGGCCGATGTAGACGGTGAGCTTGGCGGCGTCGCGGGCGTCGCTGCCGGGCAGTGCCCCGCCGCCCAGCCGTGCGCGCTCCACCGTCACCAGACCGCGGTCGGTCATCGCCAGCACGTCGTCGGTCAGGCCGCGGATCTTGGGGGCGACGTCGACCGCGGCGACCGTCACCGGCGGATCCTCGGACAGACTCAACGATTCGTCGGTGCGCAGCACGTGACGCGGCCCGAAACTGGCGATGCCGCGCAGCATCACACTGGTCGCGACCTGCCGGCCGCCGAACAAGTCCAACAAGGCATCGGCCAAGAAAGCCTGTCGCACCGCGGCGTCCGACGCGACGCGCTGACGTTCGCCGAAATAGGCGGTCAGCTTCAGGTATTCGTCGTTCATAGTCGACCGGCGATCCACTGGCCCAGCAGCGCGGCGGCCAGGCCTGACACCATGCTCACCACGACGTTGGCCACGGCAACGACGACCTGACGTTCTTCACCGAGGCGCTGAGTTTCCAGCATCCACGTGGAGAAGGTCGTATAGGAACCGATGAACGCGGTGTCGGCGATCAGCGCAACGGACCGATTCACGACCAGGCCGCTGATCACCCCGAGCACCGCGGCGCCGCTGATGTTGACCGTCAAGGTTCCGAACGGAAACGGCCGCGCCGCCCGGCGGGCGACCGCGCCGTCGACCACGAACCGCAGCACAGCGCCCAGGCCACCGGCCAGCAGCACGCCCAGCCAGATCATCAGCGCCGCTCCTCCTCATCGCTTCGCTCTGCATCGTCGCCGGCGGGCATCAGCGCCGCTCCTCCTCATCGCTTCGCTCTGCATCGTCGCCGGCGGGCATCAGCCGACCGGCACCCGACGCACCAGCGCGGTGGCCAGATGCACCGCGAGCAGTCCCAGCACGATGCTGGCGCAAAGATAGCCGAGGGCCAGGCTGTAGCGGTGGTGCTCGATCATGGTCAGTGTCTCGACCTGCATGGTGGAAAAGGTGGTCAGACCGCCGCAAAACCCGGTGCCCAGCATCGGACGGCGATAGCTCGACAGCGGTAGCCGCTCCAGCAGCCGGGTGGTGAAGTAGCCCACCAGAAAGGCGCCGACGATGTTGGCGCCAAACGTGGGCCAGGGCCAGCGGGTCGGGTCGGCGACCGTGAGCGTGTTCAGGCCGGCGCGGGCGCCGGCACCCAGGCCACCGCCGACAAAGACGGCGGCCAGCTCACGGTAGTCGCGGCCCGCCACCCCAGCAGCCTATGCGCGACGCCGGCAGAATTGGCGCAATGACGACCCACCCACGCGCCGGGACCCCGGCCCGTCCCGAGGATCTCGTCGATCTGCCGCACCTGGTGACCGCCTACTACACGATCGAACCCGACCCCGGCGACGTCGCGCAGCAGGTGGTGTTCGGCACGTCGGGCCACCGCGGTTCGGCGCTCGACGGCGCGTTCAACGAATCCCACATCCTGGCCATCACCCAGGCCATCGTCGAGTACCGCGCCGGCGCGGGCATCACCGGGCCGCTGTTTCTCGGTCGCGATACCCACGGCCTCTCCGAGCCGGCCTGGGTGTCGGCGCTGGAGGTGCTGGCCGCCAACGACGTGGTGACCCTGATCGACGCGGCCGATCGCTATACCCCGACGCCGGCGGTCAGCCACACCATCCTCGCCTACAACCGCGGCCGCGGTGACGGCCACGCCGACGGCATTGTCGTCACCCCCTCGCACAACCCGCCGCGCGACGGCGGCTTCAAATACAACCCGCCGCACGGCGGCCCGGCCGACACCGGCGTCACCACCTGGATCGCCAACCGCGCCAACGAGATTCTGCGGGACGGCGCCCGCGCTGTGCGGCGCATGCCGCTGCGCCGGGCCCGGCAGACCGCGCGGCGGCACGACTACCTGGGCGCCTATGTCGACGACTTGCCGCATGTGGTCGACATCGACGCGATCCGCGACGCCGGGGTCCGCATCGGCGCCGACCCGCTCGGCGGGGCCAGCGTGGACTACTGGGGCGCGATCGCCGAGCGGCACCGCCTGGACTTGACCGTGGTCAACCCGCTGGTCGACGCGACGTGGCGGTTCATGACGCTCGACACCGACGGCAAGATCCGGATGGACTGCAGCTCACCGGATGCGATGGCACCGCTGATCGCCCACCGCGACCGCTACCAGATTGCCGTCGGCAACGACGCCGACGCCGATCGGCACGGCATCGTGACCCCCGCCGCGGGCCTGTGCAATCCCAACCATTACCTGGCGGTGGCGATCGACTACCTCTACTCCCATCGGCCGTTGTGGCCGGCCGGCGTCGCCGTCGGCAAGACCGCGGTCAGTTCGTCGATCATCGACCGGGTGGCCGCCGGCGTGGGCCGCCGGCTCGTCGAGGTGCCGGTGGGGTTCAAATGGTTCGTCGACGGCCTGAGCACGGGCAGGATCGGTTTCGCGGGCGAAGAATCAGCCGGAGCGTCGTTTCTGCGCCGCGACGGGTCGGTCTGGACCACCGACAAGGACGGGCTGATCCTCGGGTTGCTGGCCGCGGAGATCCTGGCGGTGACCGGCTCCGACCCCTCCCAGCGGTACCGGGAGCTGACCGCCCAATACGGGGCGCCGAGTTATGCGCGGATCGACACGCCCGCCGACCCCGAGCAGAAGGCCCGGCTGGCCGCGTTGTCAGCCGACCAGGTGAGCGCCACCGAGCTGGCCGGCGAGCCGATCACCGCAAAGCTGACCACGGCCGCGGGCAACGGCGCGCCGCTGGGCGGGGTGAAAGTGACGACGGCCAACGCCTGGTTTGCGGCACGCCCGTCGGGCACCGAGGACGTCTACAAGATCTACGCCGAGTCGTTTCTCGGCCCGAAGCATTTAGCCGAGGTCCAGCAGGCGGCCCGCGAGCTTGTGGGTAAAGTCATCGGGTGACCCTCGTCGCCGGGCGTGCCCGCTGCAGAGCCTTACGGCAGAATTCGACGAGTTTGCCGGTTGAAGCCTGGATTCTGATCGCGGCGAACGCGATGGCCGCGCTGGGTTACGGCGTGGTGTCTCCGGTGCTGCCGGCCTACGCGCGCACGTTCGGGGTCAGCATTGGTGCGGTGACGTTCGCGGTGAGCGTGTTTTCGCTGATGCGGCTGTGCTTCGCGCCGCCGAGCGGAATGCTGGTGCAACGGCTGGGGGAGCGCCCGATCTACGTGGCCGGGTTGTTGATCGTGGCCGTGTTCACCGGTGCGTGCGCGTTCGCCCAGACCTATTGGCAGCTGCTGCTATTTCGCGCGATCAGCGGCATCGGGTCGACGATGTTCTTCATCTCCGCGCTGGGCCTGATGATCCGGATCAGTCCGGTCGATGCGCGCGGGCGGGTCGCCGGGCTGTTCGCCACCTCGTTTTTGATCGGCTCGGTCGGCGGACCGGTGGTGGGCAGTCTCACCGCGGGCCTGGGGCTCAGCGCCCCGTTCCTGTTCTACGGGCTGGCGGTGCTGGTCACGGCGATCGCGGTCTCCTACAGCTTGCGGCGGTCGACGCTGGCCGCGCCCGCGCCGCACACCCGCCCGGCGGTGACGGTACGCGTCGCGCTTCGGCACCCCGCCTACCGTTCGGCGCTGCTGTCGAGCTTCGCGACGGGGTGGTCGGTGTGGGGACTGCGAATCGCGCTGGTGCCGTTGTTCGTCTCCGACGTGCTGGGCCGCGGGCCCCGGATGACGGGTCTGGCGCTGGCGACCTTCGCGATCGGCAACCTGGCGCTCGCGCTGCCCAGCGGCTACTTGTCGGACCGGATCGGCCGGCGCACCCTGCTGGTCGTGGGGCTGTCGGCCTGCGGGGTGGCGACCATGTGGTTGGGCGCGGCGTCGTCGGTGCCGCTGTTCCTGCTCGCCGCGTGCCTGGGGGGCGCTGCCTCGGGCATGTTCGCCGCACCCCAACAAGCCGCCGTCGCCGATATCCTGGGCGCCACGGCGCGCACCGGCACCGCGGTGGCGACGTTTCAGATGATGGCCGACCTGGGGGCCATCGTCGGCGCGGTGGCGGTCGGTGAGATCGCCGAACACCTCAGCTACCGATGGGGTTTCGCGGTCAGCGGGATCGTTCTGCTGGCCGCGGCGGTGGGTTGGCTGGTGGCACCGGAAACCCAGGGCGCGGTCGAACCGCTGCCCGGCGCCGGGGCGGCGGAGAGCGCGCCGGAGGTGGCCTGATTCCGGGCCCCCAGCCGGGCGAACACGGTGATGGGAGGGTCGTGATGGCTGAGGGCAACCGGATCGGGCCGCGATCGGCGATCGTGGCGGGTGCGGGCGTGGTGGGGCTGTCCACGGCGTGGTTTCTGCAGGAGCGCGGCGTGCAGGTCACGGTGATCGACCGTGTCGGCGTGGCCGCGGGTGCGTCCCGGGGTAACGCCGGCTACATCGCCCCGGCGCTGACGATTCCGCTCAACGAACCCCACATCCTGCGCTACGGCGCCCAAGCATTGCTGAAACCAACTGCGGGCGTGCGCATTCCACTGACCGCAGACCCGGCACTGTGGCGTTTCTTGCTGCGGTTCGCGCTGAACTGCCGCCGCTCGTCGTGGGCCCGGGCGGTGCGCGCGAACCTCGCGCTGAGCGAAAAGTGCTTCCAGGCCTACGACTTTTTGGTGTCCAACGGGGTCGACGCGCCGGTCACCGAAGCGCCGGTGATCGCGCTGTTCACTACGTCGCACGACGCCGAACGTCACAGGGAGCACCTGCAGCGCTTCGCCGACGCCGGCCAGCCGGTGTCGGTCACCGAACTGTTCGGCGCGACCTTGCGCGAGCAGGTGCCGCTGGCGTCCGACGCGGTCACCGCCGGTATCCGCGTCAACGGTCAGCGCTTCGTCGACGCGGCCCGGTTCGTGCCGGCGTTGGGCCGCTCCGTCGTCGAGCGGGGCGCGACGCTGCAGACCGCCGAGGTCACCGAGGTGGTCACCACCGCCGACGGTGTCCGCGTCGGACTGCGCAGCGGTGCGGCGCTGTCGGCCGACGTGGCGGTGATCGCCACCGGTGCCTGGTTGCCGCGGCTGGTGAGCCGCTGGGTGCGGGTGCCGGTGCAGGCCGGGCGCGGCTATTCCTTCGCGGTGCCGGTGGACCGCCCGGTCAACGATCCGATCCACCTGCCCGACGCGCGAGTGGCCTGCCTGCCGCTGAACGGGATGCTGCGCGTCACCGGCACGATGGAGTTGGGTGATCCGGACGCGCCGGCCTCCGCGGCACAAGCCGACGCGATCGCGGCGTCAGCGCGCCCGCTGCTCGACGGCGTGCGCTGGGAGCAACGCAGCGAGGTGTGGGTGGGCCCGCGCCCCTTGAGCCCCGATGGCCGCCCGTTGGTGGGCAGGGTTGCCGGGTCGGGGATCGGGCCCGGGATCTACGTTGCCGGCGGACACGGCATGTGGGGGATGACGCACGGCCCGGCGACCGGGTGGCTGTTGGCCGACTACATCACCACCGGCAAGCAGCCCGCCGCCTTGAGGGAATTCGATCCTACCCGGTAGCGCACCCCGGCCAGCGACTTTGAACCCGCCTTGACGGTGGTGTAGCTTCGATGGGCACGCGGGGCTATGGCGCAGCTGGTAGCGCACCACACTGGCAGTGTGGGGGTCAGGGGTTCGAGTCCCCTTAGCTCCACTCTGCAAACGCAGATAAGAGAACGCAAATAAGACCTGGTATTCGTACCGGGTCCTATCTCGTCTTGGGGTCCAGTGGGCCAGCAGCGAGCCAATGGGTGATGAAGGGAGCCGCTAACAACCATCCGGTGGAGCTTCGGTTCCAAACGACGACGACGGCCTCCTGGTGCTGTCGACCGGCCCTCGGTTTGGCAGGCTCGTCCCCATGCCTGAACCAGAACAGCAGCAAGTCGAGGCCGCATCCGGTGTGGCTAGCGGCCGGCCACCGTCGATTTCCATACGCAACTACATGGCCAGCCAACACCTGTGGAACGCCCGCCGAGAAGCGTGGCTGTGCCGAAATCGTGAAGAAACTTTGTTGGACGAGCAGAACGTTGATCGACCGCACCGCTCGCACGCAATGGCGGCTATATGGTCAGCGGTCGCATTTCTCGAAGCTCTCGTCAACGAAGTAGGGCAGGACGCGGCCGAGGTCGGGCGGGGTCAGAGCAAGGAGTACATCGAGGGCATCCCGGACGTTGCAATCGCTACCATGCGTGAGCTGTGGACCGGCAAGGAGAAGGCTGAGCGGATGTTGTCTTCGATAAGCAAGTTTCAGGTTGCGCTGGTGTGCGCCGGGCATCAGCGTATGGAGAGGGGGGCAGAGCCGTATCAGAGTGTGGATATATTGATCAATCTGCGAAATGACTTGGTCCACTTCAAACCTCAGTAGTGGCATGACGACGGCAGGGATGAAGCGAAGTTCGTGGCGGCTCTGCGAGCCAAGCTTGCGGGGAGCGAGAATCAGCAGCCTATCGGCGAACCGTGGTACCCCAACAAAGCACTCGGGGCTGGGCTGTGCAGACTGGGCATGTAGCTCGTCTATAGCATTCGCACGCGACTGGCACGATCGCATGGGGCTGACCTTTGACTTCGATAATCGCTATTTGATGCCAGCGGTGCCCTTCGAAGTCGACGAGTAGGGTTCGCCACGGCCGCTATCCGGTTGCTTCGATGGTACTGGCGTGTTCCCGTTGGATGAGTCCGCCGTGTTTTAGAGTCCTGTGGCCCCTGGGTGGGGCGGAAGGGACGATGAATCACATGGCTGGCCGCAAGAGGCATTCCGCGGAGGACATCGTGCGCAAGTTGCGCCGTGCTGATGAGCTTGCCGTGGCGGGAATGACCAATGAGGAGATCGCCGCTGACTTGGAGGTTTCGCCGGCGACGCTGTACAACTGGCGGCGCACCTACGGTGGTATGGGCGTCGATGCCGCCAAGGAGCTCAGGGAGCTGCGCGAGCAGAACACCCGGCTCAAGCGGCTGCTGGCGGAGGCTGAGCTGGAAAAGGATGCCCTGCGGGAGGTGGCGAAGGGAAAATTTTGAGCCCGGCTGCCAAGCGCCGCGCTGTGGACATGCTCAAAGAGGTTCTGGGTCTGTCTGAACGGCTCGCGTGCAAGGCGGTCGGGCTCGCCCGCTCCACCTACCGGCGCACCCCGCTCGCGGCGACCCCGCAAGACCCCGACGCCGACCTGCGCGCGTGGCTGCGGGCCTATGCGAGCAAGCATCCCTGCCACGGCTTCCGGCGGGCCTGGGCTGCTCTGCGCTACGACGAGCACTGCGAGGTCAACAAGAAGAAGGTGCACCGGCTATGGAAGGACGAGGGCCTGCAGCGGCGGGTGCACAGCCCACGCAAGCGTGCTGGTCAGTCATCCTGGCCACCGGAGATCGAGGCGGATGCGCCCAAGGTGGTGTGGGCGATCGATTTCCAGTTCGATTCCACCATCGACGGAAAGGCCATCAAGATCGCCTCGATGATCGACGAGCACACCCGCGAATCACTGCTGAACATCGTGGAGCGCTCGATCACCGGCGAACGGCTCGTCGACGAGCTTGAGCAGGTGTTCGCCGCCGCCGGCGGACCACCGATGGTGCTGCGGATGGACAACGGCCCGGAGATGATCTCCCAAGCGCTGCAACGCTTCTGTGAGAACAAAGTCGGCTTGGTCTACATCCCGCCGGGAACCCCATGGAACAACGGCCACATCGAATCGTTCAACAATCGGCTACGAAAGGAGTGCCTCAACCGCAACCACTGGACCAGTCTGCTTGAAGCCCGTGTCGTCATCGGCGACTTCAAGCATGAACATAACCATCGGCATCGCCACTCGGCGCTGGGCTACCTGACCCCGGCCGAGTACGCTGCCCGCTGCAGCCACACCCACCACCCCGTGGCCTGCGAGATCAACTGAAACCCGGTATCAAAACAAACCTGGCTCTAAAACCAGATTGGGCTTCCCCTGAAAACGTGGAGGTTTCCGTTATGCGGCCTCCGGTTGGATGGCCGTGATTTTTTCGTATTCGACGGGTGGCAGCAACCCGGCTGAGCTGTGCCGACGTCGGGTGTTGTAGAACTCGTAGCACCAGGTGGTGATGGCCTCGCGTGCCTGTGCCTTGGTGGCGAAGTGGTGGCGGGACAGCACCTCGTGTTCGAGGGTGGAGAAGAACGCCTCGCTGGCGGCGTTGTCGAAGCACGACCCGACACGTCCCATCGATTGGCGCACCCGAGCTTGCGGCACAGCTTAGTGAAATCATTGGCGGTGTAGGTAGATCCGCGATCGGTGTGAAAGATCACGCCAGCGATCGCTGCGCGCCCGCCACGTACTGCGACGGCCATCTTGATCGCGTCGCTGGCCAGCTCGGCATCGGGGTGCTCCGAGATCGGGCAAGCCAGCAAACGTCGCCCGCACAGGTCCAGGACCGAAGCCAAATACAGTTTGCCCTCATCGGTGGGGATTTCGGTGATATCACCGCACCACTTACGGTTGGGCGCTGCGGCGGTGAAGTCCCGTTTGAGCAGGTCGGGGAACTTCGGTGCCTTCGTGTCCTGGCGGGTCAACCACCTGGGGCGCTTAGGCTTGCGCCCGGCCAGCCCTTGCCGGCGCATCGAGTCGGCCACCGTGTTCACGCTGACCTTCCAGCCTTCAGCGAGCAGGTCGGCGTGGATCCGCGGCGAGCCATACGTGCGCTGGGAGCGCTCGAACAGCTCCGCCACCCGCGCATCCAGCTGCGCGCGGCGTCGCTGCCGCTCAGTGGGCCCGCGGTCCAGCCACTTATAGAACCAGGAAACGCTGACCCCCAACAGCGCGCAGCACACCGTGTGTGGCACCCGATGCAAGGTCCTCTGGTCGGCGATAAAGCGGGCCACACTCACCTCGTCGCCTCCTTCACCCAAAGGACCACGGATCGCTTGAGCACATCACGCTCCATGCGCAGCTGGGCGACCTCGGCGCGCAGCCGCTTCAACTCGGCGATATCACCGGTGGAAAGCCCCTGGGTGCCTTCCCGTTCAGCACGATCTTTGGCAACCCAATTACCCAGGGTGCCCGGATGGATCCCGAGGTCTCGGGCCACCTGCGCGATCGGCTTACCGGTATCCCGGACTATCCGTACCGCTCCCTCCCGAAACTCCCGGTCGAACTTCCTGCGCGTCTCTGACATGCCCCTACCTCATAGTGCATGCCTCCACACTTTCGGGGGATTTCCTGATGGACCGACTATCGGGGACCTGCCAGTACCGAACATGGCGGACGCCTTAGCGGTCACCCCCCGTCGTAGAGCCGGCTGTAGACCGCGATCGTCATCCGAACATCGTGACCGTGTCAGGCAGCGGCGGATGCAGGGATACCGGCATGCAGCATCACCGACACCGAGTGTCGACACAGGTTGCGCAGCGTGATCCCGGCGCCGGCGCACCAGCAGCGCGCACTGCGCTGCGGGCCCGGGCTTCGCCGATTTCCGCCTTGCGGCGCCCACCGGTTATACAGTCCCGGTAGCGCCACGCGATGAGGAGCCGTCAATGACACTTCGGGTATGCCGCCGACTCATCGTCGCACTGCCGGCGGCATGCAGTGCCGGACTGTTGTCGTTGGCATCGGTGACGACTGCGGGTGCGGCCCACGCCGGAGACTCCTCCGACGAGACAGCGTTCATCATGGGCGGCACGTTGAACCCGCAACCCGATCCCGGCTACGTGACCGCGATCAACGACGCCTACATCCAGCCCAACCCGGACTACACCGGGTTCACTCCGTTCGGCTTGTACACCCCCGAAGGCGCCAACATCCCGTTTATCAGCGGTCTGACCCTCGACCAGTCGGTATCGGAGGGGCAGCTGATTCTCAACAATGCGATCCTGCAAGCACCGCCGGGCAGCGACCTGCTGGTGTTCGGCTACTCACAGAGCGCCATCATCGCCACCCTGGAGATGAACGCGCTGGACGCATTGCCCGCCGACGAACGACCCAACCCGGCCGACCTGGCCTTCATGCTCACCGGCGACTTCGGCAACCCCGACGGCGGCTTCTTCGAGCGGTTCACCTTCAACATTCCGGTGTTGGGGATCCCCTTCTACGGGCCCACCCCGCCCGACACCGTCTATCCGACCGACATCTACATCGCCCAATACGACGGCGTCTCCGACTTTCCGCAATACCCCCTCAATGTGCTGGCCGACCTCAACGCCATATTCGGCCTGCAATACGAACACACCCAGTATCCGCATTTCACGGCCGCCCAGATCGCCAACGCGGTGCCGCTGGCGACGTCTCCGGGCTATGACGGGGTCACCCAATACTTCATGATTCCCACCGAGAACCTGCCGCTGCTCGAGCCGCTGCGCGATATCCCCCTGGTCGGCACGCCACTGGCCGATCTGCTGCAACCGGATCTGACCGTGCTGGTCAACCTGGGCTACAACCCCAACGCTTACGCCGACATCCCCACCCCGGCGCAGCTGTTCCCGGGCTTGCGCCTGCTGGCCGATCTCGAACAGCTGGCCCGGCCGCTGCTCAACGACCTGGGTGTGTACTTGCCCAGTTACCCCGATCAGCCCAGCCCGGACTTCAACCTGGTCACGATCCTGGGGCAGCTGGTGACCGGCGCCTATCAAGGGGTCCGAGACGCCCTGGTGGACATCGGGCTGCTGCCCGCGTCGGACTTCGCGACCACCTATCCCGCGGTCAACGCGGTGGACGCGGTGGCAGCGGTCGACCCGACAGCGTTGACGTCCGGTTCTGCCGCGCTGGCCGATCCGGGCACCGGCGCCGCCGCGGTTCCGCTGGTGTTCGATTTTCTTCTCGGCTGTCTTCCCGGCGTCGGCTGAGTCGACGAGAACCTCGGCGCAGCGGGTTATAACCTGCGGTGGTGAGTTCGACCGGTGACGCCCCGTCCGACGTGCGCCGGCAATGGCGGGAACTGGCCGAAGAGGTGCGCGAACACCAGTTCCGCTACTACGTGCGCGACGCGCCTATCATCTCCGACGCCGAGTTCGACGCGCTGCTGCGGCGCCTGCAAGATCTCGAAGAGCGCTACCCCGAGCTGCGCACCCCGGATTCACCCACCCAGCTCGTCGGAGGAGCCGGGTTCGCCACCGACTTCACCCCGGTCGAGCACCTGGAACCGATGCTTTCCCTGGACAACGTGTTCAACCTCGACGAATTCGACGCCTGGGCGGCTCGGGTGCACGCCGCGCTCGGCACCGACCCGCATTACCTGTGCGAACTCAAGATCGACGGTGTCGCCCTGGCGCTGGTGTACCGGGACGGGCGCCTGGTGCGTGCAGCGACCCGCGGTGACGGCCGCACCGGCGAGGACGTCACGCTCAACGCCCGCACGATCGACGACATCCCGGAGCGGCTCAACGCCACCGAAGACTATCCGATCCCGACCGTCCTGGAAGTGCGCGGCGAAGTCTTCTTCCGGGTCGCCGATTTCGAGGCGCTCAACGCCGCGCTGGTCGACGCCGGCAAATCACCGTTCGCCAACCCGCGCAACAGCGCCGCGGGCTCACTGCGGCAGAAAGACCCCGCGGTCACCGCGCGCCGCCCCCTGCGGATGATCTGTCACGGGTTAGGGCACACCGAAGGGTTCCAGCCGGCCACGCTGCACGACGCCTACCTGGCCCTGCGGGCCTGGGGCCTGCCGGTCTCCGAGCACACCACCCGGGTGGCGGGCATCGCCGGCGCGCACAAGCACATCGACTACTGGGGCGAACACCGCCACGACGTCGACCACGAAATCGACGGTGTCGTGATCAAAGTCGACGAGATGTCGTTGCAGCGCAGGCTCGGGTCGACGTCGCGGGCACCGCGCTGGGCCATCGCGTACAAGTACCCGCCCCAGGAGGCGCAGACCAAGCTGCTCGACATCCGGGTCAACGTCGGGCGCACCGGACGGGTCACCCCGTTCGCGTTGATGAGACCGGTGCGGGTCGCCGGGTCGACGGTGAGCCTGGCCACCCTGCACAACGCCTCGGAGGTCAAACGCAAAGGGGTGCTCATCGGTGACACCGTGGTGATCCGCAAAGCCGGCGACGTGATCCCCGAGGTGCTGGGACCGGTCGTGGATCTTCGCGACGGCTCCGAGCGCGAATTCGTCATGCCCACAACATGTCCCGAATGCGGCGCCACGCTGGCACCGGCCCGCGAAGGCGATCTGGACATCCGCTGCCCCAACTCCCGGTCCTGCCCGGCGCAGCTGCGGGAGCGGCTGTTCTACGCCGCGGGCCGCGGCGCCTTCGACATCGAAGGGCTGGGCTACGAAGCGGCGGTCGCCCTGCTGAAAGCACACGTCATCGCCGACGAAGGCGACCTGTTCACCCTCACCGAGGACGACTTGCTGCGCACCGAGCTGTTCACCACCAAAAGCGGCGCGCTCTCGGCCAACGGCAAGCGGCTGCTGGCCAACCTGGAGAAGGCCAAAAGACAGCCGCTGTGGCGGGTGTTGGTGGCGTTGTCGATCCGCCACGTCGGGCCGACCGCGGCGCGGGCGCTGGCCGCCGCGTTCGGCAGCATGGACGCGATCGCCTCGGCCTCGACCGAACAGCTGGCCGCCGTCGACGGCGTCGGCCCGACGATCGCAGAAGCAATCACCGAGTGGTTCAGCGTCGACTGGCATCGCGCCATCGTCGACAAGTGGCGGGCCGCCGGGGTGTCGATGGCCGACGAGCGTGACACCAGCGTGCCCCGCACCCTCGAAGGTCTGACCATCGTGCTCACCGGCTCACTGGCGGGCTTCTCGCGCGAAGAGGCCACCCAGGCCATTGTGGCGCGCGGCGGTAGAGCCGCGGGATCGGTGTCGAAAAAGACCGACTACGTCGTCGCCGGAGACTCGCCCGGCTCGAAATACGACAAAGCCGTCGAACTGGGCATACCCATTCTCGACGAGGAGGGATTTCGGCGCCTGCTCGAGGAAGGGCCCCCGCGCTGATGCCGGTCGGCGGCGCTGCCTTTCGGCGAGACACAGCGGCGACGAGCGTGAGCCGATGACAGCGCACTTAGCGGTCTTGCTCTTCTACGTTCCGCTGGCGACCGCGGCAGCCGGATGGTTGGCAGAGCGATTCGGGGTGCCCTACCCCGTTCTGCTGGTTGGGGCGGGCGCGCTGCTGACCCTGTCGGGGTGGGCCGCCGCACCCGAATTGCCTCCTGTGGTGATGTTTTACGTGTTCCTGCCTCCGCTGGTGTATTTCGCCGCTTACTTCATCGCACCCGGGGACCTGCGTGCCAACGCCGGCTCCATCGGCTTGCTGGCGGTGGGGCTGGTGCTGGTCACCATGGCGGCGGTGGCGGCAGTGATGGTGGGTATTGCGGGCATTCCGCTCACCGTGGCCGCAGTTGCCGGAGCAGTCGTGGCGCCGACCGATACGGTGGCGGCTGCGTCGGTGTTTCGCCGGCTCAATGCGCCCGAGCGGTTGGTGACAATTGTGGAGGGGGAGGGGCTGATCAACGACGGCACCGCCCTGGTCTTGTACGTCGGAGCCGTCGCCGCGGCAGTGGCCGGTGTGGTGCGGCCGCGGGAATTGGCCAAGACGGTGTTCGTCGCACCGCTGGGTGGCGCAGTGCTGGGCCTGGTGATTGCCTGGATCCTGGTCAGCCTGCGCCGTCGCCTCGACCAGCCGTTGCCGGAGATCACGTTGTCGCTGGCCACGCCGTACCTGACGTATGTGCTTGCGCAGTCTGCCGGTCTTTCCGGGGTTCTGGCCACCGTCGTCGCCGGCACTTATGTCGGATCGCGTTCCGGACTGATCTTTGCGCCGGGCACCCGGCTGCAGGCGTTCGCCTTTCTGGATGTGTTGGTGTTTTTGCTCAATGGCGCGTTGTTCACGTTCGTGGGCATGCAGCTGGTCCGAGTCGTTCACCGCGTCCCGGGACTTCCCACGCAGACGGTATTGGCGGTCACGGCGGCTGTGAGCGCCGTCGTGGTGGGTTCGCGGCTGGCGTGGCTGCTGCTGCTGCGACCAGCGAGGGTTCTGCGGCATCCGAAAGTGCCGGCGCCGTGGCGGGAACGCGCGGTCATCGGCTGGACCGGGATGCGGGGCGGTGTCTCTCTGGCCGCCGCCCTGGCAATACCGTTGCGGCTCGCCGACGGTTCGCCCTTCCCCTACCGCGATTTGGTGCTCGTCGTCGCGGCAGCGGTGATCGTGGTCACGCTGGTAGTCCAAGGTATGAGCTTGCCGTGGCTACTAAGCAAACTTGATGTCGCCCAGGAGGATTCGCATGAGCAGGCGCGGCTGGCCCGATTGGAGGCAGCCAACGCCGCGTTGCGCTGGCTCGATAGTCAACCCGAGGCGCAAGGCACCTCCGACCCAGCTGTGGCATCGTTGCGCACCTTGTACGAGTCCAGGTTGCGCCGGCTGCAGGTCACCGATCAGCCTGCGGCGGCTGATCTCAGCGAAGCAGCCAGGTATCGCACGCTGCGCCTGGAGATGCTCGGTGTGGAGCGGGCGGTGGTGGCGGGATTGCGGCAGCAGGACCGCATCAGCGCCACTGTGCTTCGCACCGTTGAGCGCAGCCTGGACCTGGAGGAAGCGAGGTTGCGGGACTTCTGATGGTTCGGCGCTGGGGTCAACGACCGCCACCTCGCCGGCCGGCATCGGCCGGTCCGGGTCGCCGGTTCTTGCGGTAATCGCTGGGGCTACAGCCGAACCAGCGTTGGCAGGAGCGGCTGAGCACGCTCTGCTCCGCGTAGCCTATCTCGCGGGTGAGGTGCGACAGGCTGATCTGCGTGTCGCGAAGATATCGCCCGGCGGTTTCCTTGCGGACCTGGTCGACCAGGGCGGCGAAGGTGGTTCCCTCGTCGGCGAGCCTGCGCTGCAAAGTTTTCGGGTGCAGGTTGCAATGGTCGGCGACGATGTCGAGCGTGGCACGGCCGGTGGGCAGCAACTGCCGGACGATCGAGCAAATCGATTCCGCGAGTGCGGTTTTACAGGTGCTGATGCTCTTGAGGTATTCGACCAGAGCGTTGTGCGTGACGTCGTCTCGTTGCAAGGGCCTGCTCAGATCTGCGTTCCTGAGCATGAAGCCTGTTGTTCGCTGCGCGAAATACGTTTTGCAGCCGAAGTATTGAGCATAGTCGCTGACGGAGGTAAGCGGATCGTGCGGCAGGTGCACCGATACCGGCGTGTAGTCGGAACCGAGCAGAAACCGCAGCATACCGAGCGAGACACCCAGCGACAATTCGACGCTTTGCGGGCAGGGCGGCACCTCTTCGAGGAGAAATTCGAGTCCGAGGAACTCCCGGTTGTCCAGTTCGGTCATGCTGATCCCGATCGCGGGGCTGTATGCCGACAGGAAAGTGCCGCAGATCGCCAACGCGTGCGCGAGGGTGGCCGCGGTGCGCGCCGCTACGCCGACGGGACCGATGATCTCGATGCCCTGCCGTCGCGCGAGGCGCCGTCCGAAGTCCGCGGTGGCGGTGGCCGCGGCGGCAGACTCGATGGCACGCAAGACGGCCCGCAACGGAAGGAAGACATCATAGTTACCGACGTCGTGCGGGCGGATGCCGGCCTTGCGCAAGAGATCGTCCGGGTCGCCGCCGAGTTCGCTGACAAAGTGCGGGTAGTTCGACAACGACGTACCGCGAACCACCGACATGTCCCGAATTGTCAAAGTTCTGTCTCGAAGTGTCAAGACTGCGGCCGAGATGCTGGCCCAAGGTTGGTGCTATCCGCACAAGCCGCCAGAGGTATGCCATGGACTTCGCTCATCGCCGCTATGCCGCCGCCGGGGCGGCGGCCGGTGCTGCCGTTGTTGTCGCGCTGGTCGCCGGGAATCCGCCGGCACCACCGCAACCTGACGTCGCGATAGCACTCACCAGCTCCGGTGATCCCGCCTTCCTCAACCCCGTCACCGAGTGGGTGAACGTCCTCACCACGGCCGGCACCAACCTGGAAACCCTGGGCGGGATCGTCGCTGCGGACCCCTTCCCGATCCTGTCGCAGTACGTCAGCAACCAGATCGGCTACGCCCAGACGCTCGACGAGGGGCTGCAGGCCGCCCACACCGTCCTCGACGCCGCCCGGCAAGGATTGCCGGCGACGCTGGAGACCGCGTCCCATGACATCGCGTCGGGCAATATCGTCGGCGGAGTCGAAGACGTCTGGAATCACGCCGGTTCGTTCGGCACGGGTGGCTTATTCGTCGCCATCGGCGATGTGTTCCAGGCAATCAGGACGGTCGCCGAGGAGATGGCCGGCAACGTCGACAGTTTCGTCGCGACCGACTTCGACGGCAATCCCCACGACATCAGCATCGAGCAGTATGCCAACACCCCGACCAGCCCGCTGGGTGACAATTTCGGCGACATCGCTTTCCCGGTACACGACGCCGTGGTGTCCTCGACATACCTCGCCCAAGGCATCGTCGATGCGCTGGGCTCCGGGGATTACCTGACGGCCCTAAGCGACATCGTCAACGCCCCCGCCATCGTCACCGGCGCCGTCCTCAATGGAACTACCGAGAACTTCGGACCGGCCGACCAACTCAACTACGCCTTCCCCGACAGCGGGCTGCTGACCTCCTCGCCGATCCCGTCGCCACTGCCGTTCGGCGGCCCCGACGATCCGTTCCCCGCGAAATACACCGGCGGCAGCATTTTCGACGTGCTGTGGACCCGGCTGGCGCTCGCCAACGCGATCGATCCGGCCGCCGCCGGCCACATCGACCTGCTGAGCAGCGCGCCCGGGGCACTGGGTGCGGGTGCGCTGGGCGTTGACCTGGTGCCGAACCTGGGCGCGTTGCTGTCGGGTCTGCTCGATAGCCTCGCGGTGGCTTTTCCGTGAACGCTCGCGGCTGGGCTCACGCAGCAGCTGCGGCGACAATCACGGCGGTCGGCGCGACGGCAATGACGGCGACCCCGCGCGCGGTCGCCGCGCCGGACGGCTCGAACCCGCTGCAACCGGCGATCGACCAACTGCTCGACGCGGAGCAGCAGATCACCCAGACCAACAGCACGTTCCCGTTCATCGTGCCGTCTGATCTGGCCACACTGCACGACTACGAGCAAATGGTGGCGACGACGATGCTCGGGTCGGAGTTCAATATATTTCGCAATCAGTTGGGCGATGTCGTCGTGCCGTGGGCTACCTACTCGTGGGACGCCAATGCCGCCGACCCGCAAGCATTTCTGGTCTACAACAATCCCGACGACTTCTACAGCGTCCTGGAGGTGGATCCGGGTAAGACCTACGTGGTCACCGTCGATCCCGGCCCCGGTACCCAGGATGTGACCTTCCTGCCCAACGCGGGCAACGGTGTGACCGCCACTTTCCAACCTCTTTCACCGCTCGACTTGGCGAATGCGACGCCCAACGCCAACGGCGACTACACCATCACTTTGAGCGCCACGCCCCAACCGGACGACTGGGTCGACACCGCCGGGGCCCAAGTGGTGATCATCCGGGACACCCTCGGTGACTGGGGCGAGATACACGACAGTTTCTCCATCCACGAAGTAGGTGGCCCGAAGACGCTCACCCTACCGGTGTTCTCGGAAAACCAGATGTCGTCGATGCTGAGCACCATCGCCGCGAACTTGCCCACCGAAAGCTCTTCCGGCAGCTACTACGGACAGGTGCACGGCGTCGACACCGTTGCGGTCAATACGTTCTCGAGCATCGCGCCGACGACCGAGCACATCCCGGGGCCATTGCTGTCGGACCAGCTGACCAGTCTGGGCCACTTCTCGCTGCAGCCCGACCAGGCGCTGATCGTCACGGTGCCCGACATCGACGCCGCGTACTCGAGCATCATGCTCGCCAACGACTGGGGGGAGACCGACCCGTTTGCCACCGTGTCGGGCAGCCTCAACGACACCCAGGCGTTCCACGATCCCGACGGCTACACCTACTACGTGATCAGCAGCCAAGACCCCGGTGTGGCGAACTGGGTCGACGACTCCGGCATCGACAACGGCGGAGTGTGGTTGCGCTGGCAGGACGTCACCGGCCCCATTCCGAGCACCGGGGTGCAGACCGAGGTCGTCGACGTCGCCGATGTCCGCAGCGACCTGCCCGCCGACACTCCCGTCGTCACCCCCGCGGACTACGCCACCGAGTTCAAAGACCGCCTGTTCGACTACGACTACGCCCACGACCAGGACCACGGCATCTCCTGGGTGGGCGCCAACCTGATGTACGACCAGGTCAAAACCGCGATGGGGGCCGAGCAGTTCGACGAGATCTTCGGCAGTCAACAAGACGTGCCGTCGGTGCTGGACCGGCTGACACCGGCGCTGAGCCCGGACCTGGCCACCATCGTTCACGACATCGTGACCAACCCGGCGGGCAGCCTGTCGGCGATCGTCAACAATGTGCCGCTGGCGGTCAAAGACATCGAGTTGCCCGGCATCTTGGCAATGGAGCGGCTGTCTGTGCTCGCCGGGCAAGTGCACAGCGGCATCTCGTCGCACGATCTGTCGGCAACGCTGGCGGCGCTGGGCACCGGCCTGCAGGATCTCGGAACCGTCATCGACCAAACGTGGACCGACCCGGCCACCAGTATCACCGCCGGCATCCTCAACGCGCGCGACGACTTGGCCGTCGCGGTGATGAACGCACCCAGCGGCTGGGAGCCGCTCAGCGAGTCCGCGCCGCTGTGGGATTCACTAATCAACCTCAATCAAGCCGCGCTGGACACCTTGATCCATCCTGCCGATAGCATCGCGTTGTTGGGTCTGCTGCCCTGACCGGCAGCGGCGATCGCGCACGTCGGCAAGCGAGGAAACCCGGTGAGCCCAGACGCGGACGTGATCGTCGTCGGCGCGGGGATGGCCGGTCTGTCCGCAGCGGCCCGACTGGCCGCCGAGGGCACATCGGTGCTGGTGGTGGAGGCCCGTGACCGGGTCGGCGGCCGGGTCCGCAACGAGGCACTGGACCCGGGCGATCCGACGCGAGTCGTCGAGCTGGGCGGCCAGTGGCTGGGGCCCACCCAGGACCGTGCCCGCGGGTTGGCGAGGCGGCTGGGGCTGAGCCTGCATCCGACCTACGACAGCGGTGATCGGCTGCTCGAGCGCCGGGACGGCCGACTGCTGCGCTACCGCGGCGACATTCCCCCGATCACCCCGGTGGTCCTCGCCGACGTCGCGCAAGCACAGCTCCGCCTGGACCGCATGGCGCGGCGCGTCCCGCTGGATGCGCCCTGGGCCGGCCGGCGCGCCCGGCACCGCGACACGATGACGTTCGCGACCTGGCTTGCGCGCAATGTGGCCACCCGGGATGCACGCAGCCTGCTGCGGCTGGCCGTCAACGCCGTCTGGGCCTGTGAGCCGCAGGACGTGTCGCTGCTGCACGTGCTGTTCTACATCCATTCCGGCGGCGGATTCGACGCCCTGGTGGGCACCGGCGGCGGCGCTCAGCAGGACCGTGTCGTCGGCGGCACGCAGCTGCTGGCCGCCGGGCTGGCCGGCGAACTCGGCGACCGGGTGCTGCTCGGCCGCCCGGTGCGGCGCATCGGCTACGACGACCGCGGTGTCACCGTCGCAGCCGACGGTGCGGAGCTGCGCGCCCGGCGGGTGATCGTGGCCGTTGCCCCCGCGCTGGCCGGCCGCATCGGCTACGCGCCGGCGCTGCCGGCCGCCCGCGACCAGCTCACCCAGCGCATGCCGATGGGTTCGGTGATCAAGTGCATGGCGGTCTACGACGAGCCGTTCTGGCGGCGCGACGGCCTGAGCGGCCAGGCACTGAGCCTGCCGGGCCCGGTCGGGGAGGTCTTCGACAACAGCCCGCCGGGCGGATCCCCCGGTGTGCTGCTGGGGTTCCTCGCGGGCCGTCACGCCCGACAATTCTCCGCCGCGTCGGCCGATGAGCGCCGCGACGCGGTGGTCGGCGCCTTCACCCGGCTCTTCGGCCCGCGGGCCGCCCGGCCGCTGCGCTACCTCGATCAGGACTGGTCGGCCGAAGAGTTCACCCGGGGCTGCTACGCAGCGGTGCTGCCGCCCGGCACCTGGACCGGGTTCGGACCGGCATTGCGGGCCCCGGTCGGGCGGATCCACTGGGCGGGCACCGAGACCGCCGCGATCTGGAACGGCTATATCGAGGGGGCGATCCGCTCCGGCGAGGATGCCGCGGCCGCCGTGCGCAGGGCCGAGGCGCAATGACGCTCACCGTCCTTGCCGCGAACGTCGTACACACCATGGATCCCACCCGGCCGACCGCGGCGGCGGTCGCGGTCGCGGCCGGGCGCATCGTCGCCGTCGGGTCTCGTGCGGAGGTGCTGGCCCGGGTCGGCGAGCACGCACCGGTCATGCACCTCGATGGTGCGCTGCTGCCCGGCTTCATCGACGCGCACCACCACTTCTGTGTGGCGGCGCTGGACCGGCGCGCCCTCGACCTGCACCTGCCGCCCGGAGCGACGATCGCCGACCTGCAGGCCCGGGTCGCCGCGCAGCGGGACCGTACGCCGGGCTCGGGCTGGTTACGGTTGCAGGGCTACGACCCGCTGAAACTGGCCGAGCGGCGCGCGCCGACCGCCGCCGAGCTCGACGAGGTCTGCGCCGACCGCCCGCTGCTGGTCGCCAGCTACTCCTTCCACGAAGGGGTGCTCAACACCTCCGGGCTGGCCGCGATGGGCTGGCAGGCGGGCAGCCCCGACCCGCCGCACGGCAGGCTGGTTCGCCGCCGGGGCCGGCTCACCGGCGAGGTACTCGAAGCGGCGTTCTTCTTGGCGGAGGCGGTGTCTCGCGGCAGCCTGCTCGCCCATTCCGGCGACGCCTGGCTCGCCGAAGCCCAAGCGCACGGCCGGGCGCTGCTGGCTCACGGGATCGTCCGGGTGGGCGATGCCGCGGTTCCGCCGGAATTCGACCCCCTCTACGACCGCGCCGTCGAGGCCGGGATGCTTCCGGTCACCGTGCATCGCATGCCGGTGGCGCAGCGGTCGTTTCTGGAACCTCGGGGAGCCGCCGGCCGTGCGACCGGCGAGGGTCCGGCCGGCGCTCCGACCGGGCCGGCCAAGCTGTTCCTCGACGGCGCCGACCGCTGCGCGGTGTGCGTGTCCGGCGCTCAACTGGCCACCCTGGTCGGGGCAACGCTGCGCAAAGCCGTGACCGGTGGCGGCCTGGCGGCGCTGCGGGCGGGCACGCGGATGGGCCGAATCCGGCTGGCCGGCCGGCATTTCACTATCGGGAAGCCGTTCTGGGAACCCGACGACCTGCGTGCGGCGATTCGGGTCGCGGCCGCGCACGGCCATCAGATCGCCATCCACGCCCTGGGTAATTGGGCGGTGCGCCGGGCCTGCGATGCTTTGGATCAGGTCGGCGACCTTCGTGAGCGCCCGGGGCGCCCCCGGCTCGAACACGCCATGCTGCTCGACGCGGGCCTGGAAAGCCGCATCGCCGATTGCGGCGCCGTCGCCGTCGTTCAGCCCTCCTTCCTGCACGAGATCGGCGACGAGTTACTGCAACGCGGACTGCCCACAGGGTTGAGTGTCAATCCGCTCGCCACGCTGGCGGCCGCCGGGGTGACTGTGGCCGGCAGCTCCGACTACCCGGTAGCCGGCTGCGACGTGATGACGGCCATCCGGGCCGCCGTTACCCGCGAAACAGCTTCCGGCACAAAGCTGCACGCGCACGAAGCGATCTCGGTGCAGGACGCGCTGGCCGCCTACACCAGGGGCGGCGCGATCGCGCTCGGGGTCGATCGCGAAGCCGGGACCATCACCGCGGGAAAAGTCGCCGACCTGGTGCTGCTGAGCGCCGACCCGCTCACCACCGAACCTGCCCGATTGTCCGACATCGCGGTGCTGGCGACCTGGCGAGACGGGATCATGGTGCACCGGCTGAGCTGATGATCAGTGCAGCAGCGTCGCGACGATACCGGCCAGATATCCCAGCCGTGCCACCTCGGACGGCCGGAAGTCGGGTCCGCCGGGCCGGCCGAGCACCACCGCGGTGTGCGGATTGCCCAGGGGCGCGGCGACCAAAGTGGTGTCCATGTCGCGCCACAGCCGGGGAACCCAGTCCTCGGCGTTGTCGAGGGTGGCGGGTTGCGCGATCGGTATCCACGGCGCGCGGTTCAGTCGGGTTTCCGGGGCGCCCTCGTTACCGACGACACGATGAATGCCGCTGTCGGTTTTCGTCAGGACCATGCACCAGCCCACCCGCAGCACCCGGGGCGCCTCGTCGGCGAGCACCTGCAGCCGCGCCGACGTGCCGTGCGCCGCAGCGATGTGGTCGATGAGCTGCAGTTCGCGGTGTGCGTCCAGCAGCCCGGTGTAGGGACGCAGGCTCTCGACCCGCACTCCGCCCAGCGCCTCGGCCGCCGAAATCAGCGTGTCGGGCATCGCCCGCGGGGGGAGTTCGACCACCAGGTCGTCGATCGCATAGCCGGGCCCGCGCTCTACCACGTCCAGCGACACGATGTCGGCGCCCGCCGAGCCGAGCGCCACGGCCAGCGAGCCCAGGCTGCCCGGTTGGTCGGCCAGTTGCACACGCAGCAGATAGGAAGCCACGCGCAACACTGTTCCACAGCGGCGTGCGCGCTGCCCGTCGAGCAGGGGCGGCGCACCGGCCACTAGGCTTTGGCCTCGTGTCCACGATCTCCCGTGACGAGGTGGCCCACCTGGCCCGGCTGGCCCGGCTGGCGTTGACCGACGACGAACTGGACAGCTTCGCCGGCCAGCTCGACGCGATCCTGACCCACGTCAGCCAGATCCAGGCCGTCGACGTCAGCGGGGTCGAAGCGACCGACAACCCGCTCACCAGCGTCAACGTCACCCGCCGCGACGAGCCCACACCGTGCCTGACACAGCGCGAGGCGCTGTCCGGGGCCCCCGAGGCCGTCGACGGCCGCTTCGCCGTCCCGCAGATCCTCGGGGAAAGCCAGTGACCGAGATCGTCCGGCTGGACGCGGCGACACTGGCCGCCAAGATCGCCTCCGGCGAGTTGTCGGCGGTCGAGATCACCCGAGCCTGCCTGGACCAAATCGCAGCCACCGACGACCGCTACGGCGCGTTCCTGCACGTCGCGGCCGATACGGCGATGGCGTCGGCAACCGCGGTGGACAACATGGTGGCCGCCGGGCAGCCGCTGCCCTCGGCGCTGGCCGGAGTGCCCCTGGCGCTCAAAGACGTGTTCACCACCGTGGACATGCCGACCACTTGCGGATCCAAGATTCTGCAGGGCTGGTGTTCGCCGTACGACGCCACCGTCACCGTGCGGCTGCGCGCGGCCGGGATCCCGATCCTGGGCAAGACCAACATGGACGAGTTCGCGATGGGCTCCTCGACGGAGAACTCCGCGTTCGGTCCGACCCGCAACCCGTGGGACCTCGAGCGGGTGCCCGGTGGCTCGGGTGGGGGCACCGCTGCGGCGCTGGCCGCGTTCCAGGCGCCGCTGGGCATCGGGTCCGACACCGGCGGGTCGATCCGCCAGCCGGCCGCGCTCACCGCAACCGTCGGCGTCAAACCCACCTACGGCACGGTGTCGCGCTACGGCCTGGTGGCCTGCGCGTCGTCGCTGGATCAGGGCGGTCCGTGCGCGCGCACGGTCTTGGACACCGCGCTGCTGCACCAGGTGATCGCCGGGCACGACCCGCGCGATTCGACCTCGATCGACGCCCCGGTGCCCGACGTCGTCGGCGCTGCCCGGGCCGGAGCGGGCGGCGACCTGCGCGGCGTGCGCGTCGGCGTGGTCCGCCAGCTGCACAGCGGAGCGGGCTATCAACCCGGCGTGCTGGCGTCGTTCCACAACGCCGTCGAGCAGCTGGCCGCGCTCGGTGCTCAGGTCAGCGAAGTCGATTGCCCGCATTTCGATTACGCGCTGGCAGCCTACTATTTGATTCTGCCGTCGGAGGTGTCGAGCAACCTGGCCCGATTCGACGCGATGCGCTACGGGCTTCGGGTCGGCGACGACGGCACTCACAGCGCCGAGGAGGTGATGGCGCTGACCCGGGCCGCCGGATTCGGGCCGGAGGTCAAGCGGCGCATCATGATCGGGACCTATGCCCTCTCGGCGGGCTACTACGACGCCTACTACAACCAGGCCCAGAAGGTGCGCACGCTGATCGCGCGCGATCTCGACCAGGCCTACCAGACGGTCGACGTGCTGGTGTCGCCCGCGACGCCGACCACCGCCTTCCGACTCGGCGAGAAGATCGACGACCCGCTGGCGATGTATCTGTTCGACCTGTGCACGCTGCCGCTGAATCTGGCCGGACACTGCGGGATGTCGGTGCCGTCAGGGTTGTCGCCCGACGACAACCTGCCGGTGGGACTGCAGATCATGGCGCCCGCACTGGCCGACGACCGGCTCTACCGCGTGGGCGCGGCCTACGAAGCGGCGCGCGGGCCGCTACCGAGTGCGATCTAGCGGTCTCGCTCATAAGTTCGTCCGGGTGGCGTACACCGGGAGCCAGGCCCCGCCCGCTGTGGTGAGCGCGGCCCTGGTGGGTGCAGCGACCGGGGTTGTCGCCACGTCGGGGCAGCGCTGGGGAGCTAGACACGAGCTTGGACCAGGTCGTCAGTGTTTCGGCGATGGCTAGGCGGCGGTCAGGGCGTGTAGGGCCAGGCTGTCAACCGCCCGGGAAGTGGATTTGAGACACCTGAGATAGCTCAAGTAACTCTGTCGCATCGCAAAACGACTGGTACAGAGCCGGACATGCAGTTTGCGAACGACCGTGGTAGACAAAAGTAGATAAATTGCTGGTAATCTGGCCTCATGAAGTCGATCTCCGTCGGTGAACTGCGCCAGAATCCTGCTCCGATGATCGCCGGCCTCGAGCGGGGCGAGCCCTACGCGCTGACTCGCCACAACCGCCGGATCGGCACGATCCTTCCCGCCGTCTCATCCGCCGCCCTTATTCCGCGGAAGGCAAGTGGACCCGCACATACCCGCACAATCGCCCGGCATGACCTCACCACGGCATCGACAATCGATGAGCTTCTCGACGACGAAAAGGGCCTGTGGTGACGTACCACTACCTCGACAGCTCCGTCGCGGTACGCATCATGCTCGGCCAGTCGCCGTCAGCGGCCCAATGGTTCGACAACACGACCGGCAGAGACGATGATCGCGTCGTTTCCTCACGCATCCTTCGCACCGAGATCACTCGCGTATTGCGGCGGGAGGGCTTGCCGGTCGCCGACCGCGACCAGGTCCTGGACTATATCGACACGATCCCGCTCGACCACGCCGTTTTGCAGGAAGCGGAGGCGATCATCCCTCGCATTCGTACGCTCGACGCCATTCACCTCGCATCGGCGTTGCGTTCCGGCCTCGATGACCTCGTCATCACCACGCACGACGCGACCATGAAATCAGTAGCCGTGACGCTCGGGTTCCCGATCGCCGATCCGGTGGAATAGCGCGCGCCCAACCGCGGCCGGACCACCCGCGCCACCGGACTAGGTAGCCTCATCGGCTCGCGACAGGCTCGACGCTGGTCGCGGGGTAGCTTAACCTCCGACGTTTCGCGCCCAACGGATCGCTACGTGACTGATGTGGCACAGATACCGCCAACGTGGCACAATTTATGTATGAATGCCACGATTAGACTCGGTAAGCAAGGCCGACTCGTCATACCTGCTGACATCCGCGAGGCGCTTGGGTTGTCACCGGGTGATCGCGTCCACGTCCGTGTTGACGGATCGCGGATCATCTTGGAAAGGCCCGCGGATGCGATCGACGAAATCCGCGCGCTGGGCCGGGAGAAGGCACCCAATCGGTCCCTGGTAGGCGAACTCCTCGCAGAGCGCCGCGCCGAGGTGCACGACAATTGACCGTTCTCGACGCGTCGGCGCTGCTGGCACTGATTCACGAAGAGCCTGGCGTCGAGCTGGTCGCCGAGGCGATAACCGGTTCGATCATCGGCACGCCGAATCTTGCTGAGGTGATCGGCAAACTAGTCGACGCGCAGATTGACGCCTCTGCCATCCGCCACCTTCTGGTCGCCGCCGGTGTCACCATTGAACCGTTGACCGCTGATGACGCGGAGCTTGCCGGTGCTTTGCGTGCTATTACGGGCGGACAACAGCTCTCCCTCGGCGACCGATGCTGTCTTGCCCTGGCTATCCGCAGCACGCCCCCGGTCGTTTTGACCGCCGACCGTGTTTGGGCAAACCTCGACTTGCCGATCGAGGTTCGGCTCATCCGCTAGATCCCGATCCGTGCATCCCAGTCAGCGACGGCGGACTGCTTCCAACCGCATACCGGGGGACAGGTCGGTTAACGATTTGCAACCAAGCTGAGATTGTTTGGTTGTTTCCGCGTCGTGGATACCGACAAATGGACTGGTAGAAACCGCGGTGATGATGTGGGGTGTTGTTTGCGACACCGGAGGTGACTCGCTCAAGTGAGACCAATCTTCGGTTACCAGCGCACGACTTCAGCAGATCCCTGAGCATCGGACCCGTGCTATCCAACAACGGTCAGGCTGCGGTATGACCACCGTGGTCAAGTTTTTCGGCGATCCAGACCTTGATCAGTGATTGGCGGGTGACTCCGAGCCGAGTGGCTTCGCGGTCGAGTTCGGCGATCATCCAGACCGGGAAGTCGA
>NZ_VYIK01000003.1:0-42757 GCF_008709575.1 Mycobacterium sp.
CGCAAGACGGTATCGGGCATCCCCACCGCGGTGTTCCGCAACCGGCTGGCCGGCATGGCCGCAACCGCCGGCATCGACCTGTTCGCCGTCAACCCCGCCTACAGCAGCATTTGGGGCGACCAGCACTGGCGCCGCCCCTACCACAACGTCACCCGACACCAGGCGGCCGCCACGGTGATCGGGCGTCGCGCCCAAGGCTATTCGGCTCGGCGTCGGAAAGGTGTGACACGCACGCGACCAGAGGATCGCGTCGTGAGAGCTACCAACCAGACCGGACCGCAACAGCCCCGGGCGACCGGCAACCGCCACCGACCAGGGATACGAGGAACCACATCTCGCCCACCCAGTCGGCTCGAACGCGGTGACCCGGGCCGGGCAATCGTTACCCCGGCACAGTTGGCCAACAATGACCAACTCCAGTTGTAACGGTCAACGTGTCGTTAGGTGCCGGCCGGCCTGCGCGCCGTCGGCATAACCGGCCGCTAAGACAACGTGATTTCCGTCACATAACGGACAGGTCACGGACCGACAACGGGGCGGTTTCGGAAGTCTTTGACCTGCGCAAAAAGAATCGTCTCCTGGCGATTTGGGTCAGCTTGACGACCTGAATCGCCGATTTAAGACGTGCGTGACTCGTCTGCGACAACCCGCTATCCTCTCACGCGGGCATGCCGCGCCTTGCCGAGCGGCAAGCCTTGGCCTTCCTGTAGCGCCGAGCTCCATCCAGCAGGCCGGGCCATCGACGACCGATGGATGGAGGC
The DNA here is from genome assembly GCF_008709575.1 of Mycobacterium sp. Taxonomy (GTDB): domain Bacteria; phylum Actinomycetota; class Actinomycetes; order Mycobacteriales; family Mycobacteriaceae; genus Mycobacterium. The sequence goes on from NZ_VYIK01000003.1 coordinate 762, forward strand.
GGGGGACCCAGCCGGTCCGCCGTGTCGGACCGGAGCCGCTCGCGGCTCCTTGGGGTGAAGCCGGTGCCGTGTCCCCGCGGACCACGGCACCGGCCGGGCGACCCTCTCTCGTGCTGTATCCAGCCCGAACCCGACAGCTAACCTCGTGGGCGCTGGCAGAGAGGATTTCACCGGCCTATGAGCGGACGGCATCGTAAGCCCAGCGCACCTACGATCAGCGTCGCCAAGGTTGCCTTCACCGGAGCGGTCATCGGTGGCGGCAGCGTGGTGCTGGCAAGTCAGGCGGCTGCGGCCAGCGACAGCGAATGGGACCAGGTAGCCCGCTGCGAATCCGGCGGAAACTGGACTATCAACACGGGCAACGGCTACCAGGGCGGTCTGCAGTTCTCCGCGGGAACCTGGGCAGCCCACGGGGGCGGCCAATTCGCTCCGGCGGCCCATCTGGCCACCCGGGAGCAGCAGATCGCCGTCGCCGAGCGCGTGCTGGCGACACAGGGTCGCGGCGCGTGGCCGGTATGCGGTCACGGGCTGTCAGCTGCGACCCCGCGCAATGTCCCCTCCGCCACCGAGCAGACCCCGACGGACGGGCCCGGGGACGGCGCCGACGTCGAGCCCGCAAGTGTCGAAGCCCCGCCTCCACCTGCCGAAGACGGCTCGCCGGCGACGGAGGCGCCGCCCGCCGTCGAGCTGGCTGCTGCAGAGGAGCCCGCACCTCCGGCCGAACACCCGCCGTCGAGCTGGCTGCTGCAGAGGAGCCCGCACCTCCGGCCGAACCCGCCGCCGACCAAACCCCCGCAGAGGAGCCCGCACCACCGGCCGAACCCGCCGCCGACCAAACCCCCGCAGAGGAGCCCGCACCACCGGCCGAACCCGCCGCCGAGCAGGCCCGCTCCGACGAGCCCGAGGTGCACCACGCTCGGACCGTCGCGATCCGGAGCTTCACCGGCGGCGACCCGGCTCGGACACTACCGAGCGATCCGGTGGCCGCGGCACCGCACAACGGGCCCGGCTTCCTCGCGGAGCTCTGGCAGGCCATCGCGGCGCAAGGCATCGCCGGCAACGGTGCACTGAGTGCCTTGGCGCAGCAGCCCTCCGCCGCGCCTGCCACCCTCTAGCAATGGCCTAACCGGCAGTCAGGCCGAGCTCACCTGGGGGGCGAATAATTGCGGCCGTCACTGCTTACCGGTTGACCACGGTCACCGGGTGCAGGTAGGGCAAGTTTTCGGCGGGCAGCGGGAAAACCAGATCGCCGAATGGGGACAGCGCGCCCGTGCGATCGGTGGCCAATTCGCTCACCGCATGGTCGTCGGGGTCCGTCGTCGGCCAGCCATTGTCGACGTAGCGGCCCCTGGGCGCCTTCTTGTCAGACTTCTTGTCAGCATTGTCAGCCACGGCACCATTCTGACAGGTCCCAGCGCGGCTGGACCTGCAGGGCGGCTGCTTTACGCTGGGCAGCAATGACCCAACACACCCCGGATATCCCGCTGGGGTCCTGGCTGGCCGCGTTACCCGACGAGCGGCTGATCCGGCTGCTGGAACTGCGGCCCGACCTCGCCCAACCGGCGCCCGGCAGCATAACGGCCCTGGCCATGCGCGCTCAAGCGCGTCAGTCGGTGCGGGCTGCCACCGACGAACTGGACTTTCTTCGGCTGGCGGTGATCGACGCGCTGCTGGTGCTGCATGCCGATGCCACCCCGGTGCCGGTCGCCAAGGTGCTCGCGCTGATCGGCGACCGGGTGCCCGAGGCCGATCTCGTCGACGCGCTGAACGATCTCAAAGAACGCGCCCTGGTCTGGGGCGACGCCGAGGTCCGGGTGGCCGCCGACGCCGGCGCGGCGATGCCGTGGTATCCGGGCCAGGCGGTCTTGGAGGACGAAGCCCGGTCCGCAGACCAGATCGCCGGGCTCCTCGACGAACTCGGCGACGACGAACGCGTCGTATTGGGCAAGCTGCTGCAGGGCTCGCCGATGGGCCGCACCCGCGACGCCGCGCCGGGCGCCCCGGGAGATCGCCCGGTGCCGCGGCTGTTGGCGAAGGGCCTGTTGCGCCGCATCGATGCCGAGACGGTGATCCTGCCCCGTCAGATCGGGCATGCGCTGCGCGGCGAATGCCCCGGCCCGGTTCAGCTGAGCGCACCCGATCCGGTCGTCTCCACCGCCACGCCCGCCGACGTCGACGCCGCTGCCGCCGGGGCCGTTATCGACCTGCTGCGCGACCTCGACGTCACGCTCGAAACCCTTGGCAGCACACCGGTTCCCGAGCTGCGCAGCGGTGGACTCGGAGTGCGGGAGGTCAAGCGGCTGGCCAAGGTGACCGGCATCGACGAGACCAGACTGGGTCTGATCTTGGAACTTGCCGCGGCGGCCGGCCTGATCGCCAGCGGCATACCCGAGCCGCAGCCGAACAACGGTGACGGGCCGTACTGGGCGCCGACGGTCGCCGCCGACCGGTTCACCGAGGCGTCCACCGCGGACCGTTGGTACCTGCTGGCCTGCACCTGGCTCGACTTGCCTCGCCGCCCGGCACTGATCGGCTCCCGCGGACCCGACGCTAAGCCCTATGGTGCCCTGTCGAATTCCTTGTATTCGACGGCCGCCCCGCTGGATCGCCGATTGGCGTTGGGCATGCTGGCCGAGCTGCCGGCGGGCAGCGGTGTCGACGCGAGCAGCGCGTCGGCCGCCCTGGTCTGGCGCCGACCCCGGTGGGCCAAACGGCTCCAGCCGGGGCTGGTCGCCGACCTGCTGAACGAGGCGCACCTGCTGGGCCTGGTAGGCCGCGGAGCAATCAGCACACCCGGCCGCGCGCTGCTGGGACAAGGCCTGGAGCACGGGTCCACCGCCGTCGTCGAGGCGATGCGCCGGGCGCTCCCGGCGCCGGTCGACCACTTCCTGGTGCAGGCGGATCTGACCATCGTGGTACCCGGCCCGCTGGAACGGCAGCTGGCTGAGGAACTGGCCGCAGCCGCCACCGTCGAGTCTGCCGGCGCGGCGATGGTGTACCGGGTCAGCGAAAGGTCGATCCGGCACGCTCTCGACATCGGCAAGACCGCCGACGCTTTGCACTCTTTGTTCGAGAAGCACTCGAAAACACCGGTGCCCCAAACACTGAGCTACCTGATAGATGATGTGGCCCGTCGGCATGGCCAGCTGCGGGTCGGCATGGCGGCCTCGTTCGTACGCTGCCAGGATCCCACGCTGCTCGCCCAGGCGGTGGCCGCGGCTGAGCCGTTGGGGCTGCGGGTGCTGGCGCCGACCGTAGCGATCTGCCAGGCGCCGATCGCCGAGGTGCTCGCGGTGCTGCGCGATGCGGGTTTCGCTCCGGCCGCCGAGGACGCCACCGGGACCGTCGTCGACATCCGGGCTCGTGGGGCACGACTGCCCGCGCCACCGCAACGCCGGGCGCACCGGCCCTTGCCGCGTCCCACCAGCGAGCAGCTCGGTGCGGTGGTCGCAGTGCTGCGCCAGGCGGACGCCACGCCGTTTGCCGACATCCGGGTCGTCCCGGCGGTCGCGATGTCGCTGTTGCAGCGCGCCGCGCGGGATGGTGCCACGGTAGTGATCGGGTATCTCGACGCCGCAGGAGTCCCCACCCGGCGGGTCGTAACGCCGATCGCAGTGGTCGGCGGCCGGCTGACAGCCTTCGATGCGGCCTCCGGGCGGGCACGCGACTTCGCCGTCCATCGCATCACCTCGGTGATGCGCGCCGACGACGAGGCAGAGCGAAGCGATGCCGAGGAGCGGCGCCCATAACACCCGCCGACGACGAGGCAGAGCGCAGCGATGCCGAGGAGCGGCGCCCATAACACCCGCCGACGACGAGGCAGAGCGCAGCGATGCCGAGGAGCGGCGCCGCAATGTCGGCGCAGTCCGGATAATCGACCCCATGGGTGACGGGCCGTTGATCGTGCAGTCCGACAAGACGGTGCTGCTGGAGGTCGACCACGAGCTGGCCGCTGCCGCGCGCGCGGCGATCGCGCCGTTCGCCGAGCTGGAACGCGCCCCCGAACATGTGCACACGTACCGCATCACCCCGCTGGCGTTATGGAACGCCCGCGCCGCGGGCCACGACGCCGAACAGGTGGTCGACGCGCTGGTCAGCTACTCGCGCTACGCGGTTCCCCAGCCGCTGCTGGTCGACATCGTCGACACGATGGCGCGCTACGGGCGGCTGCAGCTCGTCAAACACCCAGCACACGGCCTGACGCTGGTCAGCCTGGACCGCGCGGTGCTCGAGGAGGTGCTCCGGCACAAGAAGGTCACCCCGATGCTGGGCGCCCGCATCGACGACGACACCGTGCTGGTGCACCCCAGCGAGCGCGGCCGGGTCAAGCAGCTGCTGCTCAAGATCGGTTGGCCGGCCGAGGATCTCGCCGGCTACGTCGACGGCGAGTCACACCCCATCAGCCTGCGGCAGAACGGCTGGCAGTTACGCGACTACCAAGAGATGGCAGCCGAAGCGTTCTGGGCGGGCGGTTCCGGCGTGGTGGTACTACCGTGCGGGGCGGGCAAGACGCTGGTCGGCGCGGCTGCGATGGCCAAAGCCAGCGCAACGACGCTGATTCTGGTCACCAGCACCGTCGCGGGCCGGCAGTGGAAACGCGAACTGGTTGCGCGTACGTCGTTGACCGAGAACGAGATCGGCGAATATTCCGGCGAGCATAAGGAGATCCGGCCGGTGACGATCGCCACGTATCAGGTGATCACCCGGCGCACCAAGGGCGAGTACCGCCACTTGGAGCTGTTCGACAGTCGCGACTGGGGACTGATCATCTACGACGAAGTGCATCTGCTGCCGGCGCCGGTGTTTCGGATGACCGCCGATCTGCAGTCGCGCCGGCGGTTGGGCCTGACCGCGACGTTGATCCGCGAGGACGGTCGCGAGGGCGACGTGTTCAGCCTGATCGGCCCGAAACGTTATGACGCGCCGTGGCGGGACATCGAGGCCCAGGGCTGGATCGCACCGGCGGAGTGCGTCGAAGTGCGGGTCACGCTGACCGACAGCGAGCGGATGCACTACGCCACCGCCGATGCCGACGAACGCTACCGGGTGTGCTCGACGGCGCACTCGAAAATCGCGGTCGTCCGCGCGATCCTGAGCCGCCATCCCGGCGTGCAGACACTGGTGATCGGTGCCTACCTCGATCAGCTCGACGAGCTCGGCGCCGTCCTCGGCGCCCCGGTGATCCAGGGCTCGACCAAGACCGCCGAGCGCGAGGCGCTGTTCGACGCGTTCCGCCGCGGTGAGGTGACCACGCTGGTGGTGTCGAAGGTGGGCAACTTCTCCATTGACTTACCGCAAGCCGCTGTCGCGGTGCAGGTTTCGGGAACCTTCGGCTCGCGTCAGGAGGAAGCGCAGCGGCTGGGCCGGTTGCTGCGGCCCAAGGCCGACGGCAGCGGCGCGATCTTCTATTCGGTGGTGTCGCGTGACACTCAGGATGCCGAATACGCCGCGCACCGGCAACGCTTCCTCGCCGAGCAAGGCTACGGCTACGTCATCCGCGACGCGGACGATTTGCTGGGACCGTCCATCTAGGTGGTCAGGATCGTCGCAGCGGCGGTACCCGGTGCGCCGTAGACATGCGCGAAGCCGACCCGCGGGGTCCCGGCAACCTGGCGCTCACCGGCTTCGCCGCGCAACTGACGCACCAGCTCGTGCACTTGGCGCAGCCCGGAGGCGCCGATCGGCTCGCCGTTGGCGATCAGCCCGCCGTCGGTGTTGACCGGCATCGGGCCGCTGATCTCGGTGGCACCCTCGGCAATCAGCTTCTCCTGGTCGCCGTCGGCGCAGAACCCGTTCTCGGCCATGTGGATCACCTCCGAGCCGGCATCGGTGTCCTGCAGTTGAATGACGTCGACGTCTCCGGGTGTCACCCCCGCCGCCTCGAACGCCGCTTTCGAGGCGTACACCGTCGGCGAGACGTCCTCGTCGATGGGCGCGAAGGTGGCATGCACCTCGTAGCTGCCGTAACGACGTGTGCGAATCTCGGCCGCGCGCACATAGACGGGTCTTGACGTGTAACGGCGCGCGATGTCGGCGCGGCACATGATCACCGCTGCTGCACCTTCATCGGGCGCGCAGAACATGTATTGCGTCAGAGGGTAATTCAGTACCGGCGATGCCAAGATGTCTGCTTCGGAGATCGGCTTGCGCCGAAAAGCGTACGGGTTCAGTGCGCCATTGCGGAAGTTCTTGGCCGCCACCTTGGCCAGCGTCTCGGTCGAGATGCCGTGATCGTGAAGGTAGCGGTTGGCCTTCATCCCGAAGAACTTGGTGGTGAGGAACTGGCCGTTCTGCGCGTACCAGGCCGGCAGCGCCAGCGTAGCGGGATCGTCGGTGAACGCGCCGCGCGGATGCTTGTCCATCCCGACGGCAATCCCGATGTCGTATTTGCCCAATCGGATCGTGTCCGCGCACAGCTGGACGGCGCTGGCTGCCGTCGCACACGCGTTGAAGACGTCGGTGAACGGAATGCCGGTCAGCCCCACCAGTCTGGTGACCGCGTCGGGATTGGACACCTCATGGCTGCCTCCGACGCCGAACTGGACGTCCTTCCAGTCGATGCCCGCATCGCTCAGCGCGGCCTGGATCGCTTCGGCACCCATTTCCATGGCGGATTTGGCGCCGAAACGGCCGAACGGGTGCAGGCCGACCCCGATGATGGCCACGTCGAACATGGCGGAACTCCCTTGTGTGTCAGATCGGCCGGAAGGCGAACGTCACGATCTCGGTGCCGTCGTCGTCGGTGGTTAACGGCACCATGGTCAGCTCGACGTCCATGCCGAATGCCAGCTTGCTGGGATCGCTTTCGGTCAGCCGTCCCTCGACGCGGACCACGTCGCCGAGTTGGACCAGACCGACGCCGAACGGAGTGAAGGTCTCGGCGGTCTCGCGGCCGGCGTAGGGTGGACCCGGCAGAAAACCCTGCGTGGTCCAGGCGACCAGAGTGCCGCGGCGTGGCAGCAACACCTCCGTCATGTCGGGTTTGCTGCACCGGGGGCACCACTGCTGCACCGGAAAGGTGGTGGCCCCGCAGGCGCCGCACCGGCTGCCGATAAGCTGGGGGTTCTCGTCGGGCCAGGTCGAGATCTCCGGCGCCAGCGCCTTTTGCATCGAGGGATCCTCCGTCGACTACGACACGGCAATAGTGCTGTTCGACCAAACCGTACAACAGCATTCCGCGAGGCGGAACTCCCATTCTCTCAGGTTAGCGCCGGGATCACTGACCGCTCGAACAGTTCGATGCCCGACCGGTCGTAAGCCGCCTCGGGGAAATAGCAGATCACGTAGGCGCATCCGAGGTCGCGCAGGCGCTCGAGCCGCTCGATGACCTGCTCGGTCGTGCCGGTCGCCGACTCGGGCCCGCTGATTCCGGCGATCATCGCATCCGCCGCCTGCTCGGGCACGCAGCCGGCCATCCGGTCGCGGATCCGCCGCAGCCGGTCGCTGACGTCAGCTTGCGAAGTGCCGACGATGGCGTTGACGTTGACCGAGCGCACGATCGCCCCGAAATCGGTACCCACCTCGCGACAATGCTGAGCCAGCACCGCGGACTTGCGGGCGAATCCGTCAGGTTCGGGCGTGAAATTCGTGTACTGCGCATATTTGGCTGCGATGCGCAGCGTTACCTTTTCTCCGCCACCGGCGATCCATAACGGAATCCCACCGTGCTGCAATGGTTTCGGGGTAACAATCGCCCCATCCGCCTGATAATGCTCCCCGGTGAAGCTGACCTTGCCGTCGCGCCAGGCGCCAAGCATGATCTGCACTCCCTCGTCAAGACGGCCGAGCCTTACTTTCGCGGATGGGAAGCCGTAACCGTAAGCACGCCATTCGTGTTCATACCAGCCGGCGCCGATGCCCATCTGAACGCGGCCGCCGGAGATCACGTCAACCGTGGCCGCCACCTTGGCCAGATAAACCGGGTTGCGGTAGCTCATCGCGGTGCACATCTGGCCGAGCTTGATCTGCGAAGTCGTGGCTGCGTAGGCCGACATCAGCGTCCACGCCTCGTGAGTAGCCTCCGGCGTGGGCATCGGCACGGTGTGGAAGTGGTCGTAGACCCACAGCGAATCCCACCCGCTGTCGTCGACGGAGGCGGCCAGTTCACTCATCACGGACCAATGCTTCGCAGGTTCAATGCCGACCAGATCCAGCCGCCAGCCCTGCGGGATGAAAAGTCCGAAACGCATAGCTAGGGACTCTAGGGCCCGCCGGGTTGCCTGCCCACCGTGGCCCGCGGTCACCGCGCGGTCCGGGCCGGCGGCGGCAGCCCCAGAGTCCCTGAATACAGGACGTTTGGCACTATGGCCACCATGGATCTGGGCGGCATCGGAGTGTGGAGTAGCCAGCTGCGCTACGGCGACCCAGCGGAGGCCGCCGACGCGGCGGCGGAATTGGAGGAGCTCGGCTTCACCGCGCTCTGGATTCCCGATGTCGGTGGGCCGGTGTTCGACGCGGTCGGTCGCCTGCTGTCAGCCACCACCGCGACGGTGATCGCCACCGGCATCCTGAATCTGTGGCTGCACCCCGCGAGCGAGGTCGCAGAATCGTACGCGGCGCTGGCCGCCGCGCACGATGACCGCTTCCTCTTGGGTATCGGCGTCAGCCATGCTCCGCTGATCGACGCTCGGGAGCCGGGGCGTTACCGCAAACCACTGGCGGCAACCGCGTCGTTCCTGGACGCGCTGGATGCCGCGGTACAGCCGGTGCCGGTCGAGCAACGGGTGCTGGCCGCACTGGGGCCGAAAATGCTCGAGATGGCCGCGCAGCGGACGCGTGGCGCCCACCCGTATCTGGTCACACCGGAGCACACCGCCATGGCCCGCGCGGTTTTGGGCGATGGCCCGCTGCTGCTGCCGGAGCAAACCGTGATCCTCACCGACCGTGCCGACGAAGCCCGCGCCATCGGCGCCGCCTGGCTGCGGGGGTACTTGAGATTGCCTAACTACGCCAACAATCTATTGCGCAGCGGGTTCTCCGCAGACGATTTGCAGCAAGTCAGCGAGCGGCTCCTGGATGCGATCGTTGCCTGGGGCGACGAGGAGGCCGTCCTGCGCAGGGTCGCCGAGCATCAGGCAGCCGGCGCCGACCACGTCTGTGTGCAGGTGCTGACCGCGGACCCGACGGCGTTCCCTCGCGAACAGTGGCGCCGAGTCGCCGCCGCCTGCGCGGGCAAGCCATGATGCATCGGCGCCATCGCCACTGCCCTGTCGGGCAGATCCTCGCCAAGCACGGCGGTGCCGGCAGCCGCCGGGGAATACAGTGAGGCGAATACAGTGAGGCAATGACGTCCCGGCACACGCTGTTTCGGGTGTTTTACCGGCTTGGCTTCACCCCGTGGGACGGCCACCCGCAGTCGGCGACGTTGCGGGACCTCGTCGAAGGAACCGACGGCACACCGGCGCTGCCGCCCGCGTCGGCGTTGGATGTCGGCTGCGGCACCGGGGACGCCTCGATCTATCTGGCTCAGCACGGATGGCGCGTCACCGGAGTCGACTTCGTCGGCAAGGCGCTCGACAGGGCCCGCGCGAAAGCCCGCGCCGCCGGCGTGTCGGTCGACTTCGTCTGCGGCGACGTCACGCACCTGAGCCGGGCCGGAATCGGCTCAGGCTTTCACCTGGTGGTCGACAACGGCTGCTTCCACGGCATGAGCGAGCGCGATCGTGACCGCTACGTCCGGGAGATCACCGCGGCCTGCGCAACGGGCGCACGGCTGTTCATGGTCGCCTTCAAACCCAGCGGCCGGTTCGGGCCGGCCGGCGTCGACCAGTCCGAGATCGAACGCCGATTCACGCCGGCCTGGACGATCCTGTCGGCAGCCGATGAACCACGTGCCGAAAACAGGTTTGCGGCACGATTTGCCGGGCGCAGCTACGTGCTGCAGCGCCACCCGTGACTCGCCGCACCTTACGTCAGCGATTCCGGCGGGGTGAACCGGTCACCGTATTTGGCGGCCAACTCGCGGGCCCGCGCGACGAAGCCCGCCTTGCCGCCCGGGTAACCGACGACGAACTGCGCGGTTCCACCGGTCCACGGCGGGAAGCCGATGCCCATGATCGAACCGATGTTGGCGTCAGCGGTCGATGTCAGCACGCCCTCGTCGAGGCACTTCTGCGTTTCCAGCGCCTCGGCAAACAACATCCGGTCGATCATGTCCTGCAACGGGGGCCGCGACGAACCGGAGTTGAACGTCTCGCGCAGTCCCGGCCACAAGCGGGTGCGCTTGCCGTCGACGTACTCGTAGAATCCCGCACCCTTGAGCTTGCCCGGCCGGCCCAGCTCGAGCATGGTGCTCACCACCGCCTCCGCCGGATGCGGTGTGTAGGTCTGGCCCGCGGCCTCGACCCCTTCGCGGGTGGCTTTGGCGATCTTGGCCATCAACTCCAGGTTGAGCTCGTCGGAGAGTTGCAGCGGCGGTGCCGGGTAGCCGGCCTGGCCGCCGGCGTGCTCAATGCTGGCCGGCTCCACACCTTCGCCGAGCATCGCGATCGCCTCGTTGATGAACGTGCCGATCACCCGGCTCGTGTAGAAGCCGCGGCTGTCGTTGACCACGATCGGCGTCTTGCCGATCTGCATTGCCAGGTCGATGGCCTTGGCCAGAGTTGCGTCAGAGGTCTTGTGGCCCTTGATGATTTCCAGCAGCGGCATCTTGTCGACCGGGGAGAAGAAGTGCAGTCCGATGAAGTCCTCGGACCGCTTGACGCCGGTGGCCAGCTCGGTGATCGGCAGCGTCGAGGTGTTGGAGCCCAGCACCGCGTCGGGCGCCACCACCGGCTCGATCTCGGCGAACACCTTGTGCTTGAGCTCGACCGATTCGAACACCGCCTCGATCACCAGGTCGGCGCCGGCGGCGTCGGACACGTCGGCGGTCGGGTGGATCCGGTCCAGCAGCGCCCTGGACTTCTCCTCGGTTGTCTTACCCCGCTCCAGCGCTTTGGCTTCCAGCTTTTCCGAATACCCCTTGCCTTTCTGCGCGGCCTCGGCGGTGACGTCTTTGAGGATCACCTCGATGCCGGCCTTGGCGCAGACGTAGGCGATCGCCGCACCCATCATCCCTGCGCCCAGCACGGCAACCTTCTTGAACGTCGTCTTCTCGTAGCCCTCCGGCCGCGAGCCGCCGGCGTTGATGTGCTGCAGGTCGAAGAAGAACGCCTGAATCATGTTCTTGGCGACCTGCGAAGTGACCAACGAAGCAAAATAACGGCTTTCGATGCGGGTGGCGGTGTCGAAGTCGACCTGCGCGCCCTCCACCGCAGCGGCCAGGATGGCCCGCGGCGCGGGCATCGGTGCGCCCTTGAGCTGGCGGCGCAGGTTCGACGGGAAGGACGGCAGGATCGCCGCGAGCGCCGGCGACGACGGGGTGCCGCCGGGCATCCTATAGCCGTCGGCGTCCCACGGCTGCACGTGCGCGTCCGGGTTGGCCTTGATCCACGCTTTGGCCGCGGGCACCAACTCCTCGACTGTCGGCACCACTTCGTCGATCAAGCCCATTTCCCTTGCCTTGGTCGGGCTGAAACGGGTGCCCTGGGCCAAGATGTTGACGAACGCGTTCTGGATGCCGAACATGCGCACGGTGCGGGTCACCCCTCCACCGCCCGGCAGCAGACCCAGTGTGACCTCGGGAAGTCCGATTTGGCTGCCCTTGACGTCGGCGGCGATACGGTGATGACACGCCAGGGCGATCTCCAACCCGCCGCCGAGCGCGGCGCCGTTGATCGCGGCGACCACCGGCTTGCCGAAGGTCTCCAGGGTGCGCAGCTGCTTTTTCACCCGCTCGACGGTGTCGAAAAACACCCCGGCGTCCTCCGGGGTGGCCTGGACCATGGCGGTCAGGTCGCCGCCGGCGAAGAATGTTTTCTTTCCGCTGGTGACCACCACCCCGGTGATCGAATCCTTTTCTGCGACAAGCCGATCCACCGCCTTGCCCATCGACTCGATGTACGCCTCGTTCATCACGTTGGCCGAGCCGGACGGATCGTCCATGGTCAGCGTGACGATGCCGTCGGCGTCTTTATCCCAAGTGATGGTGTTGACTGCCATGCGTTAAACCCTTTCGATGATGGTGGCGACGCCCATGCCGCCGCCGATGCACAGGGTGACCAGGGCGCGCCGGGCATTGCGGCGCTCGAGTTCGTCGACCATGGTGCCGAGGATCATCGCGCCGGTGGCGCCCAGCGGGTGACCCATCGCGATCGCGCCGCCGTTGACATTGAGCTTCTCGTCGGGGATGTTCAGGTCTTTCTGGAACTTCAGCACCACCGACGCGAAGGCCTCGTTGAGCTCGAACAGGTCGATGTCGTCGACGGTCAGGCCGGCCCGGTCGAGCACCTTGCGGGTGGCCGGGGTCGGGCCGGTGAGCATGATCGTCGGCTCTGAGCCGCTGGTGGCGGTCGCGACGATGCGCGCCCGGGGAGTCAGGCCCTGCGACGTGCCGGCAGCTTCACTGCCGACCAACACCAGAGCGGCGCCGTCGACGATGCCGGAGCTGTTGCCGCCGGTGTGGACGTGGTTGATCTTTTCCACCCAGTGGTACTTCTGCAGGGCCACGTCGTCGAAACCGCCCAAGGCCGCGACGCCTTCGAAAGCGGGCTTGAGCTTGGCCAGTCCCTCCATCGTGGTGTCGGGCCGCATGTGCTCGTCGTGGTCGAGGATGAGCAGGCCGTTCTGGTCGCGCACCGGCACCACAGACTTGGCGAAGTAGCCGCCCGACCACGCCGCAGCGGCTCTTTGCTGGCTGCGCAGCGCGTAGGCGTCGACGTCTTCGCGGGAGAAACCTTCGATGGTGGCGATCAGGTCGGCGCCGATGCCCTGCGGCACAAACCCGAGGTCGTAGTTGGTGGCCGGGTCCAGCGCCCACGCGCCGCCGTCGGAGCCCATCGGCACCCGGCTCATCGACTCGACTCCGCCGGCCAGCACCAGGTCGTCCCAGCCGGAACGAACCTTCTGCGCGGCGGTGTTGACCGCCTCCAGCCCGGAGGCGCAGAACCGGTTGAGCTGCACCCCGCCGGTGGTGTCGGGCAGGCCGGCTGCCAGCACCGCGGTGCGGGCGATGTCCCCACCCTGGTCGCCGATCGGGGAGACCACGCCGAGGATGACGTCGCTGATCAGGTTCTCGTCCAGATCGGGGAAACGCCTGCGCAGCTCGTTGATCAGGCCGACGACCAGATCGAGCGGTTTGACCTCGTGCAGTGATCCGTTGCGCTGCTTGCCGCGTGGCGTGCGGATAGCTTCGTAGACAAATGCTTCTTCGGCCATGACTGGTTCCTCTTCGGGGGTGTGAGATTCCGTCCTCGGGGACGCCCGTCCCGTCATGGATACCCTAGCAGCAGGCTCGATCAACCTGTTGGTTGGGAGTCCAGCGGAGCGATGCGGGCGTCCAGCGTGACGCTGGAGTCACGGCGGGCACCCAGCGTGACGCTGAAGTCACGCTGGAATGATGCTGGCGTCGTGCTTAGCGGCTCAACGGGTGCCCTACGCTCGACACCCATGACGGTGCGGCGACTGCGATCCTATGCGACCTCGGTGTTCGCCGAGATGTCGGCACTGGCAGATCGGATCGGGGCGATCAATCTGGGACAGGGGTTTCCCGACGAGGACGGGCCGGCCTCGATGCTGCAGGCCGCGCAGAACGCCATCGCGGGCGGCGTCAACCAATACCCGCCCGGAATGGGCATCGCCGCGCTGCGGGAGGCGGTCGCCGCCCAGCGCAGCCGAGATTTCGGCATCGACTACGACCCGGACACCGAAGTGCTGGTCACCGTGGGGGCCACCGAAGCCATCGCGGCGGCGGTGATAGGCCTGGTCGAACCCGATACCGAGGTGATCCTGATCCAGCCGTTCTACGACTCCTACTCGCCGCTGGTGGCGATCGCCGGTGCGCGTCGGGTCGTCGTGCCGCTGGTGCCCGACAATCGCGGCTTCGCTCTGGACACCGACGCCCTGCGTCGTGCGGTGACGCCGCGCACCGGGGCAGTGGTCGTCAACTCCCCGCACAACCCGACCGGGATGGTGCTCACCGAGGCCGAGTTGGCCGCCGTCGCCGAGATCGCGATCCAGGCCGATCTGCTGGTCATCGCCGATGAGGTCTATGAGCAGCTGGTTTTCGACGGGTGCCGGCACCGGCCGCTGGCCGGTTTCGACGGCATGGCCGAGCGGACGGTCACCATCTCCAGCGCGGCAAAGATGTTCAGTTGCACCGGCTGGAAGATCGGATGGGCCTGTGGCCCGGCCGAGCTCATCGCCGGAGTGCGCGCGGCCAAACAATACTTGAGCTTCGTCGCCGGTGCGCCGTTTCAGCCGGCGGTGGCCCACGCGCTCAACACCGAACAAGCGTGGGTGGCCACGCTGCGACACACGCTGCAGCGCCGACGTGACCGGCTGGCAGCCGGGCTGAGCGAGATCGGCTTCCAGATCCACCACAGCGCGGGCACCTACTTTCTGTGCGCGGATCCCCGCCCGCTGGGCTACGACGACAGCACCGCGTTCTGCGCCGTGCTGCCGCAGAAGGTCGGTGTGGCCGCAATCCCGTTGGCGGCGTTCTGTGACCCGGACGCCGCCGACGCCGAGATATGGAATCACCTGGTGCGCTTCAGCTTCGCCAAGCGCGACGAGACCCTCGACGAGGCGATCAGGCGTCTGGCCAAGCTTCGCGACGGGCCGGCCCGGGCCTGATCCGCGTGGCCGGCATGCCGGAAAACCGGACTGCTGCTATCCGGCGGCCGGCGGGCGCGCCATCACGGTGGGCCGGAAGCCGTATCGGGGAGCGCCGTTGACCGGACTCGGTGCGGCCAGGTTGGTGATCGGCGTCATCGGTGGTGCACTGGCCGATCCGCCCGCGGCGGCCGCCGCAACCGGCCGGGTGTCGGGCAGCGGAGTCGCCGACCACCTGGCGACCAGCGAGTGCGCGGCCGGGACGGCGCTCCCCCACGTCCGCGGCACCGACAAGGCACCGACCGGCGTCGCCCGACCCAGGCCGGCGGACACCGCGGCGGCGCCGAGGCCCCAGGAACCGCCCGGGCCCAGCCCCGCCATGCCCGCCGCGCCCAGTGCGCCCGATCCGCCCAGCACGGCAGCGCCCAACGCCGGAGCCGCGGCCTTGGCTGCGGCGGGGACCGCGGCCAGGGACTTTCCCATGTTGATCATCGACATGGCCCGCATCGGCATCATCGAGCCGAATATCAACGGGTAGAGCATCTCTGACAACGACAACGCGGTGGCCGAGTCGCCGGTCGACGAGCCCGCCGTCGCGGCTGTCGCCGCGGCCGCGTCGGCGACCTCTGCCGTCGAGGAGGTTGACGCAGCCGACGACAGGGGTGAGGCCAGTGCTTGCAGGGTCTGCGGCGTCGTTGCCATGAGTTGGGACAACGTCGACTGGGCGTCGGCCCCGGTGGCGGTGCCGGTGGCTTGGGCGACGGCGGCAGACTGCGCGGCCAGCCCGCCCTGGTTCGTGGTCTGCGGCGGAGAGCTGAACTGCGGCACCGTCGATGCCGCTGCCGAGTCGCCGGCATAGCCGTACATCGCCGCGGCGTCCTGGACCCACATTTCGGCATAGTGGGCCTCGGTGGCCATGATCGCCGGCGTATTCTGACCCAGGAAATTCGTCGCGACCAGCGATACCAGCAGGGCGCGGTTGGCCGCGATCACCGGCGGCGGCACCGTCATCGCGAACGCCGCCTCGTAGGCCGCTGCCGCTGCCCGGGCCTGATCGGCTGTCTGCGCGGCTCGCGCGGCAGTGGTGCTCAGCCACGTCGCATAAGTGGCGGCCGCGGCGGCCATCGACACCGACGCCGGACCCGACCACGCAGTGCCGGTCAGCCCCGAGGTCACCGAACTGTAGGAAGCCGCCGTGGAGTGCAGGACGGCGGCCAGGTCGTCCCAGGCGGCCGCTGCGGTCAGCAGCGGACCCGCACCCGGACCGGCATACAGTCGCGCGGAGTTGATCTCCGGCGGTAACATCCCGTAATCCATTGGGCAAGACCCTCTCAGCTGTCGTCGGTCTTCACGGTGACGGTGCGAGATGAAGCTGAAGCAGAGCTGAAAACGGCCCGGCCGCGACGGTTCGTTCAGCGTCCCTTCAGGAACGTGCCGTCACGATGGCTCACAATGACCGTGTGGATGGCGCGCCCAGGGTGCTGGTGGTCGAGGACTACGACGCCATCCGGGAGATGGTCGTGGAGGCGCTGGCCGATGCGGGATATGTCAGCGGCGGGCAAGCGGACGGTCACCGGCTGGAGGACGTGCTGGCCGCGTTCCGGCCGGATTTGGTGATCCTCGACGTGATGATGCCCGGCCGCGACGGTTTCGCGCTCATCGACGTGGTGCGCGGCTACGGCGACGCCGGCATCGTCTTGCTCACCGCCAGGGACGCGCTCCCCGACCGGCTGCGCGGACTCGACGCCGGTGCCGACGATTACGTGGTCAAGCCGTTCGACGTGGCGGAACTGGTCTCCCGGGTCGGGGCGGTGCTGCGCCGACGGGGACGGGTCCCGTCGGCGCAGCAGGTCGGCGACCTGGTGGTCGATGTGGACGCGGGGATGGTGAGCCGGGCTGGCACGGTGCTCGATCTCACCGGCACCGAGTTCAAGCTGCTCTGCTACCTCGTCGAACAGCGCGGACGCACAGTGAGCAAGGATCAGATCCTGGCGGCGGTGTGGGGATATGACGCCTACGACGTCAACCTGGTGGAGGTCTACATCAGCGCGCTGCGCCGCAAGCTGGAGGCACACGGATCCCGGATGCTGCACACGGTCCGCGGGATCGGCTACCAGCTGTCGGCAGGTCGTCGATGACCGCACCGACCACCCCGACCCCGTCGCTGCGCCGCCGGGTGACGATTGCCACGGTCGGCGTGATCGCCGGGTTGCTGGCCGTACTCAGCGGCGTCATCGACCGGCTGGTCGACATCCAGCTCAACCACGACCTGGAGGCCCGACTGGCCGACGGGATCGCCCGTGCCGGCAACCTGGTCGAGGCCGGGGTGGGACCGGCCGAAATCGTCAACCAGCTGCAGGGCCAGACCACCCGCGTTCAGCTGATCAGCCCGGACGGCATGCGCTACGGAGATCTCACACTGCTGCCGATGTCACCGTCACCGCCGCCGCAGGGCGGGCGACCGCCGCCGCCGTCTCCCAGCGAGCGGACCAGCAAGAAGGTGACCCGCATCCTGCAGAACGGCTCGGAAATCACCATCGTGGCCAAAACCGCCGGGATCCATGCTCGCCTGGCCCAACTGCGGCGGGACATGCTCGTCGGTGGGGCCATCACCCTGGTGTTGGTCGCGCTGCTGGTCAGGATCGCCGTCGGACGCGCGCTGGCGCCGCTGCAGCGGATGACCTCGACGGCGGAGCGGATCACCTACGGCGATCGGGGGCGTCGGCTGCGTCCGGACCGGCCGACCACCGAACTCGGTCGCGCCGCCGCCGCCTTGGACAACATGCTCGATGCACTCGAGGACGCCGAGATCAACGCCCGCCGGGCCGCCGAGACCGCCCAGCGCGCCGAAACGAAGACTCGCCAGTTCCTCTCCGACGCGGCGCACGAGCTGCGAAGCCCGGTGGCTGCCATCCAGGCTGTGGCGCAACAACTGGCTGCCAGCACCGAAGCGACCGCCGACACCGATCCGGCAGCCGCCCGGCGCCGCCGATATGCCGCGCTGCTTTCCGGCGAAAGCCGTCGAGCCAGCAGACTGGTCGCCGACTTTCTCGACATCGCCGGCATCGATGCCGGCGTGGCGCTGCACAGCGAGGACTTCGACCTCGTCGACATCGTCGCCGCCGAAGTGGACCGGGCCGCTGTGCTCGCCCCCGGCCTGACCGTGCGCCTGGTTGCAGACGGCCACAAGCTGCCGATTCATGCCGACCCGAGCCGCATAGCGCAGATCCTGTCCAACTTGTTGGACAACGCCCGCAGGTACACCCCCCAAGGCGACGAGATCACCGTGCGGACCGCAACGCGCGACCACCACGCCGTGGTAACGGTCATCGACTCCGGCCCGGGCATCCCGCCCGCCGACCGCGAGCGGGTGTTCGACCGGTTGGTCCGCCTCGACGCTGCCCGCGATCGCGACTCCGGCGGCGCCGGCCTGGGCCTGCCGATCGCCCGTGCCCTGGCCGAAGCCCACCACGGCACGTTGGAATGTCTGCCGGTCACCTCGGGCTGCGGAGCGGCCTTCCGATTAACCCTGCCGTTGACGCCGTTCGAATCGGCCACCGACAGCTAAGTCCGGTGGTGGAGCCCGTCGACGCCCAGCACCCGCCTGCGCAGCCCCTCGGTCGCGGCGTTGAGCACCGTCTTACGGGCCCGTTTGATCAAGAACTCCGGCAACGGCGCCGACGGCTCCCAGGTGATGTCAAAACGTACCCGGGTTTTGTCGAGGCCTTCGCGCCGCAGCGTGTACTCGACGTGCTGCCCGTGCTGATAGAAGGTCCTCTCGGCATCCCACACCAGCCAGTCGGCACCCCAATGATATTCCAGCACTTGCTCATCCACGATCCCGACCACCTTGACGACGACCTTCACGTGGTGCGGTCGACCGTCGGGATAGGTGTCGATGACCTCGGCAAGCTTGTGCACCGACGACCAGGACGGCACGGCGCGAACGTCCGCCAGCACCGCCATGATCGCGTCCGGCGGCGCGTCGATGACAATCTCCCGCGATGCTCGTACGGCCATTACCGTCAAGCTAGCAACGCCACCGGGCTCCCGGACGGTCTTCGCGGTTCTTCTTCCCGTTGAGCGGCCCCCGGTCGCGGTGCGGCGCGCCCGGTACCGTCGATTTCGTGACTGCTTACACCGTCGGTGACTACTTGCTGGACCGACTCGCGTCGCTCGGCGTGTCCGAGGTCTTCGGGGTGCCCGGTGACTACAACCTGGAATTTCTCGACCACATCGTCGCTCACCCGGATCTGCGGTGGGTGGGCAACGCCAATGAGCTCAACGCCGGCTATGCCGCCGACGGCTACGGGCGACTGCGCGGAATGGCCGCGTTGGTAACCACCTTCGGTGTTGGCGAGCTTTCCGCGGCAAACGCGATCGCCGGCAGTTATGCCGAGCATGTGCCGGTGGTGCACATCGTCGGCGGACCGTCCAAAGACGCCCAGGGCGCCCGCCGGGTCTTGCATCACTCCCTCGGCGACGGGGATTTCGAGCATTTTCTTCGCATCAGTCGCGAAATCACCTGTGCCCAGGCGAATCTCAGGCCAGCCACGGCG
Source organism: Mycobacterium sp. (assembly GCF_008709575.1). GTDB lineage: Bacteria > Actinomycetota > Actinomycetes > Mycobacteriales > Mycobacteriaceae > Mycobacterium. The sequence goes on from NZ_VYIK01000003.1 coordinate 19,970, forward strand.
ACCCGCGAAATCGACCGGGTGCTCAGCGAAGTGCGCGAGCAGAAACGCCCCGGCTATCTGCTGCTGCCCACCGATGTAGCGCGTTTCGAGACCGAACCGCCCACCGCGCCGTTGCCCCGCTACACCGGCGGCACCAGCCCGCGGGCCCTCGCTCTGTTCACCGAGGCCGCGACGAAACTGATCGCCGATCACCGGCTGACCGTGCTCGCCGACTTTCTGGTGCATCGGCTCGATGCGGTGTCTCACCTCGAGGCGCTGCTGGCTGCCGACGCGGTACCGCACGCCACATTGATGTGGGGCAAAAGCCTGGTCGACGAAAACTCGCCCAACTTCCTGGGCATCTACGCCGGCTCCGCCAGTGACGAGCCGGTACGCCGAGCGATCGAAGACGCGCCGGTGCTGGTCACGGCCGGGGTGGTGTTCACCGATATGGTCAGCGGGTTCTTCAGCCAGCGCATCGACCCGGGCAGGACCATCGACATCGGCGCCCAGCAGAGCACCGTCGCCGGTCAGGTATTCGCGCCGCTGGAGCTGCCGGACGCACTCGACGCGCTGACCGCAATCCTGACCGATCGCGGGATCAGCTCGCCGCCCGTCGCGCCGAGGCCGGACAACACCCGCCGGACACCGCCCGCGCGAGAGGCACCGATCACCCAGGAGATTTTGTGGGACAGACTGTGCGAGGCACTCACGCCCGGCAACGTGGTACTCGCGGACCAGGGCACGTCGTTTTACGGAATGGCCGCCCATCGGCTGCCGCGCGGCGTGACGTTCATCGGACAACCGCTGTGGGGATCGATCGGCTATACCCTGCCCGCGACCCTCGGGGCCGGCCTGGCTCAGCGCGATCGCAGACCGGTACTGCTGATCGGCGACGGCGCGGCCCAGTTGACCGCGCAGGAGCTGGGCGTGATCTCCCGGGAGGGATTGACTCCGGTCGTCGTGGTGGTTAACAACAACGGCTACACCATCGAACGGGCGATTCACGGGAAAACCGCTCCCTACAACGATATTGTCCGATGGGATTGGTCCGGGATCCTCGGCGCGCTCGGTGTGACGAACCATCTGACGTTCCGCGCGCAGACCTACGGCGAGCTCCACGACGCTTTCACCGCCGCTGCCCGCCATCAGGAAGCCATGGTGCTCGTGGAAGCAGTCGTGCCGCCGCTCGACATTCCCAGGCTGCTCACCGACCTGGTCCGGCCGACGTCCCCGGACGGCAGCGCACGTCGCTAGGGTGACGATCACCCGCCCAATCGTCGAAGTTCACCGGGCTCGCGCGGTAGCATTCTTCGCGCGGGGTTTCGCGTCGTGGCGACGGGTCGGAGGAACGACATGACTGGCAGGACAGCGCTCGGCTCGGGGTTGGCAACCCTGTTGGCGGCAGCAAGCCTGGTAGCCGCGACACCGTCAGGTGCCGACGACACCGTCGTCAAGCACCACGTCAAATACACCGTCTCGGCGGCCAGCCCGAGCTACACCGACATCTATTACCTGGACCAGGAACCGCCGATCTTCTCCGACTACAGCCACAATCCCTACCAGTTCGTACCCAACATCAAAGTCGATATCTCCCCCGGCCATCCCTGGACCTACGAACTCGACCTCGCCAAGCCCGAGCAGTGGGCGCTGGTCACGGCCAGCACCGGCCTAGAACCGAGGACGCCGGGGTTGCACTGCGACCTGACGGTCGACGGAAAGGTGGTCGTGTCCAAGGACGGTCCCAAAGGGGTGCTCTGCTCGATACGTCACTGGTGAGTAATCCGGGGCCCGCCCCGGTCGACGTCGCGGGCCGCCCGGTTCAATCCGCATCCCCGTCGCCGGCAACGATGTTATTCTTGGCTCCCCGGCCGTATCAAGGAGCAGGTGATGCGTATCATCGGAACGCTTTCCGCCGCAACGCTGTTGATTTCCGGCGGAGTGGCCGCGGCACCGACTGCGCAGGCCGCCGACGATGAACTCGCCATCAACGGGACCTACCGCGCCACCTCGATCGGCGGGTGGGCCAAGACGAACGACCAGTATCACGACGAAGCGACGGTGGTCAGCACCTGGACCATCACCTCCACCTGCACCAACGCCCAGGTATGCGACGGCACCGTCACCAGCGACCAGGGCTGGAGTGCACCGCTGACCGTGCGCGACGGGGTGCTGTGGAAAGTCGCACACGATGTGCCGAACTGGGAAAAATGCGCCGACGGCAGTTCTTATCCGGGGCATCAGCTCTACTTCTTCTATCCTGTGGACGCCTACGGCCAGCAGCAAATCGGTTCAGCGACGCTCGCGGGCTTCGACAAGACGGTGGGACCCAGCGGTGCCTGCGGACGAAACCAGTCGCTCGTCATCGAGATGCCGTTTCGGCTGGACCGGATAACCTGATCGCCCGTCAGGTCGGCAGCATGTCCTGCCACGTTTTGGGCGCCGCCGGCGTGACGAGGTCCGACTGCTGATACAGCTGACCGTCCGGCCCGACATAGCGACCGGTGTGCGGGTCGTAGGGCACCGCGACAAGTGCTGGTTTTAGTGCTGGTTTAAGCCGGGAATCAAACTGGGAGAACGCACTCGGGGCTGCCTGGGGTCCGCCCGACCCGGTAGGCGCCGCCGGCGGCGGTGCTGCGGGCGCCGGCGGCGGTGCGGAGTCTGGAACGTCGAGGGGCGCAATCGGCGGGTAGTCAGCAGATTGCGTCGACATGGCAGCCGACGACGGCAGCGGTGGGGCGAAGTACCCCGACCCCGGCGGTGCGTAAGTTCCCCGCGGCCCCGGCGGCGTTCCACTCGGCGCCGCACCCGGCGGCAGCGGTGTTCCTGCCACCGGGCCGAAGATCCTCTCCCGAAAGTCGATCCGGTCATCGGGCCGGATGCCCTGGGAAAGCAGGTTCGGGTCCAGCGGATAGGGGCCCGACACGTGCTGGCGCATCGCCAGCGGCTCATACGGTTTGTCGCTGTTGCAGATTTCGACGGTCGGCGCGCGTTTGCCCGGATGCCCCATGCACGGATAGTTCCGGGCGCCGCGCACCGAGATCGGGGAGTCCTGCGGCAGTTTGCAGTACAGCCCGTCCGGGGTATCGACCGTCGTTTCGTCCTCCGGGCTGCGCCATTGGCTGGGCGGCAGGAATCCCACCAGGCAGGACGGCGGGTCGGAGATCTTCTGCGCGAAATCACCCCGAGCCATGCCGTCGGGTTGGTTTCTCGGTACTCCGACCGCATGCAGGGCGGCAACAATCGGCGGCAGCAGCACCAAAAGCTGCTCCAGCGAGGGGTGGTAGGTGATGCCGATCTGGCCGATCGTGGTCAGATTGGCCAGCAACAACGGCAGGGTCGGTTTGACCTGCTCGAGCAGCCGCGATGCCTCGTTGGCGGCCTCCGGCCCCTGCTGCAGCAGCGTCCGGACCCGCGTGTCGTCGTTGACCAGCACATCGGAGGTCCCCGCCAGGCTGCGTGCCCACAGCCGGATCGAATCGGTGGTCTGCTCTTGGGAATCCAGCAGGGGGACGCTGTCCTCGGTCAGGGTTTTGGTCCGGTCCGCGACGCCGTTGGCGTCGCCGGCCACGCGCGCCGACGAGTCGAACAGCGATCCGAGGTCGTAGCCGGATCCGTTGAAGCCCGTGAATGTCTCGTCGAGCAATTGGCTGAGTTTGCCTTGGGGGACGCTGTCGATCAGGGCGCTGACCTGATCGAGCAGTGGCCCGACCGGTTGCGGGATTGTGGTGTCGGCCATGGCGATGACCGATCCGTTGCGCAGGTAGGGCGGGGAGTCGGTCCGCGGCCGCAAGTCCACGTACTGCTCGCCCACCGCGGAGATGCTCCCTACCTCGGCGTGCAGATCCGCGGGAATTTTCGGCGAGGTGTCCAGCGAGAGCGTTGCTTTGGCGCCGTGCGCGGTGAGGCCGACGGCGGTCACCTTGCCGACCTGCACGCCCCGGTAGGTCACGTTGGCGAACCGGTAGAGGCCGCCCGAGGCGGGCAGCTCCAGCGTCACTGTGATGCGGCCGATGCCCAACAGGGTCGGGACCTGCATGTAGACCAAGCCCATGACGAGCACGCCGACGATCGCCGCGACGGTGAAGATCACCAACTGGATTCGGACCAACCGTGACAGCATCTATCCACCCGCCTCGGGCTGGGGGACCGCAGCCTGATCGGCCGGCGGTGGTGTTTCAGCCGGCGCCGGGCCGGGCGGCGGGGCTTGGGGTCCCGCCGGTGGCGCCCCGGGTGGTGGTGGTGCCACGCCGGCATGCAGGGGATCGAGGGTGTATTGCAGGTAGTACGGATCTCCCGGGGCCGGGACCAGCTCGGCGCCCACTTGTTCCCAGTGAGTGCCCAACAGCAGTCCGGTCTTGAGCCGGGGAACGGTGAAGTCCAGGACTTCGAACAGGTTGATGTAGTCGCCGCGCACACCCCGCTCGACCAGGTCCTGCGGGAACGGGAAAAGCGGCAGATACGCCAGGACCGTGTCCAGATCCGGTCCTACGTCGGCGAGCGCGCGGACCGTCGGCTCGAGGTTTTGCAGGTTCTTGACCAGATCGGTGCGGGTGTCGCGAACCAGCCCGGTGGCGGTGTCACTGAACACCCGCAGTTTGTCCAGCGCGGTGGTGAAACGTGGCCGTTCCTTGAGCAGCACGTCCAGCGCCGGCGGGATCTTGCGCAGCGCCCGGGAGAGGACGTCACGCTGGTCGGCGAGGGTGCCCGCCAGCCTGTCCAACCCCTGGATCGACGCAACGATGTTGTCGCGCTGAGCATCGAGCACACCGATGAATTTGTCCAGCCTGGTCAGCAGATCACGAACGTCTCCGGCCCGTCCGGACAACGCCGAGCTGAAATTGCTGACAACGTCGCCGAGCTGTCCCAGCCCTCCCCCGTTGACGACCGCGGCCAGCGACGACAATGTCTGCTCGGTCGACGGGTAGGTCGACGAGCGGTTCAGCGGAATGACGGCTCCCGGCCGCAGTCGTCCGCTCGGCGGCTGGCCCAGTGGGGGATTCAGATCCAGATGCATCGAGCCCAGCAGGCTGGTCTGCCCTACCGTCGCGACCGCGTTGGCAGGTACGACGACGCCGGGCGCCACCGAGATCTCGACATCGGCATGCCAGTCGCGCACTGTCATCTTGTCGATGCTGCCCACCACCACGTCGTCGATCAGCACCGGCGAATTCGGCTCCAAGGTGCCCACAGTGGCGATCTCGACGTGGTAGACCTCGGCACCCGGACCGCGGCCCACCGTGCCCGGCAACGGCAGCGAGTTCAACCCGTGGAACGCGCACCCCGTCGCGGTCAACATCACGGCGCAGCCGGTGGCCAGCACCCGCTGTCCCCGGGCAGTCATGATTGCGGCCCTTCCGCGGGCAGCAGCATTCCCGGCACGCTCGGCGCCGGCGGAGGTTCCACCGGTGTCGTCGGCGCCGGCGGGAAGGGCATCGCCGCCCCCGGTATCCGCGCCGGCGGCTCCGCGCCCGGCGGTCCGACCGGGTCACCGGGCAGACCGGTGTATGCCGACACCGCGGGTGGCTGCTCGGGCGGCCCGGGCTTGGGGCCTTCCCCGCCGGGCGCCAGTCGCGGCTCGGAATAGATGATGTGCTCCGGGGTGGCCGACCTCATCAGCGAAGGCCACACTATCGGCGGAATGATCAGGGGATAAATCGGAATCGGGGAGTCGTTGAAATTGATCCGCGCCAAACCGGCGTCGAGATACTGGTTACACAACTTCCCGGTTTCTGGCGCGGTCACATTGGCGATGGCTTCGATCTGCCCGCAGATGAACATCACCGGGTTGGCGAAGAAATTGAACGCGAACTGCCCGATGAAGCTTCGGGTGTCGGGGTTATACGAGTTGTAGAAGTTCGCGAAAGCATTGGGCGCCACGTGGAGCACGTTTTCCAGGGCCAAGTGGTGCTCGGCAAGGTTTTCGGTGACGTCGGCCAACCGGGCCACCTGTTCGCTGGTTTGATTACGAGTTTTCGCGATGAACCGCTGTACTTCGCCGACTGCGGTCGACAGGTTGGCCAGCGCCGCGTCGAGTTCAGATCTGCTGTCGTTGACCACACTGGTGAGGGTGGCCAGCCGGTTTTGGAACTGCACGATTTGGGTGTTGCTGTCACGCAGGGCGGTGACGAAGGTCTGCAGGTTCTTGATGATGTCGACGATGTTGCCGCTGCCGTCGGCGAGGATCCGCCCCACCCCGGCGAGCTGAGCCAGCGTTTGGTGCAGTTTGTCGCCGTTGCCGCCGTCGAGTGCGGCGGCGGCGCTGTCGATGAACCGCCCCACCGAGGTGCCTGATACTCCGCTTTTGGGACCCAGTTCCGTTGCCAGTCGCATCAATTGGTTTTTCACTTCATTCCACTCGACGGGCACCGCGGTGCGTTCGACCGGGATCACCGCCCCATTGGCCATGACCGGGCCGCTGTCGCGGTAGGCCGGAGTCAGCTGCACGTAGCGGGCAGCGACCAGGTTCTGCGCGACGATCACCGCTTTCGCATCGGCCGGGATCGGCACACCATGGTCGACGTTCAACGTCAACTTGACCTGGGTGCCCTGCGGCCGGATGGACTCGATGCTGCCGACCTTGACCCCGGAGACCCGGACATCGTCGCCCGGGTAGATCGCGGTCGCCGAGGTGAAATAGGCAATGACGGTCTTGGGTCCGAAGAACACCGAGCGGACGATGAGTGCCGAGCCGACCACCAGCAACCCGGCGAGCACCACCGCCGCCCCGGCCGCAAACTTTTTCTGCGCGATCATTGGCTGCCGCCAATGCGTCCGCCCAACACACAGGTGGGGCACGGCGGAATCCCGTTGTACGGGAACGGGAACAACGCTCTGGGCATGGGCGAGGGGAAGCCCGGACCACGATTGGTGTCGAAGGTCCGGAAACCCCAGAGGTAGTCGAGGAGCGGCTGCAATACTTGCATGGGCACGAGGTTCGCTTCGAACGCGTTGTAGTTGAAGCCGCTGGACACGGCTTCGCCCTGGGTGAGCGCGTATTTCGCCAGACCCGGCAGCGCTTTGGCGATATTGTCACGGTTCTTTTCCAGCATCGCGGTCACCGAATTCAGCTTCTCCAGCGTGGGCGCCAATTCCTGCTCGTTGTCGTGCACCAGGCCGGATAGCTGTCGCGACACCGCCGACGTGTTGGCCAGCAGGTCGACGATTTCCTGCCGCCGCGCCGTCAAGACCCCCAGCAGGTCATTGGCGCTCAGGAGCAGCGTGTTGACCTGCGCGCTGCGTTGCGACAGGATTCCGCTGACGTCGCCGGCGCTTTTCAGCAAGGCGCCCAATGTCTGGTTGCGGCCGTTGAGAGTCTTCGACAATCGGGTCAGTGCGTCGAAGGTCGGCCCCAGCTGTGGCGCGATCCGGTCCAGTGTCGACGACAGCGTGTCCAGGGACTGGTTCAGCGCCTGGGTGTTGGTGTCCGCGGTGTTCTGCGTGAACTCGTTGACGGCATCGGTCAACGTGTAGGGCGACGAGGTGCGTGAGAGGGGAATGACGGTCATCGGGTGCATCGCGCTGCTACCGGCCGACTGCAAGACCAGGGCCCGCTCGCCCAGCAGGGTGCCGGTTTTGATGTGCGCGGTGGTTTCCGATCCGAGCGGGACCTTGCCGGCCAGGGTAAATGTCACCAGGGCATTGCCGTGATGCAGGGCAATGTCGGACACCGTGCCAACCTTGATGCCCGAGATGGTCACGTCATTGCCGACGGCAAGGCCGCCGGCTTCGGAGAACAACGCCTGGTAGCGCACGGCGGTGGCCCACGACACCAGCCGTTGGGGCGAGAGCCCGACCAGGATGACCATCACTATCAAGACGAGACCTATGAATCCGTTGCGCACCAAGCCCGTTCCGCGATATTTAAGCATCGGGTTCCGCGCACCTCCCGTTTTCTTGCTTGATAAAGGGCACAACCACGGTGCGGCCCTGAAGATCCGAAACGCGGATCGATATTTCGCACAGGTAGGTGTTCAAAAAGCTGCCGTAGGAGCCCACTCGCAGGAGTTTGCGGTAGTTGGCCGGCGCCTTGGCGATGGCGGTCTCGACCTTGCCCTTGTCCTTGTCGAGCAGCGGAGCCAGCCGGTTGAGCTGGTCGACGGTGCGGGCCAGAGGCGGCCTGGCCTGGGTCAGCAGGTCGGTCAGTGAGGCGGTGCCGGCGTCCAGGGCGTCGATCGCGGCACCGATCGGGTCTCGCTTCTCGGACAGTTCGCCAACGAGGCGCTCGATCCGGTCGATGGCGCCGGAGAACTTCGTGCCCTCCTTGTCGAGCGTGCCCACCACGATGTTGAAGTTGTCGATCAGTTGTTGCACCGTCTCGTTGTTGCTGGCGATCGCGTCGGCAAACGATGACGACTTGGACATCAGGGATTCCAGCGTCGGGCCCTCGCCCTGGAAGACCTCGATGAGCGCCGAGGTGAGCGCATTGACGTCACGTGGATTCAGGCCCTGGACGACCGGTTTCAATCCACCCAGCAGCAGATCGAGGTCCAGGGCCGGAGCGGTGTGGTCCATCGGAATCCGTCCGCCGGCCGGCAATCGTCTGGTCGACCCGGGACCGTCGGTCAGCTCCAGATAGCGGTCGCCGACCAGGTTGAGGTAGCGGACCGCGGCTCGGGTCCCGTCGGTGAGCACGATATTGCGGTCCGCATCGAACTTCACCAGCACCGTCTTGTCCCGCTGCAGCGACACGCTGTTCACGGTGCCCACCCGGATCCCGGCGACCCGCACGGTCTGTCCGGGCTTGAGCCGTGACACGTCGGTGAAGACCGCCGAGTACCCGGTCGTCGCACCGGTGCGGTATTGGCCGAAGATGAAGAACAACGCGGTGGTCAGCAACGCCATCACGACCGCGAAGATCCCGAACTTGACCAAAGTCGACGACGAGCCTCTCATCCCGGTTCCCCGATCTGAGCGGAGTTACGCGGCGGCCCGGCGATGGGACCGTACAACAGCTGCTTGAGGGCGTCGGAGTTGAGCAGCAGTTGCTGGTTCCCGTACTCCCAGGGGTTGGCGCCGTAATCCATGACGACGAACGGCTGGGTGGTGTCGTACGGCACGTTCGGCAGGTCCAGGCATCGCGGACCGCCAGTCGCCGCGACCCTGGGCAGATGCGTCGGGTACCGGTAGCGTTCGGTGCCGAACAGGAACGTGGTCGAGGTGACTTCGCCGGGTTTCGGCAGTGGCGGAGACTTGGCAATGACCGCGATCCCAGCGAACGCGCAGTTGATTCCCGGGCTGTATTGGTTGGTCAGATCGGTGGTCGGCACCAGCAGGTGCAGCACATCGGTCAGCGGCTTGCGGTTGGCACCCAGTACCTGGTTGCCGATGTCGGCCAACCCGATGGCGCTGACCAGCAGCGCGTCGAGATTGTTCTGCTCGTCGACGACCGTCTGGCTGATCCGGGTGGCGTTGGCGGCAGTCTTGACCAGGTCCGGCGCCGCGTCGCCGTAGGCATTCACCACCGCAGGAGTCACCTCGAGATCGTGGCTCAGCGCCGGCAGGCTGGGATCCAACTTGGCCAACAGTGAATCCAGATCACTCAGGGTTTGCCCCAGTTTTGCGCCCCGGCCGTTGAATCCGGCGGCCACCGCGCCCAAAGTCTCGTTGAGCTTGGCGGGATCGATCCTGTTCAGCACCGACGTCAATTGCTGAAACACCGTGTTGATCTCCACGGTGACGTGCTGGCCGTCCAGCGTCGCCCCGGCCCGCAACGGCCGCGGTGACGGGTCGGCGGGTGGTACCAGTTCGACGAACTTGGCCCCGAACAACGTCGAGGCGGCGATGTCGACGATCACATTGGCCGGAATGAAATGCAGCTGCGACGGGTCCATCGCCAGGTGCAGCGCGGCCTGCCCGTCGGGCAGCGATTCGATCGAGGCGACCTTACCGACCTGCACGCCGCGCAGCTTGACCTTGGCATCCGGATTCATCACCAGCCCGGCTCGGGGTGAAATCACCGTCACCGGGACGGTGTCGGTGAAGCTGCCCTGGAACAGCCCCACCGCGAGGGCGACGATCCCGGCGACCACTGCCACGGTGGCCAGACCCGCCAGGGGACGAGCATAGGAACGCACACCGAAATCGGTCCCCAGCTCAGCCGCGGCAGGCCCGGCGCCCCTGGTTTCCGACAGGTGAATCGGGCCCGGTCCAAGACTTCGTGTCACGTCGTCTCCCCCTACCCGGACAGGTTGAAGTTGCCGTTGGCGCCGTAGATGGACAACGACACCAGCAGGGTCACCGACACCACCACCACCAGCGACGTGCGCACCGCGTTACCGACCGCCACCCCCACCCCCGACGGTCCCCCGGAGGCGAAATACCCGAAATAGGTGTGAATCAGCAACACCGTCAACGCCATCAACACCGCCTGCAAAAACGACCACAATAAGTCGATCGGGTTCAAAAACGTGTCGAAGTAGTGGTCATACAACCCACCCGATTGCCCGAACATGAACACGGTCACTCCGCGACTGGCGATAAACGACAAAATCACGGCGATCGAATAGAGGGGGGTGATCGCGATCATCCCCGCCAACAACCGAGTGCTCACCAGGTAGGACACCGGCCGGATGGCCATGGCCTCCAACGCGTCGATCTCCTCGTTGATCCGCATGGCACCCAGCTGCGCGGTCACCCCGGCCCCGAACGTCGCCGCCAACCCGATCCCGGCGACCACCGGCGCCGAAATCCGCACGTTGATGAACGCCGCCAAAAATCCCGTCAACGCCTCGATGCCGATGTTGCCCAGCGAGGAATACCCCTGCACCGCCAACGTCCCACCCGCGGCCAGCGTCAAAAATCCGACGATCACCAGCGTCCCGCCGATCATCGCCAATGTCCCTGCACCCATGGAAATCTCGGCGATCAGCCGCATCACCTCGCGCCGATAGTGCACCGCCGCAAATGGCACAGCGGCGATTGCCCTGCCATAAAACAGGGTGTGATCCCCGATCCGTCCCAACGTCGACACCGGCCGCTCCAACTGGCCGAACAACCGCGGATAGGTCGCGCGCAGCGCCATCAGCCCCCCACCGTCATTTGGCCGTCATCTTGATGCCGATCGCGGTCACCACAACGTTGACCACGAACAACGACATAAATGCGTACACCACGGTCTCGTTGACCGCATTACCCACCGCCTTGGCCCCACCGCCGGTGATGATCAAACCCCGATAGCACGCGACCATCCCGGCTATCAACCCGAAAAGTGCTGCCTTGACACACGAGATCACCACCTCCGGGACCCCGGTCAACAGCGTGATGCCCGCGGCGAACGCCCCCGGGTTCACATCCTGAATGAACACCGAAAACGCATAACCGCCCACAATCCCGATGATCACCACCAAGCTGTTGAGCAACAGGGCCACCAGGCCCGAGGCCAGCATCCTCGGAGTCACCAACCGCTGCACCGGATTGATGCCCAGCACCTCCATCGCGTCGATCTCCTCGCGGATCGTGCGCGACCCCAGGTCCGCACAAATCGCGGTCGATCCCGCACCAGCCACGATCAGCACCGTCACTATGGGTCCGATCTGGGTTACCGCACCAAACGCTGCCCCCGCACCCGAGAGATCGGCCGCACCCAGTTCACGCAACAAAATATTTAGCGTGAAGCTGACGAGCACCGTAAACGGGACCGCCACCAACAAGGTCGGCGCCAGTGACACCCGCGCAATGAACCACGCCTGCTCCAAGAACTCCCGCCAGTAGAACGGCCGACGCACCGCGAACCGCAACGCATCCGCCGACATCGCAAACAGGCCACCCACCGCCTGCATGGGCCCCGAAAAATCCCGCCCTAAACTGACTCCCGCCGACCAGCGATCCGCAAACCGGTTAGCCATCAGGCCCCGCGCCTTCCCGCACCATCAACAGCGTTGGGGCCCAGACCACAGTGCACCCCGGTCACTGGAGCAGCGGCCGCAGCGACGCCCCGACCGGAGCCGACGACGTCGGCACCGGCGCATGTGAAACCGGTTCTGACCACACCCACCTCTGCCTCGAACTTCTCGCCTCGGTCAGGACTGCCATCGACGCACGCGCTCGCAGATTATGACCCATGCCGCGGTCTCGCGGGCGTAAATGCGTAATGATGGTAATAATAAAGAAACAGGACGGTACGGCCACCCCCTTTCGGTGCCCACTGGTCCGCCCGCCGTCACGGGCCCGGTCACGGTCTCAGGTGTCACCCCGGACCCAGAGGCTTCGACCGTTCTGAGCCACGCAGGTCAGAAACAGCCCGTCCGGGGCCTGGGCGACGTAGTTGATGAAATCGTTGCAATCGGAGTTTTCTTCCTTGACTCCTGCCATGGGGGGGGATCGGAACCAGCGGGGCTGATATCTCCTCGGCGAACCACAGAACATCAGCCGTCCCGGCTCGGTGGCAAAAGACACGTAGTAGTCCGCGGTGCCGAAGACGTAGTAGGTGGTGTTGTCACACGGGGCGCCGAGGACGACGCCGGGAGTGATACCCGGCGTGCAGCTCGGGTAGTCGCACGAAGCCGGTCCGGCGGCGGCAGGCGTGGCCGACAGCGCGCCGACACCCAGCAGCGCGGCCACCGCGGCCAAGGCGGAACGCACGGTAGAACGCACGCGATTACCTTGCCACGCCCGACGCCAAAATTCTGCTCTTTGGCGAACACGATGGGTCGGCAGTCAGGGCGGCCACCATCGTCGGGTGCAGACCGCATGAGACAACGCAATGCGGTATTTCCAACGGGCTCTTGCGCATTAACTCAGACACGCCTGCCCTAATCCGATCCGCGTCGTCGCCTAGGTGACAGCGCCGACCGTCTTGAGCTCGATGATGCGATCCCAGTCGTACCCGAGTTCCAGCAGTATTTCCTCTGTCTGCGCGGCAAACGCTGGTGCACCCCGCGGCTCGGGCGCCGTGACGTCGAATTGCACGGGGTTGGCCACCAAGTCGAGCGCGCCCGCCCGCACGACGTAGTCGTTGGCCCGGATCTGTGCGTCGTCGGCCGCCTGCAGGGTGTCCTGCACCGGCGCCCATGGTCCGGACAGCGTCGCGAATCGTTCACTCCATTCGGCGAGGGTGCGGGTGGCCAGCACCGCGGTGAGGATCTCGACCGCCTCGGAGGTGTTGGCGGCGATCAGGTCGTCGGTGGCAAAACGGGGGTCGTCGGCGAGCTCGGGCCGGTCGATATGGCGGCACACGTCCGCCCAGAACTTGCTGGGCTGCATCATCACGAAAGAGATATAGCGGCCGTCCGACGTCGTATACAACCCCACCAGCGGGTTGTTGGGCGCGCCATGCACACCGACCGGCGGCGCTTGGAGTCGCTGGCCCAGATGTAGGGTCAGGGCCACCGTATGCCCCAGCGACCACAGCCCGCTGCCCAGCAGCGAGACGTCGACAATCGACGGTTCTCCGGTGCGTTCCCGCTTGAGCAGTGCCGCCGCTATACCGCCGGCCAGATTGGTGCCCGAGATGGTGTCGCCGTAGGCCGGGCCGGGCGGTCCGATCATGCCCGGCATCCCGGTCGGCGTGATGGTGGCAGCGGTTCCGGCCCGGCACCAGAACGCGGTCATGTCATAGCCTCCCCTGTCCGCCTCGGCGCCACGCGGGCCCAGCGCGCTGCCCCGCGCGTAGATGATCGTCGGGTTGACCGCGCGAATATCGTCGACGTCGATGCCGAACTTTTTCCGGTGTCCCGGCAGAAAGCTGGTCAAGAAGACGTCGGAGCGCCGGGTCAGCTCGTCGAGCACTTCCTTGCCCTGCGGCACCGACATGTCCAGCCCGAGGCTGCGCTTGCTGCGGTTGGCGTGCTCGATGTTGGGGTTGGGATCGCCCTCGACGCGCAGCATGCCGGTCTGACGCAGGCCGCGCTGCGGGTCACCGGTCACCGCGTGTTCCACTTTGACCACGTCGGCGCCCCACTCGGCGAGCACCGCACCCGCCGACGGGACAAACCCGTACATGGCGACCTCGAGAACGCGGATGCCGTCGAGAGGTTTCACCCGACCGGCCCCTGTGCGACAATCGCCGCCGTGTCCTGCGATGGCATAGCGGCCTCCTCCTCAACGGCTGGATGATCGCCGATCCGCTCGACCGGGCGCAAGTCTTGCGCCGCCGTTCTCACGATGCCGCAGCCGGCGCCGAGTGCCCGTCAACGTGCCAGAATGATATTCTCTGATTGCAAGAATTTGGCTGACATCGGCGCCCCATCGAAACGCTTACCGGCAAACCGTTGATAGGCGGTGCACGAGAATGTTAGGTTATCTAGCATCTGACCGGCCGTGCGGCACCGGCCGGAAGGTGGTTTAGGTGATAACGCACCCGGACGGAACCCGTACCCCAGTCATCGACGCGAGCGTGCACATCTTTTTCGCGTCGACTCCTGACCTGCGCGGGTTTCTCCGCGAGCCGTTCAAGAGTCGCGGCTTCCCCGACTACGAGATGGACTGGTACGGAGCGCCGGGCGGCGAGTATGCCCGCGACACCCGCGGACCGGACCGCGGCTACCCGGGCTCGGATCCAGATGTCGTCGGCAACTATCTGTTCAACGAGCGCGGTGTCGACGTCGCGGTCCTGCATCCGATGGGTCGCGGGATCATGCCCGACCGGCATCTGGGCAGTGCGCTGTGCGCAGCGCACAACGAGATGATGGTGTCGCGATGGCTGGCGTCAACCGCCTTCGGTGACCGCTTCCGCGGCACGATCCGGGTCAATCCCGACGACATCGCCGGCGCCGTGCGCGAGCTCGCCAAATACCAAGACCATCCGCAGGTCGTCCAGATCGGCATCCCGCTGCAATCCCGCGAACTCTACGGCAAGCCCCAGTTCTGGCCGTTGTGGGAAGCTGCCGCCGCGGCGAATCTTCCGGTGGCGGTGCACATCGAAACCGGCGAGGGCATCGCGTTTCCGCCGACCCCGTCGGGGCACACCCGCACCTACGAGCAGTACGCCGGTTTCATGCCGCTGAACTACCTGTACCACTTGATGAACATGATCGCCGAGGGTGTGTTCGAGCGGTTCCCCGCGCTGAAGTTCGTCTGGGCCGACGGTTGCGCGGACTTCGTGACGCCGTTCATCTGGCGGATGGACACCTTCGGGCGGCCGCATCTGGAACAGACTCCGTGGGCGCCGCGCATACCCAGCGACTACTTGCCCGGGCACGTCTACTTCGTCCAGGGCGGCTTCGACGGACCCGGTGACGTCGAGTTCGCCGGGCAGTGGTTCAGCTTCACCGGAAAAGACGACATGGTCATGTTCGGCTCGAGCTATCCGCACTGGCATATGAGCGAGCTGGCGGTGCCAAGCGCCTACAGCGCCGAGCAGCGCGACAAGCTGTGCTGGCGCAACGCCGCGACACTGTATGGCATAGACATCCCGGCCCAGACGGCCGCACAGGAGGTATGAGGAAGGCCACCATGACGCTGACACAAGTCCAGCAGCGGGTTCCCGCCGCCGAGCATATCGCCGTCCGCTGTGTCGACTCCGACGTTCACCCGGTGCCCAAACGCGGCGAACTGACCCAGTACATCCCCGAGCCCTGGCGCAGCAAGTTTTTCCGCGAGCACAAGGTGGGCGAGCTGATCTATTACGACGCTCCCGACTACGCACACAGCTTCGCGATGCGCGTGGACACCTTCCCGCCGGACGGCGAGTTCCCCGGCAGCGATCCGGATATGGCGTTTCGCCAGCTGATCATGGAGGCCGGCTCCGACATCGCGATCCTGGAGCCGGGCGCCCGGACACCCCGCCTGCCGGAAGCTCACCAGGCATTCTCGTGCGCCCTGAACGACTGGCAGGCCAATCACTGGCTGGACAGCCACAACAACTGGCACGAACGTTGGCGCGGCTCGATCTGCGTGGCGGTCGAGGACCCGCAGGGTGCGGCCCGCGAGATCGAGCGGTGGGCCGGCCACCCGTACATGGCGCAGATCCTGCTCAAGGCCGAACCGCGGCCGTCGTGGGGCCACCCGATGTATGACCCGGTCTGGGCGGCCGCCACCAAGCACGACATCACGGTGAGCTGTCACCTGTCGCGCAGCAATTACGAGATGCTGCCGATGCCTCCGGTGGGATTTCCCAGCTACAACCACGATTTCATGGTGACCTACTCCCTGCTGGCCGCCAACCAGGTGATGAGTCTGATCTTCGACGGCGTCTTCGACCGCTTCCCCACTCTGCGGATCGTGTTCGTCGAGCACGCCTTCACCTGGGTGCTGCCGCTGATGTGGCGGATGGACGCCATCTATGAGGCCCGCAAGTCGCGGATGGAGATCAAACGCAAGCCGTCGGAAATCCTCAAGGAGCACATCAAGTTCACGACTCAACCGCTGGACTACCCGCCGGACAAGACCGAACTGACCCGCGCGCTGGAATGGATGGAGTGCGACAAGATCCTGCTCTACTCCTCGGATTACCCGCACTGGACCTTCGACGATCCGCGCTGGCTGATCAAGCACTTGCCCAAAGCGGCGCGCGAAGCGGTCATGTTCAAAAACGGCATCGCGACCTATCACCTACCCGAGACGGTGCCGGCCCTCGAGGGTCAAGTACGGGTGTTCTAAGTGCCCGACGAAGTCACACGGCCCCGGCTGGCCCAGGGCCGCGAGCATGTCGTCGCGACCGTGGACGAGATCCCGCCGGGCAGCCACAAACTGGTGCCGATCGGTCGACACGGTGTCGGGGTGTACAACGTCAACGGCACTTTCTACGCGATCGCCAACTACTGCCCGCATCAGGGCGGGCCATTGTGTTCCGGGCGCGCCCGCGGCCGCACGGTTGTCGACGAGAGTGTCGCCGGTGGCGCGGTCATGATCCGCGATCAAGAATATATCTACTGTCCCTGGCATCAGTGGGGCTTCGAGCTTGCCACCGGCACGACCGCGGTCAAACCGGAATGGAGCATCCGCACCTATCCGGTTCGTGTCGTCGGCAACGACGTGCTGGTAATGGCCTGAGGTGCAAGGAGCGGCTGGTGTCGGTGATCGAGGTCAATGGGGGCAACGTGGTCTACGAAATCCTGGGCGCCTCCGGTGATCTCATCGTGCTGACGCCCGGTGGCCGGTTCAGCAAGGAGATCCCCGGCCTGCGACCGCTGGCCGAGGCGCTCGTCGCCGGCGGCTATCGGGTGCTGTTGTGGGACAGGCCGAATTGCGGGGCTTCCGATGTCCAATTCTATGGACCGAGCGAATCGCACATGCGCGCCGAGACCCTGCACGGTCTCCTGACCAAACTCGACCTGGGGCCCTGCATCATCGCTGGCGGCTCGGGTGGAGCACGGGATTCGATGCTGACCACGATGCTGTATCCGGAATTGGTCACCAAATTGGTGGTGTGGAACATCGTCGGCGGAATCTACGGCACGTTCGTCCTGGGTTCCCACTACGTCATACCGAGCATCCTCGCGGCCCGTGGAGCCGGAATGGCGGGAGTGATGAAACTCGCCGAGTGGCGCGAGCGCATCGAAGAGAACCCCGCCAACAAGCAGCGATTCCTCGGCTTCGACCGCGACGAGTTCCTCAAGGTGATGCTGCGCTGGCTGAACGCGTTCGTCTCCAAACCGGGGCAGACCATCCCCGGCGTCGAGGACGAAATGTTCGACCGCATCACGGTTCCCACGCTGATCATTCGCGGCGGCGAGAACGATTGGGACCACCCCAAACGGACATCGCTGGAGGTCAGCTGCCTGATCAAGGGTTCGAAGCTGATCGACCCGCCGTGGCCCGAGGATGCCTGGGAACGCGCGGCCGAGGAGCGCGCAACCGGAAAAGTGACTCACTTCAACATGTTCGACACCTGGGTGCAGGCCGCGCCCGCGATTCTGGAATTCCTGGGGTCCTGATGTCGTTACCTGGTTCGGATGTGGACCTCACAGTTCAGCGATGCCTCCAGGGCCGTGTGAACCCGGCTTTCCGGGATGCGCTCGATGTCCTCCCGGCGCAGGGTCACGTATACGATGTCGTACCCCTGGTCGCCGGGAACCCGCTCGATTTCGCCGGTGAGCCCGAAACCGGCCAGCACGCCATGGGCGTCCTCGTCGGTACCCCTGCTGACATAGGTGATCGCGCCGGTCACCGGAACGGTGCCGAAAGCCCGGGTGCACAACCGCACCGCCGTGCCCTTGACGGTATCGGGGTCGTCGCCGGCGATCAGCAGCTGCACTTCGCGACGGTCCGCCGGCATCGCCGCGAGATCGCTGGGCACCAGATCGGCGCCGGCCGCCCGGGCAAGTTGCAGAAGGGTGGTCATGCCCTTGTCTAATTCCGCCGGTGTCAGCGCACCCGACGGGTCGACGCCGACCCGCACCACCGCTGTTCGCACAGGTCCAAGCCTAATCGTGGCTGCCTGGCCGGGCTGCCCGCCGCGGCTGCTGCGCGCGGGCCCGGATCGCGAAGACTATTCGGCGTATCGGCAGCTGGGCGGCTACCGTCCGCTGGAATCCACCGACGAGCTGCTGGAGGAGGTCGAGCGCAGCGGGCTGCTCGGGCGCGGCGGCGCGGCGTTCCCGCTTGCGGTGAAACTGCGGGCGGTCCGCGACCACGGACGCGCCGCCGGCGGCGCGGTCGTCGTAGCGAACGGGGAAGAGGGCGAACCGGCGTCGATCAAGGACCGCTGGTTGCTGCGTCACCGGCCGCACCTGGTCCTCGACGGGCTGCGACTGGCCGCCGCGATCGTGGCCGCCGACCGTGCCCATGTGTACGTGTCCGACCCCCGGGCAGCCCGCAGCGTCGAGGCCGCCCTGGCCGAGCTGGACAGCGAGATACTGGGTGTGCCGGTCGCGGTCACAGCCGTCGACCCCGGTTATGTGGCCGGCGAGGAGACCGCCGCGGTGCGCGCACTCAACGGCGGCCCGGCCAAGCCGACCGACAAGCCCCCCCGCCCGTTCCAGCAGGGGGTCGGCGGGCGGCCCACGCTGGTGAACAATGTCGAAACGCTGGCCAATCTGCCCTATCTGCTGCAGCATGGCGCGGCGGAGTTCCGGACTCAAGGTACCGCGCTGTCGCCCGGCACGTTGCTGATGACGGTCACCGGTGCCGGCCGGCCGCCCGGCCTTTACGAGATCCCGCACGGCCTGCCGTTCACTGAACTGCTTGCCCTGCATGGAGTCTCATCCGATCAGGTCACGGGCGCACTGGTGGGCGGCTATTTCGCCGGACTGCTCAACCGGGACGTGCTCGACGCCACCCTGGATCACGAGACACTGCGACGGCTGGGCAGCGGGCTGGGCGCCGGGGCCGTCACCGTGCTCACCGCAGACTGTCCGGTGGCGGTCGCCGCATCGGTGCTGGCGTACTTCGACCGCGAAAACGCCGGCCAGTGCGGCTCGTGCTTCAATGGCACCGCCGCGATGGCGGCGGTCGCCGCGGCACTGCGCGACGGCGCGGCTACCGGCGAGGATCTCGACCGCCTGCGACGCTGGTCGACAGTGCTGCGCGGACGCGGCGCCTGCGCAACCCTGGATGCCGCCGCCAATATCGCGGCCAGCCTGCTCAACCAATTCCCGCACGCGGTGCAAGAACATCTCGACAACAGCTGCCAGGCGTGCCGTCCCGGCGCGTTTCGCGCCGACCGGCCCTACGAGGTGGAACCGGCATGACCGACGCCATGAGAATCCGCCTGGACCGCACCGTCTGCGACGGCTTCGGCTTCTGCGCCAAGCATGCGCCGCAGTATTTCTCCCTTGACGATTGGGGATATGCGTCGCTGGTCGGTGACGGCACCGTGGCCGCAGAGGACCACGACGCCGTCATGCGCGCACTGATGGATTGCCCGGTCCACGCGATCATGGAGATCGGCGAGCGCCGACCCGACGACTCCCACTTCGTGGCGAGCAGCCGCGAAGACCCGGCGGCGGACGTCAAAACAGAAGCCAACGAAGCGGAGTGGGGATTCACCCGGTAACCGGACGCCCACCGCCCTTGCTGCCCGCCATGGCGGCTGCTGGTTTTTTTCCGCACGCCGTCGAGCCGGCACCGTTACAATCAGGCACTAAGCCGTAAAGGTGCGGGCCCGCAGCTGACACGAGGGAGTGTGCAGTGACCAAGCCGAAGGTTGTCTTCGACCCGTTTTCGGAGGAGTTCTTCGCCAACCCGTTCGAGATATACCGGCGGATGCGCGAGGACGCGCCCCTGTACTACGACGAGAAAGAAGACTTCTACGCGCTGACCCGCCACCAGGACGTGGCGGCCGCATTCAGGGATTTCGAGACCTATTCCTCCGCTCGTGGTTGCGATCTGGCGATGGTGCGCAGGGGGGTGCCTCCCGAACAGAAGTCGATCATTTTCATGGATCCACCCGAGCACCGGCACATGCGCAGTCTGCTCAACAAGGCGTTCACCCCGAGGGCCATTCAATCGCAGCTCGAAACGGTCATCGAAACTGTCGAGAAGTATCTGAGCGCGGCCGACCCCGACAACTTCGACGTCGTGCAGGACTTTTCCGGCCCATTCCCGGTAGAAGTCATCACCCGGATGGCGGGAGTGCCGGAGGAATACCGTCAGCAGGTGCGGCACTGGATCGACACCAGCCTGCACCGCGAACCGGGACAGATCGACGTCGGCGAAGCCGGCATGCAGGCCATCATCGACACCGCGATGTACTACTTCGGCCTGGTGCAGCAGCGGCGCGAAAATCCGCAGGATGACATGATCAGCAGGCTGATAGCCGCGGAGATCCCCGGCGAAGACGGCCGACCGCGCAAACTCGACGATGTTGAAATCACCGGGTTCGCCACGCTTTTGGGTGGTGCGGGCGCCGAGACAGTCACCAAGCTGATCGGCAACGCAGTGGTGATCTTCGCCCGCCACCCCGACCAGTGGCAGAAGCTGCTCGACGACCGCAGCAAAGTTCCGGCGGCGGTGGAAGAGCTGTTGCGCTACGAAGGGCCGGTTCAATACAACGTCCGCTACACCCTCAAAGAGGCACACGTCAGCGGCGGGGTGATTCCCGCGGGCAAGCCCGTGTTTTTGATCGGTGCCTCGGCCAACCGCGATCCGGAGGCGTTCACCAATGCCGACGTCTTCGACATCGACCGCGACCAGACCGAGGCGCAGCACCTCGGTCTCGGCTACGGGATTCACAGTTGCCTCGGCGCGGCTTTGGCACGCCTGGAAAGCAGGATCGCGCTGGAGAGGCTGCTCGACTTCA
This sequence comes from Mycobacterium sp., assembly GCF_008709575.1. Lineage (GTDB taxonomy): Bacteria > Actinomycetota > Actinomycetes > Mycobacteriales > Mycobacteriaceae > Mycobacterium. Next base: position 41,070 of record NZ_VYIK01000003.1, read on the forward strand.
TGCCCCGTTACGAGGTGGACTGGGACGGCTGTAGACGTGTCACCATGCAAAATGTCGCCGGGTGGCAGAACGTGCCGGTGACGGTGTTGCGATGAGAGTGGACGTCGACTTCGGGCTGTGCGAAAGCAACGGGGTGTGCATGGGCATCATCCCAGAGGTTTTTCACCTCGGTGACGACGACATGCTGACCGTCCTGCAGCCGGAGGTCACGCCCGAGAACGAGGCCCGCATCCGCGACGCCGTGCGGCAATGCCCAAGGCAGGCGATCTCGATCACCGATTAGCTAACACCGTTGACGCTCGCGGAGAATGAATCGACCGCTGCGCCAACGCTACCGTTCCAAGGCTCGAACCCGGCTTGGATGCTGGTCAGGTACCACGAGTTGTTCACCGCTTCATGGGTTTCCATGTTGTCGATGAAACCCAACAGGTTGAAGTCGTTCCAGGAGCTTATCGGCGAAGTCGCGACATAGGAGATCACGTTGTTGGAGCCGTTGTTGCCTTCCCAGACCACGAAGTCTTTGCCGTCGATCGTGGCGTCGCCCACCGGAGAACCAACCGGCTGGATGGAGCCTGCGTGGTCGAACCAGATCATGAGCTCCTGCTCGTTGACACCGTTTGTTATCGGCGTGGGGTTCAACCAGATGTCGTATGACGCGTCATAGGTGCCGGAGCTGGGGAACGTGTAATCGATACTGCTGGTTGCGGACTGAATCTGGCTCAGTTCCTCGGGCAAGGGGCTTCCCGGCGAGCAGTCGGCGTAGGCACACCCCAGATAGATCGAGGGGTACGCCAGCGGAGCGCCGTCGGTGGAGGCGGAGCCGTTCTCACTGGTGATGGAGAATCCGCTCGACGTGACATCGATGGTTTGTCCGGCGGAATTGTTATAGGCGTTGTTCTGGACAACGTAAGCATGCTCGATCGTCGTCGTTCCGTACTGAGCTGAGATCAGATCACCGCCAGTACCGCCGCCGGTGTCGCTGCCGGCGCCGGTGGTGCCGCCGGTGCCGCTGTCGACGGGTTGTCCGTCCACTGTCACCTGCGTGGGCGGCGCGTAGGTTCCGGTGTCGCTGACTTGGAAGCCCACGTCAGTTGAGCCATCCGGTGCGATCGTGCTGTTGTAGCTTTCCGGGGTCAAGACATAGTGGTTGCCGGACTGCGTCACCACCGCATTCCACGCATTGGTGATGGATTCGCCGGCGGGCAGAGTGAATTGCAGCTGCCAGTCGTGCACCGGGGTGGTGCCCGAGTTGTCGATCGTGTACTCGGTGACATAGCCGCCGTCCCACTGCGACGTCACCGTCGATGTCTCCGTTATCCCCGTGGCAGGACTGGTGCCCGTCGTGCCGGTGGTACTGGTGCCCGTCGTGCCGGTGGTACCGGTGCCGGTGGTACTGGTGCCGGTGTCACCGCCAGTGGTGGCGCCTGATCCGCTGTCGACGGGTTGGCCGTCCACCGTCACCTGCGTGGGCGGGGCATAGGCACCGGTGTCGCTGGCCTGAAAGCCCACGTTCACCGAACCATCCGGTGCGATCGTGCTGTCGTAGCTTTCCGGGGTCAATACATACTGGCTACCGGTGTGGGTCAGTGTCGCGTTCCACACATTGGTGATGGATTCGCCGGCGGGCAGAGTGAATTGCAGCTGCCAGTCGTGCACCGGGGTGGTGCCCGAGTTGTCGATCGTGTACC